>JAFZIU010000113.1 GCA_017554185.1 Spirochaetia bacterium
GGACTTGAGACTTCGAGACTCTTCTCAATTTTCTGCTGCTCTGTGATGTACTTGTCAATTTTATACGAGGTTTCGATGAATTTTTCCGACAGCCGGTTGATTTCCTCCTGCTGAAGATCCATGTTCTTAAGACGGTTCATAATGTTCTTAGCCTTGCGCCGGAGGGCATCGTCCTCGAGAATATTTCCTCCAAGACTTAGGATCTTGTTCTTCTGCTCCATATAGGATTTGAGTGCAGGAAGGACATCTTTAAGAGGTTCTTTATAGAATTGGTTCAGCCTGCGCCGCTCGGCCATAAGATCAGAAATCTCTTTTTTGGTCATGCTCTGCTCGTTTGCATCGGCCCTTGAGAAAACTTTCTGCGACAATCTGTAGGCTTCTGGAATAATAATTCCCGAATGGCTTATAACACGCTTAAGGATATTTCCACCTTCTTCCATCTGCTTTGAGAGGATAACCTCCTGTTCGGCAGTAAGCAGGGTCTCTTTTCCAATCTCCCTAAGGTAGAGGCGGATAGGATCGTCCACAATACCATCTTTATCATCCGATGACATGCTGGAGGATTTTTCATCTTCGTCCTCGTCTTCATCCACATCCTCAAAATCTTCTTCCGATTCTTCCAGGGCAATGTCATTCTTCTCCAGAAGCTCGATAATCTCGTCAATCTTGTCAGAAGAATTAAGCTCGCCAGGCAAAAGATCGTTCAGCTCATCATAGGTTATGCGCTTCTTGCTTTTGCCATACTCGATAATTTTTTTAACAGCAGGATCGTTCTGCAACTCTGTCATTAACTTCTCATCCCTTTCAATTTTTCAATTTCATCGTCATAAAACTGCTTGTCTTCGATAAGTTCCTCCGGTACAGTCCCCTGTTCCGAAGCTGCCTTGCGGATCATCCTTTCAACCCGGAGCCTCTTTATAACCAGGTTGTTCATCTGGACGTTCCGTATACTGTCCTTGATTATAGATTCAGCATTCAACTTGAATTCGTCGGAAGAGAGCTTCTGTATAATAATCTCTTTGAGTTTTTCGTTCTCCAGGTGATTCAATATCACATCCTCTGAGAAAACTCCGTTCCTAAAGCATTCTTCCATTGTAATGAACAAATCCCGTGCCCTGCTGTCATAGAAATCATCGGCAGTCAGCTCGTTTCTGACAAGCTCAAAATACTGGCTGTTGGCCATTACTGCAAGAAGCAGGAAAAGCTCCGATGAAATTCTGTTCTCCTGAACAGCGGTAACACTGTTAAAATCCTGACCTATACCCCCTTTTCTCTTGTTGTAGTCGTTATAGACCGACTTATAATCGGCATTTATCTTATCGGCAAGTGCCTTAAGACGCTGTTCTTTACGCACCTCGGAATCTGAAAGATCAATCAGGGGGAAGAGACGGCTGTAGAGAGCCATAATACCCTGGGAGCGGGAAAGGTCAAGATTCCTAAGGCTGTTTTCTAATATAAAATCAAAGCAATTTATAGGATATTTTAAGCAATTATGCAATGCCTCGGGCCCATTCTTTTTAAGAATTTCCTGAGGATCGTTGTCGCCGGGCAGTTTTACTATGTCGCAGATAAGGCCTTCCTTCTCGCAGATAAAGGTTCCTCTCTCGGCAGCTTTGACTCCGGCCGCATCACCGTCGAAGAGCAGCACTACACGGGGAGCGTTGCGTTTAATTATGGCAGCCTGGGTCTCGGTAAGGGCGGTCCCCAGAGGTGCCACCACGGTCTCTATGCCGGCCTGGTGCATGGCAATCACATCCATGTAGCCTTCCACTATGTAGCAGAAGCCCTCCTTACGCATAGTAAGCATGGCGTAGTTCAGGCCATAGAGCTCCTCGTGCTTCTTGAACACCAGTGTCTCCGGGGAGTTGATGTATTTGGGCTCCTCGCCCTTCTTCATGGTGCGGCCCCCGAAAGCTATGACGTTGCCGTGCTTGGAGAACACCGGGTAGATGACCCGGCCCGAGAATATGGATATCTTAGGGTAGCGGGCAGAGAAAAGGCCGGTCTTGGCCAGGAAGTCGGGAGTATAGTTCTTCTTGGTAAGGAAGCTGTAGAGCCAGGTCCGGTCGGCCGGCATAAAGCCCAGCTTGAACTTCTCTATCATCTCCTGGGTGACTCCCCTGCCAAGGAGGTAGTCCAGAGCAGGCTTCCCCTCGGGTGTGGAAAGCAGTATGTAATGGAGGGCTCCCGCCACCTTGTCGTACAGGTCGGTAAGCTGCTGCCGTTCCGACGCACCCTGGTATGTCCCTGCGTTCTTATATTCCTCCAGCGATATTCCTGCCTCTTTTGCCAGATACTCGGCAGCCTCGGGGAAGGTCATCTTCTCCATCTCCATAAGGAAGGTGAAGGCATTGCCCCCTTTCTTGCAGCCGAAGCAGTGGAAAACACCCTTGTCAGGGGAGACAGTGAAGGACGGAGTCTTCTCGTGGTGGAATGGACACAGTCCTTTAAGCCGGCTGCCGGCCCGCTGGAGAGTGACATACCGCCCGATAAGCTGCTCGATATCGGTTCTGTCGGCGATTTCTTTAATAACTTCGTCTGGAAGGAACATTCTATTTAATATACTAAAAAAAAGGTAAATTGTAAACAAACAAAGAGGACAGATGCTGTAAAAATATCAAGAATTATAAGTTGCTTTTGTCCGGCTGTTTTGCCTTTTCTGCGGCCTTCTTTTCTGCAGCTCTCTCTATCTTAACCTGTTCCTTGTGTTTCTTATACCATTTGCCTGCACAGCAGGATAACGGCATCATGACCGTACAGCTTAAAATGACAGCAACAACTATGGCCAGCCATTTTGACTTGATCTTGAGTCCAGCAAAAATAATGATTGCAATAATTGCAGCAAGGCATACTATCATGCCGAAAAAAGCCATAAAATTAACCCTCTTTTTTTATTTTACAACAAATGTTTTCAGAAGGCAAGTCACCGCTTCTTCAGGTAGAGGACCCGTGCATTGTTATGCTCCGAGAACCGCTTGGAGAAGTAGTGCTCGCCGGTCTCCTTGTTCTTGAGCAGGAAGTAGAGATAGTCGGTCTCGGGCGGGTTGAAGGCAGCTTCCAGAGAGACCGCACCCGGGTTGCATATAGGAGTGGGGGGCAGACCGCGGTTTAAGTAGGTGTTATATGGAGAGTCTATCTTAAGGTCATCATAGGTTATGAACTCAGGATGCTTTTTCCCCTGTATTTCGGTGATTATGTATTCCACTGTGGCACAGGAAGAGAGGGCGATGTTGTGTTCAAGCCTGTTGTAGAAAACCGATGCAATGAGGGGTGCCTCCTTGGGGAGTCTATATTCCCGCTCCACTATTGAGGCAATGATCACTCTGCTGTAAATCTCTTCCGGGGTCAGTTTTTTCCAGTCCGGATAGAAGGATTCCAGTTTGGAATAGAAGGTGTCAAGCAGTGCAGAAAGCACTGTCTTGGCAGAAAGCCCTTTCTGGAAAAGGTAGGAGTCGGGGAAGATATACCCCTGGGCGCTGTCGGCAGTGATGAAGTACTGGGCAAGGAGCTCCTTGTCATGGGCTGCCGCTATGAACTCCTGGGCATCTGCAATATCGGACTCCTCAAGGATGCAGGCAATACGGTTCAAGGTATATCCTTCGGGAATAGTCACCTTTATGTTGATGCCTGTTCCTGCCACAAGAAGGTTCTGTATCTCACGGGGAGTCATGGCCGCACTGAGACTGTACTGTCCCGACTTGAAGCTGTTTTCTGTCTTATCAAGCTTGGCAAGGATACGCAGGAAAAGAGCCGATTTTATAAGGTGCTGATTCTCGAGGCGCTCTGCTATATGGGGAAGGTGCTCCCCGTTCTCCACCACAAAGACGACAGGCTCGCCGTCTGGGTCTGCACACTGGCCATAATAGTGCAGAGCATACCAGATACCGCCGCAGGCAATGCCGGCCATGAGCAGGACGACACCGAAAATGATAAGAAGCACTACAAGGGCTTTCATTTCTTTTTATCCTTGTCTGGGAAAAGGTTTTCTTTTGCCTGCGCCTTGAGGCGTTCTATCTCCTGTATCGAGAAGTGCTGATACACCTGCTTTTCCAGCTGGCATTTAAAGGCGTAGAGTGATGGAGAGAGGCTGTTGTCCACAGCAGAAAGGAGAAAATAAAGTTCGTTGCAGATATTCTGGTCTATCTCTGTCATATTGTGATAAGTCTCTCCATCTTCCTTCTGGCAAGATGCTCCTCTATCTCCTGCCTGGTATGAAGCTTTCCCCTGTTTATACCCGGACAGGATGATGCAACGCTGTCCCAGGCCTCCCTTGACTCAAGGTAAGGGGCCCAGAATGGATAGCTCCGGCACTGGAGCGGACGGACATCGTATACAGCACAGCCGCCGTCCCGCCAGAAGATGCAGTCATAGTTCTCCTTCTCTATCAAGCTTATACGGAAAGAACCTCCTATGTCCACCTTTACGCAGTATTTTTCCAGAAATTCATCTTCGGTCAACGAGAGCTTTGAGGCAAGCTTTTCTAAGTCTGTATGGGAGAGGAAGACATAGCCCGGGTCGAACCGGCAGCAGCCGGAGCAGCGCTGGCATTCGAAGCAGAGACCATCTTTGTAAAAAGGCTCTTCCATAAAACCGCCTTAAGAAAAAAAATGCCTCCTGAAAAATCAGGAGGCAATGGGGAGAATAGGATTCGGACCTATGAAGACTGAGTCAACAGATTTACAGTCTGCCCCCTTTGACCGCTCGGGAATCTCCCCAGTTTTTAAGCCACCTGTCCGATTCGAACGGACGACCCCGAGATTACAAGTCACGTGCTCTGGCCAGCTGAGCTAAGGTGGCATCAGCTTTGATTAGAATATTAAAACTGCACAGGAAAGTCAATAGAGTTTTCAATTTTTTTGCCTTGCAGAAGAATTTGTAAACCGTTACAGTATGAGTATGAAATACACCACCATTGCCTGGGACTGGAACGGCACACTGCTGGATGACGCAAGGATATGCATGGAATGTGTGAACGACATGCTGCGAAAGAGGAATATGCAGGTGCTGGATCTTGAGACATACAGAAGCTATGTGGAAAACCCTATAATAAAGGCATATGAGCATATCTTTGACCTCAAGGTGGTGACATTCGACATAATAGTTAAAGAGTTCTACGAGAGCTATCCGAAGTATGTGAAAGAGGCACAGATGATTTCTGGAGCCAGGCAGATGCTGGATTATTTCAAGGAGAAAGGATGCAGGCAGATCATAATCACTGCCGCCCACACCCCTGATGTAATTGAATATTTATGCAAGTTCAGTATAAAAGATTATTTCGATGATGTGCTGGGCTCCCATGACTTTCAGGGAGGCTCCAAGATAAGCTGGGCCATGGAGTATGCAAAAAATGAAAAATCTTCCAAGGGGAAAATGCTTTTAATCGGTGATACTGCACACGACGCCGAGACTGCCGACGCCATAGGGGCCGACTGCATACTCTTTTCCGGGGGGCATCAGGCCATGTCCAAGCTTGAGGCCACAGGGAAACCGGTGGTAGACAGCCTGCTGGATATACCCGCACTTATTGAACAGAATCAGTAATTATGCACAGGAACTCACGGTTTCCCTTGGTGCCCTGTATAGGGGACTCTATCATATCGGCTATGTAGGTGTTGTCTTCGGCCAGAAGGCGGGCAGTCTCGGCCAGAACCCGGCGGACATCCTCCTCTCTCTTAATAACACCGTCAAAGCCAGGTACCAGCCCCCGTTCCTCGAACTGCGGCTTGACCAATGCTATAAGCTTTTTCTCCCTGGTCAGGGAAAGGATATGGGATGCGGCATGTACTATGGAGCGGAAGGAAAGGTCGCAGACAGCCAGGTCTGGCTGAGGTTCTAGATCGTCCGGAGCTACATCCATTATGTTGGTCTTTTCCCTGACCAGCACCGCCGGGTTCTGGCGCAGTTTAAAGTCCAGCTGGTTGCTGCCAGAGTCTACTGCATAGACACAGGCAGCCCCGTGCTGCAGCAGGCAGTCGGTAAACCCTCCGGTGGAGCTTCCTGCATCCAGCACTACTTTCCCTTTCACGTCTATCTTCCAGTGCTCCAGCGCTTTCTCAAGCTTAAAGCCGCCCCTGGATACAAACTTCCTGTCAGTCAGCACCACCGGAGTATTCTCGGGGAACAGCTCCTTGGGGTTCTTTATCACTCCCCCGTCTGCAATAACTTCGCCGCACAGGATATGAGAATAGAGTTTATCGCTTGAATATTCAGGGTAGTTTTTCTTAAGCAGGGTTAAGAGATTAACCTTTTTCATACTTTTCAGACAGGTTCTGCAAGGCGCTCAATGGAAAGGGCTCTGCCGCTCTGGGCATCCACTTTTATAAGAACGCCGCAGATTGTTACGCTCAGGTCTGCAATCTCCATCTTAAGGGGCATCTGGGTAAGGGAACGCTCTATGGAAATCTCTTTTATCGTTCCGATTACAGAGTCTTCTGGGCCAGTCATTCCCACATCGGTGATGTATGCGGTACCACCTTTAAGAATGCGCTCATCGGCAGTCTGAACATGAGTGTGGGTTCCAACCACAGCGCTCACCTGACCGTCCAGATAACAGCCAAGGGCCTCTTTTTCGGAGCTTGATTCGGCATGGAAATCCACAAGGACAACAGGTGTCTCCTTCCTAAGCTTTTTTGCCAGCTCCCTGCCGCACCGGAACGGGCAGTCTATGCTGCTCATGTTCTCTCGCCCCTGCAGGTTCATTACAGCAAGCTTTACCCCATGCTTCTCCACAATGCAGCTGCCGTGTCCCGGCACTCCGGACGGGAAGTTTGCAGGGCGCAGAATAGCCTCTTTCTCGTCCAGATATGGGTAAACCTCGACCTTCTGCCAAACATGGTTGCCGGTGGTTATGACATCGGCACCGCTCTGGAAGAACTGGTCTGCTGCGACAGGGAGAATGCCGAAACCTTCGGCCGAATTCTCGCCGTTTACAACAGTGAAATCTGCATTGTATTTTTTGATGAGGTTCTTGAGATTGAAGAAAACAGCCCTGTTCCCAGGCTGACCGATAATGTCTCCAAGGAACAGGATGTTGATTGTATCAGCGGGCATATTCCACTATCCGGGTCTCGCGGATTATTGTGACCCTGATTCTTCCAGGATAGCGCAGGTCTGTCTCGATCTTCTTTGTGATCTGGCGGCACAGCTCTGCAGCCTTCTCGTCGTTGATCTGGTCGCTGTTCACCAGGATACGCAGCTCACGGCCTGCCTGGATTGCATATGCTTTCTCGATGCCCTCGAACTGGAGTGCAACATTCTCCAGGTTCTCTAGCCGCTTGATATAGTTGTCGATAGTCTCTTTCCGGGCGCCAGGACGTGCAGCGGAGATTGCATCTGCAATCTGCACGATTATGGCTTCCAGAGTTGTAGGCTCGATATCGTTGTGGTGTGCACCGATGGCGTTCACCACCCGTGGATCCTCGCCCATCTTCCGGGCAATCTCCATACCGACCTCTGCATGGTTTCCTTCGCCGTCCGACTCAACTCCCTTGCCGATATCGTGCAGCAGTGCAGCACGGTGTGCCAGTGCCCGGTTTGCACCAAGCTCTGCAGCAATAAGGCCTGCTATAATGGCAACTTCCTTGGAGTGCTGCAGCACGTTCTGGCCGTAGCTGGTCCTGAAGTGGAGCCGTCCAAGAGCTCTGATTCCTTCCTGAGGCATGTTGTGGATACCTACATCAAAGAGAACCTTCTCTCCTTCGTCATAAATAACCTGGTTGATATCCTTGGTGACCTTCTGGACTACATCCTCGATTCTTGCAGGGTGGATACGGCCGTCCATAACCAGACGCTCCAGAGCTTCCTTTGCAATCTCTTTCTTTACCGGGTCGAAACATGAGAGTACAACAGCCTCTGGTGTATCGTCGATAATGATATCTACACCGGTAAGTGTCTCAAGGGTACGGATGTTCCTTCCCTCACGTCCGATGATACGTCCCTTCATCTCGTCTGTAGGGAGCGATACCGAGGTTACTGTTACATCACCTGTAACCTCTGTGGCAACTCTCTGGATTGTGGTGACTAAAATCTCTCTGGCTTTCTTCTCAGCACTCAGCTGGGCTTCCTGCTCAATCTTATTCAAAAGAACCTGAGCATCATGCCTTGCCTCGTTCTCCATGGACTGGATAATAAGCTGCTTTGCCTGATCTGCAGTAAGCTGTGAAACCTCTTCCAGTTTCTTGCGCCAGATATTCTCCTGCTCTGTAAGGGCAGAATCTCTTTCCTTTAAACCTCTCTCACGGTCAGCAATCTCTTGTGTCTGCTTCTCCAAGATACCTAACTTATTGTCCAGGTTATCTTCTTTCTGTATAAGTCGTCTTTCCTGCTTCTGAAGCTCAGCACGTCTGTCTCGGAATTCCCGTTCCTGCTGGTTGCGCTCCCTCAAGAGCTGATCCTTAGTCTCAAGGACAAGCTCCTTCTTTATCGCTTCCGCCTCTTTTACAGCATCCTGCTTGATGCGCTCTGCCTTCTGTTCAGAGGATGAAAGCTGAAACTTGGCATATACCCAACGTACAGTCCAACCTATTATCAAACCTAAGAGAGGAAGAATACAAAACCA
>JAFZIU010000114.1 GCA_017554185.1 Spirochaetia bacterium
CACAGAGGCCACACAAGAGCGCAGTACAAGGAAGCCTTCGACTTACTTCATTCCCAGGGCATAAAAGTTGCCTCACACCTCATCCTGGGGCTTCCAGGAGAAGATTTCGGCGACATGCTGGCCTCTGTGGATTTCATCAACCAGCTACATCCTTATGCGGTGAAGCTCCACGACCTGAACATCACCTACAATACAGAGCTGTACAACGAGTACTTAAAAGGAGAGGTCACCGCCCCTTCCCGGGAACTGTATATGGAGTACTTGATAAAGGTGATCGAGCACCTGCGAAGCGACATAATACTTATGCGCCTGACCTGCGACACCTACTCATCCGACCGGGCAGCACCGCGCCGCTATATGGCCAAGGGCAACATCTACGCCCTGCTGCAGAAGGAGATGGAAAGAAGAGGCACCTGGCAGGGCCGCCTTTATACCCCGGACAAATAAAAAAAGCCTCCTGTTTCCAGGAGGCTTTATATATATTGATACTCGAATCAGTATCCGAGCTCGCACATTGCATCTGCAACTTTCTTGAAGCCTGCGATGTTAGCGCCCTTAACATAGTCGACATATCCGTTCTTCTGCTTTCCTTCGCGAACGCATGCGTCGAAGATGTTCTTCATGATTGTCTTAAGCTTTTCATCTACCTCAGAAGCCTTCCACTTAAGGTGCTCTGCGTTCTGGCTCATCTCGAGTCCGGAAACTGCTACACCACCTGCGTTAGCTGCTTTTCCTGGAGCAAATGGAATCTTCTTTGCCTGGAATTTCTCGATAGCTTCTGGTGTACAACCCATGTTGGAAACTTCGATTACATACTTTACGCCGTTCTTGATAAGCTTATCGGCATCCTTGCCGTCAAGCTCGTTCTGGAGAGCTGCTGTGAATGC
Organism: Spirochaetia bacterium; assembly: GCA_017554185.1. Taxonomy (GTDB): domain Bacteria; phylum Spirochaetota; class Spirochaetia; order CADAEX01; family CADAEX01; genus CADAEX01. The sequence goes on from JAFZIU010000114.1 coordinate 888, forward strand.
GATTTCGCAAGGAACTTCCCAGATCTTCTTTCCAGGAACAAACTTTGCACCCTTGAACTTCTCTGCATAAGGAGCAACGATGTTCTTGTTTGACTGTCTGAGCTCAAGCATGTAAGCAATCTTTTCTGGTGTGCTTACGCCAGCTTCGTCCAGGATGTATCCATCTGGTCCGGAGATTGCAACAACTTTTGCACCATAGAATGCAGCCTTTGTAACTGCACCCCATGCTACGTTACCGAAACCGGAAACAATTGCTCTCTTTCCTTTGAGTGTATCTTTGTTGTATTTAAGAACTTCGTCTGCGAAGTAGAGTGCGCCATATCCTGTTGCCTCTGGTCTGATAAGTGAACCGCCCCATGTCTGTCCCTTTCCGGTAAGAACACCTGTGTTCTCCTGGCGGATTCTCTTGTACTGGCCATACATGAAACCAATCTCTCTTCCACCTACACCAAGGTCACCTGCTGGAACGTCTGTGTCTGGTCCGATATATTTCTGGAGCTCTGTCATGAAGCTGCGGCAGAAGCGCAGGATCTCATTGTCAGACTTTCCGGTTGGATCGAAGTCGGAACCACCCTTACCACCGCCCATAGGGAGTGTTGTAAGTGAGTTCTTGAAAATCTGCTCGAATCCCAGGAACTTAAGTGTTCCAAGGGTTACGTTCTTGTTGAAGCGGAGACCGCCCTTATAAGGACCGATTGCGCTGTTGAACTGAACTCTGTATCCGCGGTTGACCTGGATCTGATGCTTGTCATCTTCCCATTCAACTCTGAACTGGATAACTCTTTCTGGTTCAACAATTCTGTCAAGGATCTTATTGCTAAGGTATTTTGGTGTCTTGTTCACGATGTCGATAACAGAAGCAACAACCTCTCTTGCAGCCTGGATAAACTCTGGCTGTGCAGGGTTCTTTCTCTCGAGCTCTGCCATAAATTCGTCTAATTTATACATTCTTTTCTCCTCTAAAAAAATATGTATTTCTTAATTATGTAGTTTGATATTATCTCTAAAGAATTATTTCGTCAATATTGATTATCCCCAGTTATGGAAAAAGATATAAAAATATGATTGATATTTTCTCATACATATATTATAAAATATTATAATAGCATTTTTGGAGGACCAAAATGATTGTTATAAACGAAGATATCAGAGTAATGAAACAGGAATTCAAAGGCAAATCCTATGTATCCATCAGAAAGTGGTACCAGGACAACGGCGAATGGGAGCCCGGCAAGCAGGGAATCAACCTTAAGATGGAAGAGTGGGAAGAGTTCCTGAACAAGCTGGAAGCCATCAAAGAGGATCTTAAAGCCTGACCTGAATCATGGAATACATCACTGGTTTTCATGCCATAGAGGAGGCTGTCCGTGCGGGCAATATCCGTGGCAGGCTCTATTTATCCAGAAGTGGCGGCAGGCATCAGAAGATAGAGCAGGAAGCCAGAAATGCAGGGATCAAAAGTATAAAATCCTCGGATGACGAGATAAAACGCCTCTCTGGTGCCGATGACCACAGGGGCATAATGCTTGTCATCGAAGAACGCAAGACCAGCCTTCAGAACATCACCCTCAAGACATTCCTTAAGAATCTCGAAAAAGAAAAATCTCTTGTATTGCTTTTAGACGGCATCACCGATCCCCACAACTACGGTGCAATACTGCGCTCTGCAGACCAGTTCGGTGTAGACCTGATCATCATTCCCCAGAGCCGTTCTGCAAAGGACAGCGAGATCATCGGAAAGACATCTGCCGGTGCAAGGGAATTCGTAAGCGTTGCTGTGGAAAATCTTTCCCGCTCCATTGATTTATTAAAGGAAGCCGGCTACTGGATCTATGCTGCCGATATGGACGGCCAGGCCAGCTGGAAGCTTAACCTGAAGGGTCGCACTGCAATCGTAATGGGAAGCGAAGGAGCCGGTGTATCAAAGATACTGGCCGAAAAAAGCGATGGAATAATCTCTATTCCGGCCCATGGTCATGTGGATTCCTTCAATGTCTCTGTAGCAGCCGGCATTCTTATGTACGAGGTTGTCCGGCAGAACTCCTTATAATTCCTCGAAGAACTTCTTTCCTATGTCGCTCCGGTGGAAGCAGTCCTTGAAATATACCTCATCAGCAGCAATATAAGCATACTTGCTTGCCTCGGCAAAATCCTTTCCAAGGCCTACAACAGAGAAACATCTTCCTCCGCCTGTGATGATGTTGTTATCCATATCACGGCCTGTGGAGGCGTGGAAAATAACAACCAGGTCATCCCGGAAAAGAGGCATGTAGTGGACTACATTGCCCTTTGCATATTTACCAGGATATCCGCCTGCTGCAATTACAACACAGAGTGAACATTTATTTGAGATCTCCAGAGGGAAGCTTGCAAGCTCCTGCTTCCGCACTGCATCAAACAGGGAACCGAAATCAGAATCGATAAGAGGCAGAAGAGCCTGTGTCTCTGGGTCGCCGAACCTTGCATTGTACTCAAGCAGCTTGGGTCCCCGATCTGTAATCATAAGGCCGAAGTAGAGAAGTCCTTTATATGTGTAGCCCTCTTTCTTGATTCCTTCAAATGTAGGAATCACCACCTCTTTCTCAATCTCTGCAAGAAGATCTTTTGAAACTGTGGGCACAGGGCAGATGGAGCCCATTCCGCCTGTATTCGGGCCCTGATCCTTGTCGTATGCTTTCTTGAAGTCTGCACATGGGGGCAGGATCACATAGCTCTTTCCGTCGGAGATTGCAAAAACAGAGGTCTCCCAGCCGGTCAGGAATTCTTCCACAAGCAGAGTGTCATCCTTAAGAATATTACGGCCGAACTCTAAAAGCTCCTGTTTGTCATCAGACTCAAGGACACCCTTTCCTGCAGCCAGTCCGTTCTTCTTTATTACAACCTTGCCTTCCGATTTCTCGATTGCTTTCTCGAAAGCCTCCACGTTGTCAAACTCCTCGGAATAGGCGGTAGGAATGCCATATTTCTTCATGAAAGACTTGGAGTAGAGTTTGCTGGCTTCAAGCTGAGCAGCCTTCTTGCATGGGCCGAAGGCATAGATTCCGGCAGCCTCAAGATCATCCACCACGCCGGCGGCAAGAGGGGCTTCCGGCCCTACGAACACAAAGTCAATCTTATATTTTCTGCATGCGCTTATAACACTTGCGCTGTCACAGGGATCTACATCTGGCAGATTTTCGGCAATATCTTCAGTTCCGGCATTTCCAGGTGCCACATACAGGCCGGATAGAATATTGCTCTTGGAGAACTTCCATGCAATTGCATGTTCGCGCGCTCCAGAACCAAGAACCAAAACTTTCAAAACTTCCCCCCGCTGTTACTGCTGCTTATCCAATGAATCAAGGACAGACAGAATTGTCTCCGGGTAACAGCTATGTTCTATGTTATGTATCTTTTTTTCAATTTCTTCAAGTGACTCTGTAAAGTCCCTTTTAAAGGACTTCTGTGTGATGATAGGACCGCTGTCCATACCATAGTCCACATAGTGGATGGTCACTCCCAGCTCTGCATCCTTGGATGCATAGCTCTCTGCAATTCCGTGGGTGCCGGGGAACTTGGGCAGCAGTGCAGGATGGATATTAAGAATCCTGTTCTTATACCGGTCCACAAAGTATGGTGTCAGAAGCCGCATAAAACCGGCCAGCACCACAAGCTGCACCCCTTCTTTCTCCAAAATTCCGCAGATATCTTTCTCGGCCTCTTCCCTCTCCCTCTTATAGTAGGAGACATAGTAGGTCTTTATGCCCAGGTTCTTTGCCCGCTGGAATGCATAGGCATCCTTGCGGTCGCATATCATGCATTTAAGATTATGCTTTGTCCCGGCAAGCTTTTCTGCTATAGCCTGGAAGTTGGATCCGTTGCCGGATACCAGCACTGCATAATCAGCCATTCACGATCTCTCCGATGACGCGGATGGCAATCTTGCTCCGTTTTGCAAAGGAAAGGACATCATCCACATTGTTCTTCTTCACAACCATGGCAATTCCAATTCCCATGTTGAACACCCTCTCCATCTCAACAGGGTCGATTCCGCCGTTCTTCTGGATCTTCTTGAAGATATCGGGCACTTCCCATGCTGCTGTGTCAAACACAGGCTTCACTGTCTTGGGCAGTGTGCGGATAAGGTTTCCTGTAAGACCGCCTCCGGTGATGTGGGCAGCAGCCTCGATATTATCCTTTGCAATCAGCTTCTTAAGCTCTTTCACATAAATCTTTGTAGGCTTAAGGAGCTCTCTGCGTCCTGCCTTGTCCTTCTTATCAATGACCTTACGGGCCAGGGATAGGCCGTTGGAATGGATTCCTGCGGATGGAAGGCCCAGGATGATGTCCCCTTTCTTGATATTCTTCTTGCGGGGGAGCATCTTGTCCCGGTCTACGATTCCCACGGCAAAGCCTGCCAGGTCAAAATCGTCAGAGCCGTAAACATCGGGCATCTCGGCAGTCTCGCCGCCGGCCAGTGTGCATTCGGCCTGCTCGCAGCCGTCAACAACACCCTTTATGATCTGGTGCAGAACTTCCTCATGGATCTTTCCGCATGCAATGTAGTCAAGGAAAGTCTGGGGTGCTGCTCCGCATACAATAAGGTCGTTCACAGACATGGCAACCAGGTCTATTCCTACGGTGTCGTATATTCCCAGTTCCTGGGCAATCATAAGCTTTGTCCCCACGCCGTCGGTGGTTGAGAGCATGATCGGGTTCTTATACTTTTTTGTGTCTATTGCAATTCCGCCGGCAAAACCGCCTATGCTGCGTGAAACTGCCTTGGATTTAAGAGAACCGATGAAGCTGGCGAACTTATCGCCCTTGTCAATG
>JAFZIU010000115.1 GCA_017554185.1 Spirochaetia bacterium
ACCAGAACCGAAAGCAGCTCCTGCTGCTCCTCCTGCCCAGGAACCCGCAGTTCCTAAGACAGATATTCCTGCATCCCCAAAACCAGAAAAGCCTGCTGCTCCTGCCAAAGGAGAATGGAAAGGCCAGGGCGGCTTCAAGCCTAAGGGAGAGAAACCCGAAGGGCAGGGCCAGAGCGGCTGGAAAGGCCAGGGCGGAGGCTGGAAGGGACAGCCCGGCGGCTTCAAGCCCCGCGGAGAGCGTTCCGAAGGTCAGAGCGGCTGGAAGGGACAGCCTGGCGGCGGCTGGAAAGGTCAGCCTGGCGGCTTCAAGCCAAAGGGTGAACGGCCCGAAGGGCATGGTCAGGGCAGCGGCTGGAAAGGGCAGCCCGGTGGATTCAAACCCCGCGGCGAATGGCAGGGACAGCCTGGCGGATTTAAGCCGAGGACCGAAGGACAGGGCTTCAGACCGCGTCCAGAGGGCCAGGGTGGTGGTTTCAGACCTAGGGGCGAAAGTTCCGAAATGCCACCGGAGATGACCGGCCGCACCGGAGGCAAGAAATTCTTCAAGACCAAGAAGAAGACCGATTATCAGAAGACCCGCAAGGAGAACATTGAAGAGATAGAGAAGAATTATCAGATAAAGAAGAAGGATGTACAGAAGGCAAATCCTGTTCCTAAGAGCATCGACATCATGGATGTTATCACTGTTGCAGAACTGGCCAAGAAACTGAACCTCAAGGCATCTGACGTAATAACCAAGCTTATCGGAATGGGACAGATGGTCACCATAAACCAGCAGATCGATGCCGACACAGCTTCTATCCTGGCCGACGAATACGGATGCAAGGTGAACATTGTATCCCTGTACGACCAGACTATTGTAGAAGGCGAGAAGGGCGACGATGCCGACATTGTGGAACGTCCTCCTGTTGTTACAGTAATGGGTCATGTAGACCATGGTAAGACCAAGCTTCTGGATGCAATCCGGTCGGCCAACGTTGCTGCCACCGAGTTCGGCGGCATCACCCAGCACATCGGTGCATACAAGGTCGAGATCAACGGACGCAGCATTGTATTCCTGGATACTCCGGGCCATGAGGCATTCACCCAGATGCGTGCCCGCGGTGCCCATCTTACAGATATCGTAGTCCTGGTTGTTGCCGCCAACGACGGTGTCATGCCGCAGACTATAGAGGCTATAAACCATGCAAAGGAAGCCAAGGTTCCAATCATAGTTGCAATCAACAAGATCGACCTGTACGAAGCTAACCCGGACCGGGTAAAGCAGCAGCTTTCCGAGTACGGCCTTATTCCTGAGGAGTGGGGCGGCGACACTATCTACTGTCCTATCTCTGCCCTCAAGAAAGAAGGTATCGACAACCTGCTGGAGAACATTCTTATTGAGGCCGACATGCTGGAGCTCAAGGCCAATCCTAACTGCCGTGCAGAAGGAAAGGTCATCGAGTCCAAGGTGGATCAGGGACGCGGTATGGTATCCACAGTACTTATCCAGCGCGGTACACTCAAGATCGGCGATGCCTTTATTGCAGGCGTCTATGCCGGAAAAGTAAGGGCTATGTTCAACGACCGCGGCAAGAAGATAGAGAGTGCAGGTCCTTCCACCCCTGTTGAGATCTTAGGTTTCGAAGGTCTGCCTAACGCAGGAGATCCGTTCCAGGTCACCGAGTCCGAGAAGTATGCCCGCCAGATAGGCGAGAAGCGGCAGGAGCTGGAGAGAATCGGCGCAGCCAAGAATGTGAAGAAAGTCACACTGGAGAACCTTTATACTTCAATCCAGGAAGGAGAGGTTCAGGAGCTCAAGGTTATCATCAAGGGAGATGTGCAGGGCTCTGTAGAGGCTCTCAAGAACACACTGGAAAAGCTTTCGACCAGCGAGATCCGTCTCCATACAATTCATGCATCTGTAGGTGCAATTGTAGAGAACGATGTGAATCTGGCCTCTGCATCCGATGCCATCATCATAGGCTTCAACGTGCGTCCTACATCCAAGGCAGCACTTCTTGCAGAGCAGGAGAAGGTGGAGATCAAGCGGTATAACGTAATCTACCATGCCCAGGAAGATATCAAGGCAGCCATGGAGGGTATGCTTTCTCCTGAACTTAAGGAAGAGCAGATCGGTACTGTGGAAGTCCGGGATACCTTCAAGGTGCCCAAGGTGGGTACTATTGCAGGTGCTTACGTTACAGACGGAAGCGTCAAGCGCAACTCTGTATGCCGTGTTTACCGGGATGATGTTGAGATCTTCAACGGCAAAATCTCATCGCTCAAGCGGTTCAAGGACGATGCCAAAGAGGTGGAGAAAGGCTTTGAGTGCGGTATCGGCCTTGAGAACTTCAACGATATCCAGGTCGGCGATATCATCGAGGTCTACGAGATCAAAGAGATTGCCAGGAAGCTTTGAGGTAATTGAATGTCAGAATATAGACTTATGCGCATAGAAGGCGTAATACAGGAGATTATAAGCACCCTTATCCTGACCGGGAAGGTGAAGGATCCTCGGGTCAGCCGGATGATCTCCATCAACCGGGTCAAATGCGCTTCGGACTTGAGCGTGGCCAAAGTATTTGTCTCCGGCTTTGAGTCCGAGAAGGTTACCCGGAGGAGCGTGGAGGGGCTTAACAGCGCGGCTCCCTTTATCCAGGGTATTGTGGGAAAGAAGATCCAGACCCGCCTTACCCCAAAGCTCACCTTTGTTTATGATGACTCTATTAAAGAAGGCTTTGAGATCAACAAGAAGATTGAGGAAATCCTTTCTTGATTCCAAGTTTTGTACTGTTGAATAAGGAAGCGGGAATCTCCTCCTTCCAGGCCATGAACCAGCTTAAGAAGGATATCGGCACCAAGAGGGTGGGCCACTGCGGCACACTTGACCCCTTTGCCGACGGCCTCCTTCTTGCCCTTACCGGGCGTATAACCAAGTTCATGACCTACATGGCAGACATGAGCAAGGTCTACGAGGCTGTGCTCCGGTTCGGGGAAGAGACCGATACACTGGATCCCACCGGAAAGCTTTTGTGCCAGGGATTTCCTGTGCCGGAGCCGGAGGCCGTGGCAAAGGCGGCTTCTGCATTCTCCGGCGACATGATGCAGGTGCCTCCCTCCTTTTCGGCAGTCCATGTGGACGGCAAACGGGCCTACAAGCTGGCAAGGCGGGGCGAAGAACTGGAAATTCCTGCCAAGAAGGTGACCATATATTCCTTCGAGATTCTGGAATACCGGATGCCGGATCTCCGTTTCAGGGTCACATGCTCGGGAGGCACCTACATCAGGGCAATAGCCCGGGATCTGGCAGCCATGTGCGGCACCAAGGCTCATCTTACAGAGCTTCATCGCACTGCCATCGGT
>JAFZIU010000116.1 GCA_017554185.1 Spirochaetia bacterium
ATCCAGGGCACATTCCTGGCAAAGGTGGCAGAAATTGTAATCGACCTGTACGGCGGCCCATACCCAGAGCTGGTTCAGAACAAAGATAAAGTGTTCGACGAGCTGACTAAAGAGGAGATCAAGTTCAGCGAGACCCTGGAGAAGGGCGAGAAGCAGTTCGAGAAGATGACCTTCTTCATGGAGAAGCAGGGAATAAAGGAGATTGCAGGCGGCAGCGCATTCAAGCTGTACGACACCTTCGGTTTCCCAATCGAGCTGACCCAGGAGCTGGCTGCAGAGAAAGGCTTTACTGTAGATGTAAAGGGTTTCAACGAAGCATTTGCAAAGCATCAGGAGCTTTCCCGCACTGCAGAGGCAGGACAGTTCAAGTCTGGTCTTGGCGATCACAGCGAGGAGACCACAGCACTCCATACAGCAACACACCTTCTGCACGCAGCACTCCGCAAGGTGCTGGGTACACACGTAGGACAGAAGGGCTCCAACATCACTCCGGAGCGGCTCCGCTTTGACTTCAGCCACAACGAGAAGATGACCAAGGAGCAGATCCAGCAGGTGGAAGACCTGGTCAACGACGCAATCAAGCGGGACCTGCAGGTAAGCGTGGAGACCATGACTCCGCAGGAAGCTGTGGACAAGGGTGCAGTTGCATTCTTCTCCAGCAAGTACGGCGAGCAGGTGACTGTATACACAATCGGCGACTTCTCCAAAGAGGTCTGTGCCGGTCCTCATGTCAAGCACACTGGCGATATGGGTCATTTCCGCATCCTCAAGGAGGAAAGCTCATCATCCGGCGTGCGGAGAATCAAGGCAGTGCTTGAGAAGTAGGAGCGTATGAAGGATATTATCATTGCGCCATCAATGCTGGCGTCAGATTTCAGCCAGGTGAGAGAGTCCCTGGATTTTGTGAAGAAGAACGGAGCACAGTGGGTGCACCTGGATGTCATGGACGGCCACTTTGTACCCAATATGACATTCGGCACAAAGTTTGTGCAGGATATGCGGCCACATTCCGACCTGGTTTTCGATGTCCACCTGATGGTGGAGAACCCTGAGTTCTTTGTGGAGGAGTTCGGTAAGACCGGAGCTGACTACATCACTTTCCATGTTGAATCCTGCTACCATATCCACCGGCTTATTTACCGGATCAAGGAACTGGGCAAGAAGGCCGGCATAAGCATAGTACCATCCACCCCGGTAAGTGCAATTGCAGAGGTGCTGGGCGATGTGGACTTGGTTCTTGTTATGACTGTGAACCCGGGTTTCGGAGGTCAGAAACTTATACAGAGCTGCGTGGACAAGATTCCACAGCTTGCTGCTATCAGGAAAGAGAAAGGGTATAACTTCCTTATCTCGGTGGATGGCGGAGTAGGGGGCAGCAATGCCCAGACCCTGGTTGACGCCGGCGCCGATGTGCTGGCAACTGGATCGGCCTTCTTTAAGGATCCGAGCTGGACAAAAAACATAAAATAAAAAAGATATATAAATAAAAAATACCCCTGTCGGTGTTACAGCTTATGCTGTTTACCGAGCAGGGGTGTTTTTTTTGTCAGTATTTAGGCTTAAAATACTGGCACAACTTCGCCGTTAGGATATCTCTTTGCGATGTAATCCTTGACTTTCTGTGTCTTGAGAACCTCTACCAGAGCCTTGATAGCAGGCTTGTTCTCGTTTCCAGCCTTGACTGCGATAACGTTGACATATGGAGAGGATGAGCCCTCTACAAAGAGTCCGTCTTTCTTTGCGGAAAGTCCAGCAGGAATAGCGTAGTTTCCATTGATTACTGCGCCATCAACATCTCCAAGAACTCTTGGCAGGGAAGCAGCCTCGATCTCGCGGAACTTGATCTTTTTCGGGTTCTTTGCAATGTCCAGAGGAGTTGCTGTGATTCCAGCATCAGCCTTCAGTGTGATAAGACCTGCATCGGCAAGAAGAAGCAGTGCTCTTCCTTCGTTTGTAGGGTCGTTAGGAATTGCGATTACAGCCTTGTCCTTGAGTTGGTCCAGCTTTGCAACCTTCTTTGAATAGAGAGCGAATGGCTCTACATGGATTCCGCCTGCATTAACCAGATGATATCCCTTCTCCTTGTTGAATGACTCAAGATATGGGATGTGCTGGAAATAGTTTGCATCGATGTCTCCAGCTTCAACTGCGTCATTAGGTGTCACATAATCTGTGAACTCCACTACCTCAAGCTTTACACCCTTTGCTGCCAGGTCATCCTTGATAAGATTGAGGATCTCGGCATGTGGCTCCGGTGTAGCTCCTACTTTGATAGTCTGCTGAGCATATACTGATGTTGCAATCAGTGCTATTGCAGCAAATGCTAAAAGTTTTTTCATGTATAAACCTCCTATTACCTACTTGATTGGTAGGTATATTATACTTTCAAACCAAATCTGTGTCAACAGGTTGATAAAAAATTACCGTTTACTAAGCATCTTGTTGGTCAGACGGGTACCTGCAAACTGGATTGCTGCCACCATTATGATGATGACTATAACCGCAGCTGTCATTACCCCTGTGCGGAACCGCTGGTAACCATAGCGGATAGCCAGGTCTCCCAGACCGCCGCCACCCAGTGTTCCTGCCATTGCAGAATAGCTTATAAGATTGATGATAGTCAAGGTGATGCCCGATACCACAGAAGGCATAGCCTCCGGCACCAGAACCTTGTAGATTATCTGCCAGTTGGTGCTTCCCATAGCCCGTGCTGCCTGGACAATGCCCGGGTCAACCTCGTTGAGTGCAGTCTCGGTGATACGCGCCACAAATGGGGCTGCGGCGATGGAAAGCGGGATTATAGTTGCTGTTGTTCCGATTGCTGTTCCCAGCACCATCCGTGTGAAGGGGAGGAGCACAATCATCAGGATGACAAACGGGAAAGAACGGAGCACATCGATGATACGGCTTAAGACTGAGTTGAACACCGGCTTTGGTGTGATGCCGTACTGGTTTGTGGTGTTGAGAAGGATTCCCAGAGGGAAGCCTATCAGGATGGCAAAGAGGGTGGAGAAGAATACCATAAGAAGGGTCTGGAGTGTGGATACACCCACAAGAATCATGATTTGTTCCATAGCCTACACCTCTTCCCTGCGCACATGGACGCTATTTTCCTCAAGCCATGACACAACCTTGGAGACCTCTTCGTCGCTTCCCATTATATCTACATTCATATAGCCCACATCCTCATCGGGCAGATGGGAAATGCCTGCCGCAAAGATGTTGAACTCCACATTGAACTTCTTGGCAATCATGCTTAAGAGAGGCTTATCCGGTGTGCTGCCTGTAAAATGGAGGTGGAACCGTCCGGTATGGTCCGACCACTTCACCATCTCCTTGTCGTTGAGCACATTCTTTATAAAGTCCCGGGTGGTCTTGGTCTTGGGATTTGCAAAGATATCCTTGACCCGTCCCTGCTCAACCACCTTTCCTTCCTCGACTACAGCTACATACTCGCAGGCATCCCGGACAACCTCCATCTGATGGGTTATCATGACCACAGTCAGGTTCATCTTCTTCTGGATTTCTCTGATAAGTGCCAGGATGGACTGTGTTGTATTGGGATCCAGAGCACTGGTGGCCTCGTCGCAGTATAGGATATCGGGCTGTGTTGCCAGTGCCCGTGCTATAGCCACCCGCTGCTTCTGTCCGCCGGAGAGTGTGCTGATGGGGGCATTCACCCTGTCCTCAAGCCCTACCAGCTTGAGCATCTCGTTGACCCGCTCCTTTATCTGAGCCTTGGGCATGCCGCATATCTCCAGCGGGTATGCCACATTCTTCCCGGCATTGCGGGAAGAGAAAAGGTTGAAGTTCTGGAAAATCATCCCTATCTTGCGGCGGCAGGCTATAAGCTCATCCTTGGGCAGGTTGTCCACCCGGCGCTCACCGTACCAGACAGCGCCCGAATCGGGGGCCTCCAGCAGGCTCATAAGCCGCACCAGCGATGATTTCCCGGCACCGCTGCGCCCTATGATTCCGAATATGGTGTTCTCCGGAATATCCAGGGAGATGCCGTCCACCGCATGGATAGAGTCGTAATACTTTTTAAGATTCTCCAGCTTTATCCGCATGTATTCCTTTCAGGCTCACTTATACATCGGGAACTTGGCGGTGAAGGCGTAAACCTCTTCCCGCAGTGCTGCAAGAGCTGCATCGTTGTCGATGTTGTCGCATGCCTTCTTGATGAACCGTGCAATCTGAACCATCTCGGCTTCCTTCATGCCACGGGTGGTGACAGACGGTGTGCCGATACGGATTCCGCTGGTTACCATAGGCTTCTGCTTGTCGAATGGGATAGCGTTCTTGTTGACGCTTATTCCAGCCTTGTCCAGAGCCTGCTCCACAGCCTTTCCTGTAAGTCCTAGTACAGATACATCTACCAGCATCAGGTGGTTGTCTGTGCCGCCGGATACCAGTGCAAAGCCCTGTGCCAGAAGCTCTTTTGCCAGTGCCTGTGCGTTTGCCACAATCTGTGCGGCGTAAGCCTTGAACTCAGGCTTCAGGCATTCGCCCAGTGCTACAGCCTTTCCTGCGATTATGTGCATAAGAGGACCGCCCTGGATTCCAGGGAATATTGCCTTGTTGAGTTTGTATTCATCTGCAAACTCCTGGCTTGAGAGGATCATGCCTCCCCGTGGTCCGCGGAGTGTCTTGTGGGTTGTGGTTGTGGTCACATGTGCATATGGAATCGGGCTTGGATGGAGTCCTGCAGCCACAAGGCCTGCGATGTGAGCCATGTCCACCATGAGGATAGCGCCTACAGAGTCTGCAATCTCGCGGAATCTCTTGAAGTCGATAACCCGTGGATATGCGGAAGCACCTGCGATGATCAGCTTTGGCTTGCTCTCCTTGGCAATCTGTGCCAGTGCATCGTAGTCGATGAATCCGTCCTCTTTTACACCGTAAGGAACGATGTTGAAGTAGGTTCCGGAGAAGTTTACCGGGGAGCCATGGGAAAGGTGTCCGCCGTGGGCCAGGTTCATGCCCATTACTGTGTCGCCCGGCTTAAGAAGTGCAAACTGGACAGCCATGTTGGCCTGTGCGCCGGAGTGGGGCTGGACATTTGCGTAAGTACAGCCGAAAAGCTTCTTTGCCCGCTCGCGGGCCAGCTCCTCTGCAATATCCACGCACTGGCAGCCGCCGTAGTAGCGCTTTCCAGGGTAGCCTTCGGCATACTTGTTGGTCATTATGCAGCCGTCTGCCTCAAGAACAGCGTTGGATACGTTGTTCTCGGAAGCGATAAGCTCGATGTTGTGGTTCTGTCTGGCTTTCTCCTGCTCGATTGCAGCCCAGACTTCAGGGTCTGTATCTTTTAAATGGTCGTCGAAAAATCCCATAAGTTCCTCCCAGTTGTTGTTTTCTTCAATCATATATGGAAACCCCCAAACAGTAAATAGAGATAGGGGAAAAAGTAATTAAGAAAATAAAAATAGGGGAAAAGGTAATTTATTATTAAGAATTATTATGATATATTGAATTATCATGAAGAAGATGACAAAACAGGAGAAACACGCACAGTGCATGAGGGAGATCAAGGGAACCCTGATCGTGACACTCCTATGCTGTGCCTGGCATATAATCACAGCCTTTGCCCTGAATGGAAAAGGGCTCTACTTCCTGGGGATGCCGGCCTGGTTCTCGGTGTCGGTCTTTGGCACCATAGTCATTGCCCTGGTGGGGGTGCGCTATCTGCTTAAGCATGTGTTTGTGGACTTTGAATACGATGATGAGGAGGATGATGCAGAATGATACTTGCAATTCTCCTTATCTATTTGGCTCTTAACGCTGTCATCGGCATCTGGTACAACCGGAAGAAAAGCCTGGAAAGCTCCCTTTCTGTAGAGAAAAAGTACTATATCGGCAGCCGCTCTATGAACGGTCTGCTCCTGGCTATGACCACCATGGCCACATATACATCGGTAAGCTCCTTTGTTTCCGGCCCGGGAGCGGCGGGTATGACCTTCGGCTACGCCCAGGTTTGGATTGCAGCGGTGCAGGTGCCTGTCACTTTCTTCATTTTAGGAGTGCTGGGCAACAAGATGGCCCTGGTGGCCCGCCGCACCGGCGCTGTCACTGTGGCCGGCTACCTCAAGGCCCGGTACAAGAGCGATGCCCTGGTAATTGTAACCTCCCTCCTGATGGTGGCATTCTTCATAGCCCAGATGATCTCACAGTTCACCGGCGGTGCGACCCTGATTCAGTCTATAACTGGTCTCAATTATAAGTATTCGCTGTTCATATTTGCTGCTGTAGTAATTATTTATACCGCTTTCGGCGGCTTCTCGGCTGTAGCTATCACCGATGCAATCCAGGGATTCATCATGTGCATCGGAACTTTCCTTTTCCTCTTCTTCGTGCTGCAGGCAGGGGGCGGCCTTTCAGGCATAGATACGGGGCTTCAGCAGAACCTGCCCGGCATTTATGACAACCTGTTTGCCAAGTATAAGCCGGGAACCCTGCTCTCATTCTGGATTCTGGTGGGATTCGGTGTGCTGGGATTGCCACAGACAGCAGTGCGCGGCATGGGTTTCAAGAACACCAAGAGCCTCCACAGCGCCATGTGGATCGGTGCACTGACATGCTCCTTCGTAGTTGTAGGTATGCATCTTGCAGGTGCATGGGCCGGTGCCCTTGTGGACAAGGCCAACCTTCCTACATCCGACTATTTCATTCCATATATCGTCCAGCAGATCATGCCGACACCTTTGGCCGGCATCTTCCTGGCAGCTCCTATGGCTGCAGTCATGTCCACTGTGGACTCGCTCCTTATACTGGCCTCTGCCGCTATTGTTAAAGATCTGTGGAGGACCTATGTGGTCAAGAACGATCCGGTCAAGATTGAGCGGTATAACAGGCGGGTAGCCTTTGTAAGCCCGGTGGTGACACTGCTCTTCGGAATCCTGGTCACTGTTCTGACTCTGAATCCGCCTGACATTATCTTCTTCCTGAACATGTTTGCCTTCGGCGGTCTTGAGTGTACTTTCTTCTGGCCACTGGTGGGAGGTCTCTTCTGGAAGAAAGGGACCCGGCAGGCAGCGGTTGCAAGTTCTCTGGGTGCAGCATTCACTTACATCTTCTGCCATTACAATGTAAAGGTGGCAGGAATAAATGCAGTGGCCTGGGGTCTTCTTGTAGGCGGACTTCTCTACTTTATCGTTGGACATGTCACCGGGAAGAAAGGGCTTGACCAGGACATACTGGATAAATGCTTCTGAAATTATAAGGTGGTGGACAAAGCATGAGACAGACTTCTAGAACATTAGTGCTGGACAAAAAAGGTGTGGACTCAATTTCAGATGAGTTCCAGGCCATAATGAAGGAATATGGTGTCCAGAGGACTAATATTGTAAAAGCCAGGCTTGCCATGGAATCGGTGCTCCTGGATATTGCAGACCACTTTGATAATAAGAAAGAGATAACTGTTGTAATGGGAAGCAAGTTCGGATCCCGCTTTTTTACTGTCAGATATGAGGGCTCTCCCTATAATCCTATGGAAGATACGGCCTCTGATGGCTGGACCGGCCAGCTTCTTTCAAGCGTTGCAATAGTTCCTGCCTGGAGCCATAAGAACGGTTATAATGAGATTTATGTAAGGGTACCGCGCAATGCCAAGAAAAGCGAGATGGTCATGCTGTCTTCTGTTGCAGCGGGAGTACTGTTAGGAGTGCTCGAGAATTACCTTCCTGCTGATATTTCATCTTTTTTTACAGAATTCATATGTGCCCCGATTTCAAAAGTCTTTATGAATATGCTTACCACATTTGCCGGCCTTGTTGTATTCATGTCGCTGCTGTCGGGTATTATCGGAATAGGCAACCTGTCGGATTTCAGCAAGGTAGGGAAATATATGGTCAGAAGGTTCCTGGTTGCTGACTATATAGCCTGCGGAATAACAATACTTGCGCTCATCCCGTTCCATAGATTTGTATTTGGTGTATCTGCAGGCTCCTCCCAGTGGAAAGCCATACTTGATATGCTGCTGGATATTATTCCTTCGAATCCTATAACTCCTTTTGTAGACGGCAATATCCTGCAGCTGGTGTTCATGGCTGTGATCATAGGTATAACCATGCTCGTCCTGAGCCGCGAGATTTCTGTGATGCAGAACTTCCTGAATCAGGCAAACCAGGTTGTAATCCATGTGGTCGAGATGGTGTGCCGGCTTCTGCCGTTGTATATTTTTGCATCTCTTGCTGCACTTATCGGGAAGAACGGAATCGGAATACTTAAATCGGTATGGAAACCTTTCCTGTTCAGTATAGTTATGATGCATTTTATGTTGTTTGCTAAAGTTATTATTACTGCAATAAAGCTTAAGGCAAAGCCTGCTGTCCTTGTCCGGAAGATATTGCCTACTTACCTGATAGGGCTTACAACTGCGTCTTCAATGGCTGCATTCGGTGCTTCGATGGATATCAATGAACGTAAGCTGGGAATTCCTGCCGAGCTGAACAGAATGGGACTTCCTATCGGAAGTGTCCTGAACACTTATACAGGATGTATCGGCTTTATTGCTGTGATCTTTTATCTTGCAGAGCTGCATGGCATCAGCGTCAGCATCAGCTGGTTCATATCTATCTTCATAGGTGTGACAATTATCACCTGCGCCATGCCGCCTGTACCTGGTGGAATACTTATCGGAATAGGGATAATACTTGAGGAGTATGGCCTGCCTGCATCAGATCTTGCTCTGGCAGGTACAATCATCATGTTCTGTGACTTCTTCATGACAGCTGTCAGGGTTGGGGTTCTGCATCTGGAGCTGGCACTTCAGGCTGACCACTGGGGAAAGCTGGATAAAGAAAAGCTCAGGAGTGCGGTGTAAGGCTTATAATCGGAGCTTCTTTCTGAGTCTGCGCCGTATGATCTGGAAGGCACACAGCACTGCCAGCATACATAAGCCGATTACATCGGTCATACCTTCCGGGATTACGCATAAAAGACCGCCTGCAGCAAACAGGATACGCTCGATTATGTTGCTTGTGAAGCCGAACCCATAGCCCTCAAGAGCCACGCTTATTCCGAACATACCGATCAGGGCTGTGATCAGGATATAGATAAGCTGCAGTGCATTTGCATCAATCATAAGCATCTGTGAATTGAACACAAACATATATGGTATGATGAAGGCACCTATGGCCAGCTTGGTGGCGTTTACCGCTGTCCTCATAGGCTTGGCCTTTGCAATCGCTGCACCAGCCAGGGCAGCAAGGGCTACCGGAGGTGTGACATCTGCGATGATTCCAAAGTAGAATGCAAACATGTGGGCAGCCAGAGGCAGGACATTAAGCTGTATGATTGCACCTGCTGTGATAGTTGATGTTATAAGGTAGTTTGCGGTTGTAGGGGCGCCCATTCCCAGGATTATAGAAGCGACCATAGTAAAGATCAGGGTAAGGAAAAGCTGCCCGTGAGCCAGAGTGACAAGGCCTGCGCCCATCTTGAGGCCAAGCCCTGTGAGGGTTACGATTCCAATGATTATTCCTGCCATACCGCATGCAATTGCCACCGAGATGATGTTCCGGGAAGCTGCGCACATAACATCAACCATATCTTTTACGTTGAATGTAGGGCGTCTTCCCTTTGCCAGATCCACCAGCGACACTGCAAAGCCGATTATAAGACAGCTTACAATTCCCATGAGTGCGGCAAACACAGCAGTCTTCCCGGTGCACAGGAAGTAGATGATTACAAGAAGCGGAAGCAGCATGTAGCCTCTGCCCAAGAAAAGAGGCATGAACTTCGGCAGCTGGTCCTTCGGAAGCCCTTTCAGATTCATCTTCTTGGCCTCAAGATGGACTGTGATGAAGATGCCTGTGAAGTACAGAACTGCCGGAATTATGGCCGCCTTTACAATAGTGATGTAAGGCATGCCAAGGCTTTCGGCCATAAGGAAGGCGGCGGCGCCCATGATAGGCGGCATAAGCTGGCCTCCGGTGGAGGCGGAAGCCTCTACCGCACCGGCGAACTCGCCCTTGTAGCCCAGCCGTTTCATCATAGGAATGGTGAAGGAGCCGGAGCCTACGGTGTTTGAAACAGAGGAGCCGGAAACTGTGCCCAGGAGGGCAGAGGAGAGGACAGCGACCTTGGCCGGGCCGCCGCTGGCGCCGCCTGCGATTGCGTTGCACACATCAATGAAGAACTGGCCTATGCCTGTTTTCTCAAGCAGTGCACCGAACAGTATGAACAGGAATATAAAGGTGGAGCAGGCGCCGATAGGGGTGCCCATGATTCCCTCTGTGTTGTAGAAAAGGTGGCACACCACACGCTGCAGCGAATAGCCACGGTGGTGCATGAAGCCTGGCAGGTATTTGCCCATAAATGCATAAAATACGAAACAGCCTGCGATTATCATTATAGGAAGACCTACAATGCGGCGGCAGCTTTCGAACAATATAATGATACCTACAATGCCGATTATTACATCAAGAGTAGTATTGTTGCCTGATCTGCGCACCAGGGTGTCAAAGTTTATGACAATGTACATCCAGCAGGATGCTCCTATAAGGGCCAGCAGCACATCATACCAGGGCAGTGTGTCTTTACGCATCTTCTTTGATGCAGGGAAAAGAAGGAATGCAAGAAGCTGTATGAAGGCAAGGTGGGTTGCCCGCAGGATCTGGGCAGTTATGTGGCCCGTAAGGGTTGCATATAGCTGGAACAGGACAAAGACAACAGAGATGACAACAGTAATGTACTGCCGCCAGCAGGTGTGCTCCCGGTAGGCCTGCTCCCGGTCCAGCTCCTTCATAAGCTGCTTTATCTCTTCTTCGTTTGTTGTCGGAAGAATGCTGTCAACTTTGTTATCCATATCATCCATGGTAATGTCTCCGAATATAATCTGCCAGGTTCACCCTCTTTATCTCCAGGGTTATGCCGGTCTGTGCCGGGAAAAAATCGGAAAGAGGAATCTCTGCATCTCCGATGTTTATTGAATGGTTTGCCACAAGGCCCACAGCCATGTTAAGCTTGGGAAAAATTCTGTGCAGGTTGCTGATGGTGTAGCAGCCGTCAGCTGCTGTAAAAACTGCCCCGACAGTCTCGTAGGGCTCTGGAATTCCGGCTCCATAAGAGACGAACTGAGTCTTATACAGCTCAAGCTCATCCTTTTTGGCGCTGCGGTAATAGTCATGCACCCGGCCCTTGTTGACCGAGTGGGTGTAAGAGATGATGAACCCGTTCCTGTAGCCTGCGGCAGAGTAGTAGCATTTATTGCTGTCCTCTCTGCTTGAGATTACAAGAACAGGTTTGGCGGGAACCAGCAGAAGGGCACCCGCCAGAATGAAAAATAAAATAAGAAGCAGCGACTTCTTCATCAGCTGTTATTTCATCAGTCCCAGTTCTTTGAAGTATTTTACTGCACCTGGATGGAATGGAACAGAAACACCGGTAACTGCTTTTTCGGCAGAAACTTCCTTGCCCTTTGCATGTGCTGTAGCCAGCTCAGGAAGGTTGGAGAACAGAGCTTTTGTCATCTCGTAGACTGTATCGGTATCAAGCTTTGCATTTACTGCCAGAGTTGCCTTGATTGCCAGTGCTGATGTGTCGCTGTCGGTTCCTTTGTAGGTTCCGCCTGGGATTGTGGTGAGAGTGTAATAGTTGTATTTAGCCATGATTTTCTCGGCCTCGGCTCCTGCTACAGGAACAAGCTGAAGTCCTGCGGTGAAAGCAAGCTCCTGAAGGGCAGCGTTTGGAACGCCTGCTGTGATGAAGCATCCGTCCAGAGTGCCGTTCTGGATACCGTCGGCAGACTCTTTGAATGAAAGGTTGTTCTTCTTTATGTCGGCAAATGTGATTCCATAGCCTTCAAGAATCTGTTTTGCGTTGAACTCTACACCGGAACCTGCATCGCCTACAGATATTCTCTTGCCTCCCATGCCTACTATAGACTGTATGCCGCTTGTCTTGGATACAGCAATCTGCACAACTTCCGGATAAAGAGTTCCGATAGTCTGGATGTTGGCAAGCTTTTCTCCTGCAAACAGGTCTGTTCCGTTATAAGCGTAGTCCATTACGTCGTTCTGAACAATTGCAAATTCAGCGTCACCCTTGTTGATAAGCCGCAGGTTCTCGGCAGATGCTCCGGTTGCCTGTGCAGTTACGTTCATGTTTGCAACTTTTGTGTTCCAGATGTTGGCAATAGCCCCTCCGAATGGATAGTAGGTACCAGAAGTACCGCCGGTAGCCAGGATGTAATCCTTCTTTGCATTTGACTTGCAGCCTGCAAGACAGAGCAGGGCAAGGGTCAGGATAAGAGCCACAGTTAAAATTCTTTTCATAAAAATCTCCCAATAAAAATATATTTCTATTATTATGGATTTATCCGATTTGTCAACAAATTTTTTCATGGGGAACGCTGGATAAAGACAAGCTCCGGAGTGCGGTGAATAAATAAATTAATCTCCGCAAAAATGCGGTGAATAGGGTTAATCAGCCTTTCAGATTCTTCTTTGCCTCTTCACAAGTGCTTATAATAGGAGCTACTTTTTCGCACTTGTCAAGCTCATTGCAGTCGCCGCAAGTCTGGTATCCTTTTGCCATGGCGCACTTGCGGATAGGACACATGGAGGCGCAGTAAGCGAACTTGATACCATCGGTGCGGCATCCCATGCAGTTTATGGTCTCAGGAGTGATCTGATCGGTGTGGTTCATCTCGCACCATTTGCGTGCAGTTTCTTTTCTCAGATTGTCATCATTTTTAATTGTTGCGATTCTGGCGTCGCATTTCTCGCAGTCCAGGCCGCAGTATGCAATAAGTTTTTTCATAGGAATAGTATATCATTTTTGTTGACAATTAGGAAATGGGAAGGATAAAATTTTATCTATGGAAATCAACAAGAAAATAATAACCAAAGAGCAGCTTGCAAAAGCGTTGGAATGCAAGACAGCAGAGGAACTCGTGACACTGGCAAAGTCCGAGGGCTATGACATAACAAAAGAGCAGGCCGAAGCATATCTGGACGAGATGGAAAACAGACAGCTTGACCGCAAGGACCTGGATAAAATAGCCGGTGGGGCTGCGTCAAAGGCAGACTGGTGCTGGGATAATTGCCCATACCTCCATTAAACTTTTATGTTAATTGACATAATAAAGCTGACAAGACAGCAGAAGAACTTGTTCTTTATGATTCTACTGCTGCTCTGATATTTTTTACCGTATCATTTTTTATTTAGTTTCAATAATGCAGAGTTGGGCTCGGGTGGATTTTCCAAGGTATTCAAAATCAAATCTCGTTCTTGATTGGAAAGAATAATTGTTTCCTTATTGCTGGAATTATGGTTGTTTTTTTCGCTGTTTAGAATACATTTTTCAGTTTTTTTCATAGTCATCTCCATTAATTAAGTATCATATCCATCTGCATATCGGGGAATACTTCTGTCACTTTCTTTAGCATGGAAAGTGTAGGATTTGATTTTTTCTCCAGACGCTGGTAGCTGTACACATTTTTCATGCCTAGTTTCTCTGCGGCCTGTTTCTGTGTCATGTTGTGCTTAAGCCGATACATGCGGAGCAGCATCCCGAAAGCAACTTCTGGATAGACAGGAACTTGGATTGTGTTTGCTTTCTTGTCAAATTTTTTATCAGGAAGCTTGAACTCAACCTGGGAATCTACTGGTTCTTCAAGCATTAGATTAAGGGCTTCTTCACAGTTCTTTTTGAAATCATCAAATGTATCTGCCTGGGCATACAGCTCTGGAACTTCGCAGCAGTTTCCCCAGATTCCATCGTCATCAGTTTTGTAAGAAAAATGATACTTCATAGCTGGATTAAATTATACCAAATATAATTGGTAGAGTCAAGGAAAAATTAATTAACTTGCATTTTTCAGTGGATTGGCAAACATTATTCTACTTGTTTTTCTTTCTTAAACTTGCTGACTTCTGCCTTTACGCCCCAGGCCAATTTGTATTTCCCAAGCTCGCTCAAAGGAATGAATTTCATTTCAGAGAACTCATGAAACCTTGCGGGTGCCTGGAAATCAGAAGGAACTTCGTACATGTAGGTTGCCCATTCAAAAAAAGGCACTTTAAAGCGATAAATGACGGATTCACCAATTTTCTGGATTTTAACATCGTAGCACAGATCTAAACCAGTTTCTTCTCTCAATTCTCGTTTAGCAGCTGAAAAGAGGGTTAAATCCTTTAATTCGTATTCCCCTCCCGGAATAGACCATTTACCTGCCTGAGGTCTATATTTGCGTTTGCCCAATAATATTTGATATTCTCCATTTACTTTTTTGAACAGTGCAACTCCGGCACCTTTGTATAGTTTAAGCTTAATCATTTGTTCATCTCCATTATTAAGTTAATATTGCATGGTACATTCAAAAATTATTAACTAAGTCTGTTATGCCAAAAGAAGGGTCTTGTATATACCTTGAAATGACAATTCTGTTATTTGAAATGAAACTAGTTACCTTATCAAAATCCTCAATAGAAATTCCTAGAGAATAATCCTGCATTATCACTTTTGGCCGTTCTTCAATTGATATGGGGATCAAATCCTTTTTTGAAGTAAACCTGTCTGCATAATTGTTCTGGAACAATACTTTAGGGGGTGTTGCTCTGTCTGTTTCATCAATCCAGAGATTTACTGGTAGCTTTGTATCTACCTTTCTTAATAGAGTCATTTCGATGTGGTGCATAGGGTATTTTGTAAGCGATTAAGTAAATCTTTTATTTCATTTTCATTAAAATTATGTTTAACGACAAATTCCTGTCCTATAGAAGCGGATTTAAAGTGTTTTGTTGTTATTTTATCTTTATGATATGTAATTTCATGACCTATTAAACAATCTAAACTTTCAGGAATATCCCAATATGATTTTGATTTACCATCTCGTGTAAGTTTATGTATGTTTTTCTTGAAGTTAAATGTTCCAAAATTTTTACCACAAATAATAATATTTTTATCACTTTTTTCATATTTGTTATTACGATTCATAAAGTGAGGATGGTCTTTTAAGCCAGGATATTTATTTTTGTACTTTTCAAATTGTTTTTTCCCTTCCTCATTATCTACATTATCTACAGATATAACATCATCTACAACCATATATCCCCAGAGCGCATGAAATTCTTTTTCACGTTTATAAGTTATTTTCTCTTCTCTTAGCTCAGTATTTTTAAATGTTCCAAAGAATAAGAATATATCACCTTCTTTTATTCCTTTATTAAGTAAATGTCCTGCAGCAGCTTTACTCTGTCCAAATGCAGCATACCCATGGAGCCCTCTTGTTTCATTCCCATCAGTATCATAAATAGTTTGAATTGCAGGATCATAATGAAATATTGTATTTTTAAATGATTGTTTTTCCCCGGCTATTTTAATTTTATCTTCTTTAAAATGAAGTTGAGAAAATATTTCTGCTAATGTTAATTCTGATTTGTCGTCAAGGACGAATTTAATATTTTCTGCTCCTATTCCTTCTATTCCTATTTTGGTTTTATTAGTATATTTACCTTTTTCATCTTTTTCTCTTTCCCCTTTTTCTGGAATGGGGAAAGAAATCATCTTTCTGCCCATCTCTTTTGGCAAAATGATAGAAGGGAATCCACCATAGGAACTGTCAAAACCTTTTCGGCTCAAAATAACTTTCATTGAAACACCTCTCATTTAATTATACCACACACTTATTTATTCTCAAAATCATCTTTATAAAAAGTCTTGATAGGAATAAAAGCAAGTTTTTCTTCTGGATCATGAGAAATGGCTTCTGTGTCATATTCGTGGATACCTGTGCTGTCAGAACCTATTTCCAATCCGAAAAGCTCTTCAAGTTCTTTGGCCGTATATCCTCTGCCAGTGCGGATAATGATTCGGCTTTCGACCCATTCACCTTCATCATTTGTCCAAAGCCAGTCATTGCCCGACTCTTTATATTTATTCTTGGATATGTATTTTATTTCTTCGTATGTTGGGAGCCGCCAGCCGTTGTTTTTAATGCGGCATTCATAGTCTATCCCCCTGATGTCGTAATTGCCTTTCAGGCAGTCAACAACTTCGCCATTAAGGTAATAGCATGGGGTCAGCCCTTGGGCAATGCTTAAATCGTTACAGAACTCTGCGGCGAATGCCCATTTCAGGCGAACAGGCTTATCCAGATTTTGTCCTTCATAAAGCGCTTTACAATCTTTATATATTTCTACATAAACTCTTTTAGTTATAAGATGTCCCCATAGTCGTGTCATAGTTTTCTCCTTTTCTCTTTCTATATTTAATATACTGCTTACTCTGTATCACTAATGATACGGACTTGAAAAATTTTTAAAAATGTTTCAAAATACTTCCATGTATTACAATAAAGCATTAAGTGCAGAGCGGAATGCCCGGATAAACAAGCTTATTCGCCTTATCCTGACAGCCCAGGCCAGGGGAGAAATAATCAACAAGACTACGCTCAAGAACGCAGGGCTCGGAAGCCCGGCCACATTGGGGCGGGAGATGGCGCTGATAGGAGATGATGGCGAGCAGATCATCACTTTTGACAAGCATCGGCTTACTTTCAGGATGAACAAGGACTGGAAGAAAGCAAAACACATCACTGCCGATTCCATGCGTGATTACAGCACGCTTGCCATACTTAAATCCCTCATGAACCAGTATCAGAACACACCGGTCTATGACAAGATTATTGAATATATCGAAAGCCTTACCGAGATGCCTATTGCGGATTTCGCACGGATTGCAGTTCCGCCGAGGCCAGAATATGACAAAGCTGACCAGGCCAAGTTCTCCAGGATTTTTGATTATATGACCCGCAACAACAAGATTCAATTCTATTACAAAGGGAAATATGATAAGGAGAAAAAGAACCGCATTGTGCATCCTTATCAGCTTCTGCTGGAAAACGGTACCTGCTATCTCTATGGTTATGACGAGGGGCGGCAGGATGTTCGCGTGTTCGTGCTAAGACGTATGGAGCAGATACGGTTTGTGGGTAAAACCTTTGAACTTCCTGCTGATTTTGAGTTTTCTGTCCGGCATGGCTTCAGCCGTTTTGGTGCTTATACTTTCAAGGAGCCGGTCAAGTACAAAATTGAGTTCTATAAAGAGGCGCAGGTTTGGGTACAGGAGAATAAATGGGCCGACGATCAGGTGATAGAAGAGAAGGGGAATAAAACTGTTCTTACTTTCACTTCAAGCCAGGATGATAGGATAATGGGATGGATTCTTTCCTGCGGCGCCGATGCTAAGCCGATAGCTCCGAAAGATTTTGTCCAACAGTGGAAGGATAAGATTTCTGCAATGTCCAGGCTGGCTGGGGTGTGACTATCAACAGTTTTACCTTGAAAAACGCAGATTGGTACTCTATAATAATCGTATCAGGTGGTAAAAATGAAGAAAGTAGCAAAGCTCTGTATTTTAGTTGTGTGTTTGATTATGGTTTTCGATCTTGTATCGTGTAGCAAGAAAGCTATTGATGAGGGGAAGACTGCATCGGCACCTGCCAAAGAGAAGGTGGGTAATAGAGTATATTTCGCGGCTCCGCTTTTCAACCAGAGCGAGCGAGACTTCAACCTTAAGCTGACAAATCTGATTGAGAGCTACGGCTATGAGGTTTTCCTGCCACAGCGTGACGGTTATCTGGCACCTGAAATGGAGGGGAAGACCCAGGAAGAAGTCATGGATATGATCTTCCAGAAGGATTTGGAAGAGGTGCTGAAGGCAGATATCACATTTGTTCTGCTGGATGGCCGGGTTCCTGACGAGGGTGCCTGCGTTGAGCTGGGCATTGCATATGCAAACGGCAAAAGATGCTATGGATTTAAAAGTGATGCCAGGTCGGTGGAGTTCGGTCTGGACCTGAATCCTATGATAACAGGATGCCTTGAAAAGTTATTCTACGACCTGGATGGTGAGAAGCTGATTGAATCCTTAAAGCAGTATCTGTCCGAGAATAAACTGTAAACAGGTCAGCTGTCACCCTGGACCGGGATGTAAACTGCGTTGGCCAGAATGAAGAGGTTCTCCAGTGTGGCGTTCTGCCTCATGCTTACAGAGTAGGTGAGGCCGGGAACAATATCCTGCCAGATGCATATTCCGATTGTCTCTCCATCAGACTCAATCCAGCGGGCGGTGGCCGAGTTATATCCCACAGGCAGCTGCACCTCTTTCTCCCATTTATAATAGAAACCGGATATATCCTCAAACTCTGTTGATGTACTGGCTTTGATCCGTGCGGTGCAATCGGAGTTCTGCCAGGTAAAGTCCATCTGCGCCAGGTTGCCTGCTATGATTGAATAGAAGATGTTCTCTGCATCCTTAGGAATACCAAAGGTTATTCCCAGCTTCTCCTGTATCTCTTCGAATGAGGATTCCACCACTGGGTTGCGGATTTCCACCTGTTTTTGCTTGCAGCCGGTCATGAGGAATAGCGGTAACAGTAATAGAAGAAAAAGGCGCTTCATAACTCTAGAGTACCATAATTAATGTAAAAATAAAATACATTCCCTGTCGTCGCAGATCTCGGATTCGGTTTCCAGGACAGCATGACAGATACTGTGTTCCTCCAGCTCCTGGCGTATCAGGTGCTTTATGGCTTGGATATCTTCGGCCCGGGTCACGATGTGCATTGTGGCATAGTTGTTGTAGCCGTCGATGCTCCATACATGTATATGATGAATATCCTCCACACCCTCTATTTTTAATAGATGTTCTTTCAGCTCGCTGATATTGATGTCACTCGGAGCTTTCTCCAGGAACAGAGCCAGAACTGTCTTAAGGTTCTTGAGAGCATTGATCAGGATGAACAGTGCGACACCGATGCTCATAAGCGGGTCTATCATCCGGATGTCGGTAAAGTTCATGATGATGGCCCCTATCAGAACTACAACCCAGCCCAGCACATCCTCCAGCATGTGGAGGTTCACTGCCTTCTGGTTGATGGAGTCACCCTCTCGGGTCACATAAGCTGCCACAAAGTTAAGTATGCCCCCGATGACAGCAAAGACAATCATTCCACTGTAGTTTATCTCCACTGGGTTCAGAAGTCTTCTGACCGATCCTATTATGACCAGGACTGAGCCAGCCAGCAGGATGGTTGTTGTAATGACCCCACCCA
The DNA here is from genome assembly GCA_017554185.1 of Spirochaetia bacterium. Lineage (GTDB taxonomy): Bacteria > Spirochaetota > Spirochaetia > CADAEX01 > CADAEX01 > CADAEX01. The sequence continues at coordinate 19,065 of JAFZIU010000116.1, forward strand.
GTACAGAGTAGCGGATATAGCCGTATGTGTATTTTTCATCAGCCTGCTTTTTGCTTTTCTTCTCAAGAAAGTATGAGATGCCGATGGAGAGTGCGTCGCCCAGGTCGTGGAGTGAATCGGAAAGGATGGCCACAGAGTTGACGAATAAACCGCCGAAGAATTCAAAGATAGAGAATGACAGGTTCAGTATAAATGCAATGAGGATGTTTCTTTCTGTTTTCATAATACCAACCAAGTTAGCGTATGCTAACCACCTCTACTTCAATATATCACAAGCTACCGGGAATGTGAAGTAGGTGTCGGGGTAGGGCTCGTCGGCCAGCATGAAGTGCCACCATTCGCAGTCCAGAGGTTTGAAGCCGTTCCGCAGCATGCATTTCTGCAGGAACATCCGGTTCTCGAACTGTTCGTCAGTGATCCCCTTGTAGTCGGGGTGGGAGATAGGACCGAAGAAATCGAAGGGGCTGCCCATGTCCAGCTCTTTCCCCGTGCTCATATCCAGCAGTGTAAGGTCTACAGCGCTTCCGCGGCTGTGGCTGGACTGTGTGGCGATATAACCTTTCTCAAATAGCTCCTGTTTCTGCAGGTCAGGGTAAAAGATATATTTCATCCTTATATCCTGATCCTCGAGGCCCCAAAGCACAAAGTGCTTGACTGCAGTGGCCGGGCGGTAGGCGTCAAAAACCTTAAGCCGATAGCCCGATACCATCATCTCGTTGCTCACAGCCTTAAGCGCTCTGGCAGCCTCCTTGGTGAGGAATGCGCAGGGCTCCTCGTAGCCGTCTATCCTGTCGCCTATGAAGTTATATGTAGAATAGTAGCGGATCTCCTGGATGATGTCCGGCACATAGTCGGAAAGAAGCACGAATCCGGAGGTGTCCTTGGTCAAATCTTTCATACTTTTCCATTATATAGCAGGGTAAACCAATAATCAAGATACAGGTGTTATTACAGATAACTCTTTGTTTTGTAAGTAGTTATAAAAAAGTTTCAAAAAATCATAAAATTTCTATTGCGTTACTATTGACAAGTTAGTAACGGTATAGTAATGTTGGTAATGTAAAACGGAAACGTTGGTGAAACGTTACTAAAAAGGAGATTGAAATGAAAGACTTCAGACAGACAATCAAGATGATGGCTATGGCACTGGCAATGGGAATCGCACTCTGTTCATGCAGCGTGGCAGGGGGATCAGACTCATATGGGGCAGCTCCGGCAAAAGCAGAAGCTTCCAATTCCACAACCACCACAGCACAGGCTGTACCTGCAAAGGCAGCAAACTCAGAGATCAGACCCCAGGCAGTCCTCCGCGGCACACAGCTTACATTCTATTATGACAACAAGGACCACGATACAGAAGGAACAGTATACGAAGTCAGCTCCATCGGCTACGGCGTGAAGGGAGCTCCATGGGCAGCATCCGGTTTCGTATCTGCAAGCTTTGACGAGTCATGCCAGAACTGGAACCCGACCAGCATGGTCTTCTTCTTCTCCGGCTGCACCAAGGCAGTGAGCATTGACTGTACAAACCTTAACACAGCATCTGTCATTGACATGAGCTGCATGTTCCAGAAGTGCCGTTCCCTTGACTCCCTTGACCTGACCGGATTCGACACATCAAAAGTAATCGAGATGTACCGGATGTTCAACGAGTGCGGCGTGCTCCAGAGCATCACGGTGGACAGCTCCTTTATCCAGAAGGCCAGCCAGACAGGCAGCTACGAGATGTACCGCCTTTGCCCGGCACAGCTTATCAACGGCTGATAGATAGAAACCAAGTCTGAAGTGATGTTGCCCTGGAAAGGATCCAGAGTGACGATATAAAAAGGGCTCCCAAATGGGGAGCCTTTTTTTTATTTTAAAAATTTAGCCAGCTTGTCCATGGCCTTCTGGGTGTTCTCCCTGGAGTTGAAGGCGCTGAACCGCACATAGCCCTGTCCGCAGCTGCCGAAGCCGCTTCCCGGTGTGCATACAATGCCGCACTGTTGGAGCAGGGTGTCGAAGAAGGACCAGGAATCGGTCTTTGTGTTGACCCATACATATGGCGAGTTGTCGCCGCCGGTGCAGCTGTAGCCCAGCTCTACCATGGTCTTCTTGATAAGGGCTGCATTACCCAGGTAGTAGTCGGTCTTCTCCTTGATCTGTGCCTGCCCCTCGGGTGTAAAGCAGGCAGCTGCGGCGCACTGTACAGGGTAGGAGGCGCCGTTGAACTTGGTGGTGTGCCGCCTGTTCCACATGGCGTGGAGTGAAGCAATGTTGTCCTCTGCATCATATACTTTGCACTTTTTAGGCACAACGGTGAAACCGCACCGCACACCGGTGAATCCGGCAGTCTTTGAGAAGCTGCGGAACTCCACAGCCACTTCGTCGGCCCCTGGAATCTCGAAAATAGTCTTCGGCAGCTCCGGGTTGCGGATAAAGCACTCATAGGCTGCATCAAACAGGATCAGGGATTTGTTCTCTTTTGCATAATCTACCCACTTCTTAAGCTGTTCTTTGGTTGCAGTTGCTCCTGTAGGGTTGTTCGGGAAGCAGAGGTAAATGACATCTGCCTTCTCTTTAGGCAGGTCTGGCACATAGTTGTTTGCCTCGGTGGAATCGAGATAGATGAACTTTGAGTATCTGCCGCCCTTCCAGTCGCCGCTGCGGCCGGCCATCACGTTGGTGTCCACATATACCGGGTAAACCGGGTCTGGAACTGCAATCACAGCATCGGATGCAAAAAGCTCCTGGAAGTTTCCGGTGTCGCACTTGGCTCCGTCGCTTACAAAGACCTCGTCTGCACTAATATTGGCGTTACGGCTCTGATAATCGTGCTCTGCAATGGCACTGCGGAGGAAATCGTACCCCTGTTCAGGGCCATATCCCTTGAATGTGGCTTTGTCGGCAAGGTCATCAACTCCCTTGTGGAAAGCTTTTATGCAGACATCTGCCAGCGGGAGGGTGACATCTCCGATTCCCATCTTGATAACCTCTCTGCCGGGGTTCTCTTTCTGGAATGCGGCAACGCGCTTGGCAATGTCGGAAAAAAGGTATGAAGCCTGGAGCTTCTTGTAGTTTTCGTTGATTTTGATCATAGGATATCCCTCCTTAAGATATTTTGATGATATAAAAAAGTACTCTGATTGACAATAGATTGCTAAAATTAAATATTAGGTGTAAAATATAAAAAGATGATAGGAATACGACTGGCTGACAGCACATTTTTCTCAATCTGCTCTGATGGCCCTGAGAAGAAGAGGGTAGTCCTCTCTCCTGCCAACAGGAACCAGAAGAAGGCCAAGATCGACCTGTTCAGATATGATACCACCGACGATAAGGATGGGTACCATATCGGGTCGCTGTTCCTTGATTCCCTTGGTTATGATGAAGCCGGCGATTCCGAGATTGAGCTTTTTATCGACACCGATGGAAAGAAGATCCGGGCTGTTGCCACCGACCTGCGGGGCGAAGGGAAGGATGAACTTGAGACTGAACTCCCTGGAATTATCCCGGCAGCGACCCAGATGTATGTTCATAAGGAAAGGGCGCCGGAACCAGCGTCAGCTCCTGCTCAGGTTGCTGTAAAGGGAATCCGCAGCCTCCAGATTATGATGGCAGTGCTCCTTCTTATGATGGCATTTGTTACAGGCATGCTGCTCTATAGTATGATTTCGGCCCCATGCGTACATGATATGCCTGGATTTGCCGAGATTCCGGGCCAGGAACTGCCACCGCCGCCTATGCCGCCAGCACCTCCGGTTCCAGCTCCAGTTCCAGTACCACCTCCAGCACCGGCAC
>JAFZIU010000117.1 GCA_017554185.1 Spirochaetia bacterium
ATATCTGCGCTTGGAAGGTCTATCTTGTTTATGACCGGGATGATCTCCAGGTTGTGGTCGATAGCCATGTACATGTTGGCCAGAGTCTGGGCTTCCACACCCTGGGTTGCGTCTATAAGGAGCAGCGCCCCCTCGCAGGAAGAAATAGCGCGGGAAACCTCGTAGGAGAAGTCCACATGACCTGGGGTGTCAACCAGGTTGAGCACATACTCCTGCCCATCCTTGGCTGTGTACTTAAGGGTTACAGCCTGGGATTTGATGGTTATTCCCCTCTCCCGCTCTATGTCCATGTTATCCAGGATCTGGTTCATGGAGGTGCGGCTGTCCACCAGGGCAGCCTTTTCTATAAAGCGGTCTGCCAGTGTGGATTTACCGTGGTCGATATGGGCTATTATGCAAAAGTTCCGTATCCGCTTTGTATCCATACGCAATAATTATATCAGATTGTTGTCATCTAAGTAAGCAGCAAGCTGGAGTCCTGTCTCCATGAAGCCTGCCTTTTTCTTCTTCACATAGATCTGCATAGCCACATAGCGGTTCTTGCTGTCATACTTCCAGCCCCTGAGTGAGAACGGGTCGTTGGCAGAAAGGTCTGCCTCGTAAGCAGGAAGCCCCTGGTAGACCTTCTTTATAACATACCCTTCTTTAAACACGTAGTTTCCGGTGCTTTCAACCTGCATGCCGAAAAGCGGCAGCATTATATTCTTCTTGCTGTCCTTCCGCAGGGCTATATCCATAGCCTTGCGGGGCCGCTTCTTGGTGGCTATATAGCTGGTGTGGCTCTTTCCGTTCCGTTCCCAGCCTATGCAGAGGAGAGTGTCGGGAGCAAGGGTATTAAGAATCTTATGAACCTGGGTTATGGTCTTGATCTCAATGCCGTTGATAGTCTTTATGATATCGCCGTTCTGGAGCCCTGCCACGCATCCGCTCTCGCCAGGAATAGCGTAGAGGACCTCAAGGGTGTTGTTCTTCTCGTACATGGAGAGGCCAAGCCAGGAATGTACCACCTGTCCGCCGTCATACATTCCAGAAAGCAGGTCCATGACCCAGTGGGAAGGAATGGCAAAGTTGATGTTCTGGAACCGGGGAATTCCGGCAAAAACTACTCCGATAACCTCGTTCTTGTCATTGATAAGCGGACCGCCTGAGTTTCCCGGGTTTACAGGCACATCCACCTGGAGCACATCTCCAAGGGGCAGGAACCGGCGCTGACCTGCAGATACAATACCTGCTGTGATAGTGTTCTCAAGTCCACCTGGGGAACCGATGGCAAAGATGCGGTCGCCCGGGTTATAGCTGTTGTCCAGGCTGAAGTTGAAGATATATTCAGGATCAATCTCGGTCTTCAAGAGGGCAATATCAAAGATAGGATCCCAGGCCACAACCTTGGCAGGGACACGGGAGCCCACTGCATCTGGCAGCCTGATGAATAGCTGTGAGAAGCCCTCGTATTCGGGGTTTACCTCGCTCTCGATAACATGGTAGTTGGTGATCACATAGCCGCGCTTGTCGATGAAGAAGCCGCTTCCGATGGAACGGTCCGGCACACCTACTCCGTACTGGAGCTTGGTTCCTCTGTTGACCCAGATGGTCACTGTGCCTTTCATCATCTCGGCCGGAGTGGAAAGGTTCTTAAGGACCTCGATATACTCCGTCTTCTTGTCGCAGTCGCCCATGCTGGCAGCTATAAGCCTCAGCATATAACGGTTGTTCTGGCTTACAGAAAGATCGCCATACTTGACTAAAAGTTCCTGTGAAGGCTTTGTGAAGTTGAGATACTTGTAGAATTTATAGAGTGCAGAGATATAATTCTCTTTCTCGTAATCGTTTTCTGCAGCATCAAGATAAAGCTGGATTATGTCGGGATCGCCGATAAGGGATGTCTTCTCTATGGCAAGCAGGGAGAAATAGATGGAGATTGCCTTGTCATATTTCTTATCCTCCATAGCCTTGTTGTAGTCTGCCACAATCCGCTCGTAGATAGTCTGGCGGCAGCTTTCCACAATGCCCTCTTCCCTTGCCTTGTCGTAAATCTTATCCCTTGAGCTGTCTATGTAGAGAATCTCCTGCAGAGCTGCAAATGGGGCATCCTTCTCAAGATGCTTGTCCACAGTTCCTGCCACATCAGGATCCCTCTGGTAGACGTAATTCTCGTTCTTATCCTTGGATTTGCATCCGGTTAAAAGGAGTGCGGCTAATAATAGAGAAAATAAAACTTTTCTGATCATGCCTGTGCCGGTTCTTCCTCTTTCTTAGGAAGATGGAGAAGATCTCTGATCTCTGCATCATCCAAAGTCTCTTTCTCAAACAGGGTGTCGGCCAGAAGCTCCAGCTTGTCCCTGTTCTCCTTAAGGATTCTCTCGGCATCCTGGAAGCAGTCGTCGATTATATGCTTGACCTCGTTGTCTATGGTCTGGGCTGTGGCCTCGGAATAATCCTTGTGCTGTGCAATCTCCTTGCCTATGAAGATAGGCTCATCCTCCTGCCCGAAGGCAACAGGTCCCAGGATATCGCTCATACCCCACTCGCACACCATCTTGCGGGCCAGCTGTGCAGCCTGCTGAAGGTCGTTCTGTGTACCTGTGGTGGTCCAGCCGTAAATCATCTGCTCCGCTATATAACCGCCAAGACAGATCTTGATTCTGTCCTTGAGCCACATCTTGTTACGTGAATAGCTGTCTTTCTCGGGCAGCGACATAGCCATACCCAGTGCCCTGCCCCGAGGTATGATGGTAACCTTGTGGAGAGGATCGGAGTATTTGAGGAAATAGTGGAGCAGCGCATGCCCTGCCTCGTGGAATGCAGTTGACTTCTTGTCGTCGTCGGTGATCACCTTGGACTTCCGGGCAACACCCATCATAACCTTATCCCGGGCTTCCTCGAAGTCTTCCATAGTAACTTTCTTCTTATTCTTGCGTGCTGCAAACAGGGCAGCCTCATTGACCATATTGGCAATCTCGGCACCGGAAGAGCCTGGTGTTGCCCGGGCCAGCCGCTCCATATCCACCTCGCCGTCCACCGGAATCTTTGATGCATGGAGGCGGAATATAGCTTCCCGCTCCTTAACATCTGGCATATCTACTACAACCTGCCGGTCGAAACGGCCAGGACGCAGCAGAGCCGGATCCAGTACATCGGGGCGGTTGGTTGCAGCCAGGAT
>JAFZIU010000118.1 GCA_017554185.1 Spirochaetia bacterium
GGCATCCTGCAAGGATGATAGATAAAAAAAGATAGATGATAATTTTGCGCATTATATTTCCTTCTTAAATATTAATTTCTCTCCGTCCCAGTCGCACAGGTAGCCGTGGCCGTTCGGTGTGTACCAGTTGTAGTATGAGCGGTCAGATTTGACTAAGGTTGAGAGGATGGCCATGATGGTGCCGCCGTGGACCACGAAGACTGCCGGTTCTGTCTCGACCTCCGGTTTCCAGGATTTGGTGATGTCGATGAATGCCTTTGCACACCGGGTGGTGAAGCTCTCCTTATTCTCGCCCTGAGGGATGGGCCCTTCGCACATTGTGCTGATCCACGCGTTATAGTCTGAGTCGTGCTTCATGTCGTCGTGGGAGCGGTTCTCGAAACGGCCGAAGTCCATTTCGCGCATAGCTTCCACCACAATCTGCTGGGCTAGGGGGAAGAGGATAGCCGCTGTCTCCCGGCACCGGCGCATGGGGCTTACGTAAACGCGCTTGGCGGCAGGGTAGAGGTGGGCATCCTTTAAGTCGGTGAGCTCCGCCTTTCCTGCCTCGCACAGGCTCTGGTCTGTCCTGCCGCCGATGTAGCGCCTCAGCAGGTTGCCCGGGGTCTTGCCGTGGCGGATGAAGTAGACCTTCATCCCTTGATCCTCTGGCCTATGCCATAGTAGACCCGGGTGACGGTGCCGGCCCCCTCGGCCAGGATGCAGAGTGCTCTGCCGGTCTCTTCTCTCCAGATGCGTTCTTCCTGGGCGAGGGGGTGGATGCCGCAGCCTATCTCGTTGCTGCAGATGACGGAGTCCGGGTTTTCTGCAATCAGCTTTCTTGAGTATTCCTGTGGGGAGCCGCCATCTGCCAGTATCTGCTTTGTAATAAGATGAAAGTTGTCTATTGCAGGGCTCTTAAGAGCCTCATCAGGGGTGCACGCTACCGGTTTAAGTCCAGTCTCTTTCTCTGCCAGCTCTGCCTGTCCGTGTCCGCATCCGCCGATATAAAGTCGTATCATGGCTTCTCCTTATCCGCAGAGCCCTGCGCAGAGTAAAGTGGCCAGCTCGGCCAGCTGAAGGAACCAGCCCGCCAGGTCTCCGGTTATGCCACCGAACTTTTTATATGCGGTAAGCCGATAGTAGAGGAACACCAGCTCGTTCACGCACAGGATAAGGAGGCCGAGCCATCCGCACAGGATGATGAGGGCTGCCGCACACAGTGCGATGTAGAAGAGCATGAGTATTATGGTTGTCCTTTTTGAGGTTGCATCTATAAGATCATGGAGCATTCCCTCTTTCCTTGCCCCTTTGAAGGTGACTGCAGCAAGGCCGCTGAAGGCCCTTGAGAGGACAAAGCCGATGCAGACCGCTTTTAGTACGGTCAGGCTTGAGACTGTGCTCCACCCTGCGAAGTAGAGCAGAATATAGAGCACTGCAAAGATGATGGCAAAGGCTCCGGCGTGAGGATCCTTGAGTATCTCCAGCTTTCTCTCCATGCTTGCCTGGGATGACAGGGCATCCACAGTGTCGCAGAAACCGTCCATGTGTATGCCGCCGGTGATAAGGAATGGGATAGCTGTGGCAACTGCAGTACCGATTAAAACAGGTGCCTCAAGAAGGGCTGCAAGATAAAACCACAGGTATTCTACGCTTCCTACCACAGCCCCCACCAGAGGGAAGAAGCAGAGGGCATACTTCCGCGATCTGTCGTCCCACTCGAAGGAGGGGATAGGAATGTGGGAGTACATCTGGAATGCAATGGCTATACTTTTAAGCATGGCAGTTCTCCTTTTATCTTGACCGGGATGCCGCACACCACCTCGAAGGCAGCGTCTGAATTCTGCACCAGGTAGCGGTTTATGGCGGTCAGGACTGATTTATAGGCTTCTGTCTCGGGGCTGTAGGTTGTGCCGTCCGATGCGATTTCTGCAGAGACAAAGATTGTGTTTCCTTTTCTTTTGAGGAGGGGAGCGAGTTCGGTTTTGAGAGCTTTGATCCAGTGGTCAGTGGTGGTGGCTGCTGGACAGCCAGGGTGCAGACAATCAGTGTTATGTGTTGTATCTGCTGTGGTGTTGCCGGGATTAAATATAAGGTTTGCCACATGGGTGGAAAGGCATTCGATAAGCATGGTCTCGCCGTTATCAGGCAGGTCAGAGAGAGCACCGGGGCGCTCTATGGTGGTGAAGCCCTTCCCCGCGCGAAGCCGGTGATGCCGCTCTACTTTCGCCTTATCCTCGTCGCTTACCACAGGCATGGTAGCCACATACACAAGGCGGCCACCCATCTTCTGGGCCATCGACTCGGCGAAGGCCGACTTACCGGCTCCCGCGCCGCCGCAGATGAACACCCTCATACCCCCTCCTGCTCCCGATAAGGTTCTATGCCGATGGAGTCAAAGCTGTGGCTTGAGTTATATACTGCCAGGGCCATGTCCAGCATCGGGAGCAGGAGAATGCCGCCTGTGCCCTCTCCCAGTGCCAGCTCTCCCTGTATCGGAGCTTTGAGGCCAAGGGCCTCAAGGGCAAGGCGGCAGCCTGGTTCTTTGCCCATGTGTGAAGGTATCATGTATTCTACAGTGCGATTATCTATTCTGGCGGCGGCCAAAGCTGCCACGCAGGAAACAAGGCCATCCAGCACCACAGGCAGATGCAGACCGGGAGCAGCCAGAAGCACACCGCACATTGCAGCTATGTCGGCACCGCCGACCTTGGAAAGCACATCCACAGGGTCTGTGGGGTCGGGCTGGTTTATGTTGATGCCTCTTCTTACAGCATCTATCTTCCGTTTCAAGCCGGCATCCGAAAGGCCACTCCCCCGGCCGCACACTGCCTCCGGCTCTGTCCTGGTGAGCACCGAAAGCACTGCAGCTGCAGTGGTGGTGTTGCCTATTCCCATCTCGCCGATCACTACTATGCCGTTTCCATCCAGCTTGGCTTTCTCTGCTGCTTTCCGGCCAGCTTCAACAGCTTTTTCTGTCTCTTCCCTGGTCATGGCCGGTTCTCTGGTAAAATTCCGGGTACCATGGCACACCTTGCACTGGTGCACACCTGGAACATCATCAATCATCCCCACATCATAGACTTCTACGTGGGCATTTGCTTCTCTGGCCATTAAATTTGCGTTGGAAGAACCAGATGCAATAGATGTGGCGACTGCAGTGGTCACTGTGTGGTCAGACTGGCTTACCCCTTCTTCCACCACTCCGTTGTCGGCGCAGAACACCAGCACAGACCGTCCTGCAATATATGGGCGGGCAATCTCTTGGGCTGCAGCAATCTTGGCAATCATGCCCTCAAGCATTCCCAGGCTGTGGAGCGGCTTTGCCACGGTGTTCCAGTTGGTGACACACCCCTCAAAGATTTCCTTATAGCTCACCTTATAAACAGCGCTCCTATCTGATAAACTGCCAGTGAGGCAAGCCATGCAACCAGGCACTGCCAGAACACAACGCCCGCAGCCCACTTGGTTCCCAGCTCTCTCTTTATCGCTGCAATTGCAGCTACACATGGGGTGTAGAGCAGTGAGAAAATCAGCATGGACATAGCCTGCAGCCCGGTAAGGAATTCGGTCACATCTCCATCAAAAAGGACAGCCATGGTGGAGACCACGCTCTCCTTGGCCATGAATCCTGATATGAGCGAAGTACATATCTGCCAGCTTCCCAGTCCCACCGGCTTCATGATCACTGCAAAGGCACCTGCGATTGCAGCCAGTATGCTGTGCTCGGAATCGGCCACCATATGGAAGTTGAAATCAATGCTCTGCAATATCCATATGATCAAGGTGGCTACCAGAATCACGGTGAAGGCCCGCTCCAGGAAGTCCTTGGCCTTGGCCCACAGAAGCCGTACAATGTTCCCAGCCCGCGGGAATCGGTAATTAGGCAGCTCCATTACAAAAGGCACTGCCTCGCCCTTGAACAGAATATTCTTGTAGAGGAGGGCAATCAGAATTCCAAAGATAATTCCCACCAGATACAGGATAATCATTATATAGGCCCCATTCTTGGGGAAGAAGGCGCTTACAAAGAATGCGTAGATAGGAAGCTTGGCGCTGCAGCTCATGAAGGGTGCCAGCAGGATAGTCATACGCCGGTCCCTCTCGCTGGGGAGCGTCCTTGTGGCCATCACCGCAGGTACAGTGCAGCCGAATCCTACAAGCATAGGAACAATGCTGCGCCCGGAAAGACCTATCTTCCTTAAGAGCCTGTCCATCACGAATGCAATGCGGGTGGCGTATCCAGAATCCTCCAGAATGGAGAGGAAGAAGAACAGCGTTATGATGATAGGTATGAAGCTGAGCACGCTGCCCACACCACCGAAAAGCCCCTCTATGACAAGACCGTGGAGGAATGGATTCACATTCATCACTGTAAGCAGATTGTCCATGATGACAGTAACCTTATCCACTCCCATCTCAATCAGGCCCTGCAGCCTGAGCCCTATCACGTTGAAGGTGAGGTAGAAGATAAGGGCCATCACCCCGATGAATGCAGGAATACCTGTGAACTTGCCGGTAAGGATTTTGTCTATCTTGAGGCTCCGGCTCCGCTCCTTGCTCTCCTTGGGCTTATGCACCGATGCGGCGCACACCTTGCGGATGAATGAGAAGCGCATCTCGGCTATGGAAGCGTTCCGGTCCAGTCCCCGCTCTGTCTCCATCTGGGACACAATGTGAAGTATGGTCTCCTGCTCGTTCTGGTCCAGCTCCAGGCGCTTGACCAGGTCATCATCCCCCTCGATTATCTTGTTCACGGCAAAGAGCAGAGGAATGCCGCACCGTGCCGCATGGTCCATTATAAAGAATGATATTGAGTGGATGCACCGGTGTACAGCACCGCCGTGGCTCTCTTCGTCGCAGAAGTCCTGTTTCCTGGGCGCCTCCTGATACTTTGCGATATGCACCGCATGGTCAACCAGCTCCTCGATACCCAGGTTCTTGGCTGCCGAGATCGGTACCACAGGCACTCCCAGAAGGTTCTCCATGGCGTTCACATCCACAGAGCCGCCGTTGGCGCTGAGCTCGTCCATCATATTAAGGGCCACGACCATGTGGACATTGAGCTCCAGGAGCTGGAGTGTCAGGAACAGGTTTCTTTATATA
>JAFZIU010000119.1 GCA_017554185.1 Spirochaetia bacterium
ATATGTGAGATATTTTTCGGTGTAGTGCTGAAGCGCGTCGTAGAGCCTTTCCATACGCTTTAAATGTATCATATTCATATTCCGTTGACAAGGGATAAAGCAATTACATATAATTGAAGCATGGATGTGAAATTGAAGAATTTTCTGGGTATGAAGCCTGGAAAATACCTGTTTATACTCTACTCTATCCTCATCGCTGCAATCCTGTTTTTCCTCCTGGTCTACCCGGGGCTCAAGAACAGCGGTTCTGTCGTTGTCTTCAGTTCAGATCCAGAATTAACATCGGTGTGGAGCGACACCACCTATGTTGGTGCAACCCCGTGCAAGGCATTCTTCCCCAAAGGCAGCTACACCATAACCTTCAAGAAGAACGGATTCGAGACAAAAGAGGTTTCCATCCAGGTCAAGGGGCGGATTTTCTTCTCCCGTTTCATTCCAAGGAAGCTTAAGGTTGATGCACAGCTTGCGCTGACACAGCCCGATGCAATCATACAGAACGCATATACCGAGTTTGCCACATACGGACTTATCAATTCATTCTCGGAAAGATATCAGCCGCAGCCGGTGCTCACCGAGGCGGTGAAAGACCTGGCCAAATACCAGGACAAGGCAAAGGTGGAGGCATTCCTGCTGGAAGCCCTTAAGAATGCTTATAATGATTACCTTTTAAAAGATTTCATAAACGCATACTCCCTGCTTAAAGACGGAAAGCTGCCGGCACAGGACGATAACGCACTGGCTGCCGCAGCCGCAAGGCTGCTGAGCGGCAGGGGCGACGCCCTCTGCCACATTTGTGCCTGCCCGGGCAAGATAGGCGAAGCAGCAGCACAGGGCGCAGGCACAAAGCAGCCAGCCCTGGCGGCCAAGGTCTCCCCAAAGGCCGGCGACCTTACCGTGCTGGACATGCATTTTACCGAAGTGAGCGCCGGCACCTACCTCCTTGGCCACCAGGGGCAGAACGGAGCCTTCAACGAGGCAGACCCGTCGCCATACACAAAAGAGATAACCAAGGTCTACATCTCCGAGCAGATCACCATAGATCAGTATGAGCAGTTTGTAAAAGAGAATCCGCAGTGGGAAATCAAACCGGAATACAGCCTGCAGAGCGCCGACAAGGTTCATGTATCCAATGTCTCCTGGTCTGCCGCCCAGGCCTACTGCCAGTATCTTACAGACAGGCTTCCCGCCGATCTTAAAGCTAAATACAGCTTCCGGCTCCCTACCGAGTACGAGTGGGAAGCTTATGCACAGGGCGGCAAGGAGAGCCCCCAGACCCTCTGGGACTGGTGCCAGAACTGGTATGCCCCGGCCGAAACCTTCTATAAAGACAATGTGCCGGAAACCTTTACCGGGGCCGAGAAGGCTGTCCGCGGCGGCGGCAGGCAGGCCTGGGTCCGCGGCTGCCAGAGCCCGGACTGGGCAACTCCTTTCTTAGGCTTCAGAATAGTTCTTTCGGAGAAGTGACATGGGAAACGACACAAGCGTAAAACTGCTTCTCCTCAACAAGAAAGCAAGGTTTAACTTCTTCATAGACGAGACTCTTGAATGCGGCATCGAACTACAGGGAACCGAAGTCAAATCTCTGCGTGAGAACCGTTTCTCCTTCGGCGACTCCTATGCCCGTATCAAGGATGGCCAGCTCTATCTGGTGGGCTTCCACATATCTCCCTACCCCTTCGGGAACCTGCATAACCACGAGCCCGACCGGGACCGCAAACTCCTTGTCCACAAGGAAGAGATAAGAAAACTCCGAAAGAAGGTGGAAGAGAAAGGCTTCACACTTGTCCCCATCAAAGTCTACCTCAAGAACGGCCTTATCAAAGTGGAGCTGGGAATCTGCCGCGGAAAGAAACTCTACGACAAGCGTGAGACCATAAAGCAGCGCGACCTTGAGCGCGAAGCCTGATCCCTACACCCGATGCTCCCTCACCCACTGCAGCAGCTTCTCATAGCTCATAATACCTGCCGCAACAGCTATTCCCGTCTGGGCAATCTCATCATCAGTGCATGAAATCTTTATGCCATTTACCTCAATAAATGTGAGCATTGCATACATACCGATCCTCTTGTTTCCGTCAAAGAAAGCATGATTCGAGATCAGGGTGTACCCAAGCCGTGCCCCTTTTTCTTCCTTGGAAGGATACAGTTCCTGCCCGTCAAATGTCTGATAAATCCCCTCGATAGCAGAACTCAGAAGCCCTTCATCACGAACTCCGACAGCTCCACCAGTCTCCTCTGCCAGCAGCTGGTGCAGCAGCTTTATCTTCTCCAATGAAATCTTTATCATTTGGCAAGCTCCCGGAATGCAGCCTTGTGCTCCTTCAATATGCGGGCGGCAATGATATCAATCTTTTCATCGTCTGTAAGGTCAAAAAACGGATACTTGGAAATATCGCAGAAAAAATACCTGGGCTTGTTGTTCTTGAAGATAATTACCTGCCCCAGCTCGTCCACCTTGTGCATAGCCTTCGAGAAGTTGTGGTTTATCTCCGAAACCGAGAGAATGCGGTCTGTATCAATAGTCATAGCTTTCCTCTAAAAGGAGTATAACACAGGTATAGCTATAAATAAAGCTATTATTTAAGCTAATTTTTTTTAAACTTTTTTCTCAAAAATTGAAGCAAAATTGATTTTTTTGTTGTGTATACAGGTAAACGGTTGTGGGAGGAAAGCTATGTTTGGGAAAAAACTTGACATTACTATTGTACCATTGTACAATAAAGATATGGATATTATAATAGATTCTTCGTGCATAATTGCAGTTTTGCTTGGGGAAGAAGAAGGTTCTAAAGTCAGAGAAATGACAAAGGGGACAAGATTGAATTCTGCAGCCTGCCTGCCGTATGAAATCGGGAACTCCCTTTCAGCTGCAGTAAAACGGCATAGAATCAGTCCTGACGATGCTGTCCTGGCATATAAGGAGTTCCTGAGGATCCCAGTAAGGCTGATTGAGCCCGATATCTCAAAAGCTGTAAAAATTGCAGCTCAGGAAAGCCAGTATGCTTATGACGCATATTATATTGCATGTGCAATTGATATTGGCATTCCCTTATATACACTGGATAATGGAATGATTGATATAGCTGAAAAGCGAGGTGTAAAATGCTTGTGATGACTTACTCAGATGCAAGAGCAAATTTATCAGCTCTTCTCAACCAGGTGAAAAAAGATGGTGCAGCTATCATAAAGCGTGCAGATGGAAGCACTTTTAGGATAACCGTAGAAGAACCGGCAGATAAATCCCCTTTTGAAGGCATAAACAGTTTCGCAAATCTATCCCGGAAGGAAATTTTGGATATCGTGCGCGAATCCAGAGAAGCAAGAAAATAAAACAGGCTGCCAAAACAGCAGCCCGGAGTGCGCATATTACGGAGCAGGGTTCGGCAAACTATTATCTATTGTCCAACCAGCAGGAACCTTTGAGTCATCAAAATTTGCAGGAGCAGATGGATTTGGAACAAGATTACTACAGCAATGGAATTCCCCACTGGCAGCTACCCCATCAACCCACCACGATGTTGCATTAGGTGCTCCATCCCAAGCTGTGAAATGGACAGTAATACTGCTTAACTTAGAACAACCAGAAAACATACTTTTATAGCAACTATTTGCTAAACCCAAATCTGTTGCTGGCAATATAGGGGCTGTTATAAGGGCAGAACAACCAGAAAACATACTGCTATAACAATACTCTGCCAATGTTGTTGCTGGTAATGATGGGGCTGTTATAAGGGCAGAACAACCACGAAACATATCACAATAACAATATTCTGCCAAATTTGTTGCTGGCAATGCTGGTGCTTTTGCAAGGGAAGAACAATCAGAAAATATACCCCAATAACAACCAGCAGTCAACGTCGTTGCTGGCAAATCTGGTGCAGTAGTCAGAGCAGTACAGTTATAAAACATATTGTAATAACATTTATAAGTCAAAGTTGTAGCAGGAAGTTCAGGTGCTGTTTTAAGGACATTGCAACCCACAAATAGATACTGAAAACAATAATTACTTGGAATTACTTTTGAGATGCAGTCCTTGTCCAGCAGGCTCATTATATTGCCACTGGCAGCTATGGATCCTTCCATTGTAAATTTTATATATTTTAGATTTTCTGAAAAAGAATTATTAGTCCCTGTAGCTCTTAGATATACTTTATCACCTGCATTGGCCAAAGGGACTCTTGTATTCGTTGCTTCGTTACCAGTATTAAGGATGAATGGCTCCCAAATTTCTCCGTCAGTAGAATACTCAAGGCCAGGGGAAGTTGTCACAGTTCCCCCTTGATTAGTAGTAGATATAGAAGAACCGGCTATAAGTGCAGTAAAGCAGAGCCATGGGCCGGCTGGAGCAGAACTACCACCACCATTGTCTCCTCCATTTCCACCGCCGTTGCCACCACCGGCTGGGTCATCGCCATTATCAGCAGTGGTATCAGAACCACCTCCACCGCCGCCACAGGCAGCAAGAGAGAACACAAGGCACACAGCCAAGAACAGCAGAAACAACTTATTCGCTTTCATATAAAAAATTTTAACCCCCGCCTATTCAAATTGTCAAGGCGCAGGGTTCCCTGGAGTGTGTTTAGAAAGACAGGGCACAGAAAGGCGTGCGGCGAGGTATTGGGCTCCTCGTCTATAAACACGTCACCCTGAACCCAAAGGAAATGAGTGTAACTGCATAAAAAAGGGCTCTTGAAGTATTGTGGCCCGAAGGGAGCACACCTACTGAAAGAGCCCTTTATTTATGCAGGGTATGTTTATTTCTGTATATATTCCAGGGCAATCTTGAGCATGCGCCGTATCGGTTCAGCCGCACCCCACAAGAGCTGGTCGCCCACAGTGAACAGGGTCAGGTACTCAGGTCCCAGGTTCATCTTGCGGATTCTTCCCACAGGCACTGTCAGTGTGCCGGAAACAGCAGCCGGTGACAGGTACTTGATAGTGTCCTCGATCTCGTTAGGAATAACCTTTACCCACTGGTTTGCAGAACCGATGATGTCGTAGATCTCGTCCAGCGGCACATCCTTGGTCAGCTTGACTGTGATACCCTGGCTGTGGCACCGCATGGCACCGATTCTTACGCAGATACCGTCGATAGGGATCATCTTCTTGGTCTGGAGAATCTTGTTGGTCTCGGACACTCCCTTCCACTCCTCCTTGGACTGGCCGTTCTCAAGCTTCTTGTCGATCCATGGGATAACGCTTCCTGCCAGAGGAACCTTGAAGTTTTCAACAGGCATCTCGGAAGAGCGCATTGCTGAGGTGACCATCCGGTCCACCTCCAGGATCTGGGATGCAGGATCATAAATCTTATCCCCTGCAGCACTGCCCAGGAACTTCATCTGAGCCAGGAGCTCCTTCATATTCTTTGCACCGGCACCGCTTGATGCCTGATATGTCATGGAGGTGAGCCACTCCACCAGGTTGTTCTGGAAAAGTCCGCCGATACCCATGAGCATAAGGCTTACTGTGCAGTTTCCGCCTACATAAGTCTTGATTCCGTCCTTGAGAGCCTTGTCAATTACAGGTCTGTTGACCGGGTCAAGGATGATTATGCTGTCCTTGTTCATGCGAAGTGTGGATGCTGCGTCGATCCAGTAGCCCTTCCATCCTGTGGCCATGAGCTCCGGATAAACCTTCTCCGTATAGCTTCCTCCCTGGCATGTGACAACAATATCCATCTGTTTGAGTTTGTCGATATTGTAAGCGTCCTCGAGAATTCCAGTCTCTCCGCCAGCATATTTATCTACCTTTCCAGCCTGGGAAGAGGAGAAGAACACCTTCTCGAACCCGCCGAAATCATTTTCTTCCACCATTCTCTGCATGAGAACGGAGCCGACCATGCCGCGATAACCGACAAAACCTACTTTGATCATTTTTTACTCCTCAAACAAATGAATTTGTTAGATTGTTATACTATAAAGAGAAAAAAAATAAAAGTCTTTTTTCACAATATTTTCAGAACTTCTGAAGAATGATCTTTGTGATCTCAAAATAGATGGACAGACCGCACACATCTATGAAGGTGGCAAGGAGCGGTCCGGACATTACAGTGGGGTCGAATCCCATCTTGTGGATCAGAAGCGGTGCGAAGGCTCCCAGAACGGTGGAGAACACAACCACAAAGCAGAGCGACACAGCTATTGCAACACCCTGGAATATGGTGATCTCGGGCGGGAAAAGGACACCGCGGAAGAAGATGGCGGCACCTGTGATAAGTCCCATGAGCAGTCCGATGACCATCTCCTTGAGCAGGATGCGCCACATATCCTCCCCTTCAATTTCTCCGGTGGCAAGACCACGGATCATAAGGGCAGAAGACTGGTTTGACACGTTTCCTCCGGTCTGGGTTATTACAGGCATGAATATGAAGAGGAAGGCAGCACCCATTACAATGCTCTCGTAGTGGGCCAGCACGTTGGTGGTTATGGTTCCCAGGAACAGCAGGATGACCAGCCAGGGGACACGCTTTTTGACCATGCCCCAGATCGATGTCTCCAGGTATGGCTCAATCTCTCCGGTCATCGCACCCATCTTGTAGACATCCTCGGTCTGCTCTTCCCTGATGACGTCGATGATATCGTCGTAGGTTACAATACCCAGGAGCACGTTGTTCTCGTCCACAACCGGAACTGCAAGGAAGCCGTAGGTGATGAAGATCTTGGCTGTCTCCTCCTGGTCGGTGTCGTCGTGTACCGAGATGATATCGGTCTCCATTATATCCTTGATTATCTCGTCATCCTCATGTTCCAGAAGGTCACGGAGGGAGACAAGGCCGATAAGCCGTTTAAGCTGGTCGACAACATAGACGATATAGAGAGTCTCCACATCCTTGGCATGCTGGCCCCGGATGAACTTGAGGGCCTGCCCCACTGTGATGTTGGACTTGATTGCGATATAGCGGGGGGTCATGAGTCCTGCCGCGTCGTCCTCGTCGAACTTGAGCAGGAAGATCATCTCTTTCTTCACATCATCGGAAAGGTTTTCCCATACCGACTTGCGTACATCGGGGGATGCAGACTGGATGATATCAACCAGGTCGTCCGGCTCCATCTCTTTTAGAAGCTGCTTTATGCCGCTGATTCCACCGTCGGTGAGGCCACGGATTATATCCTCCTGGTCCTTGGCAGAGAGGGAGTCCATAAGATCTATCTTCATATCGAGAGGGAGGTTACGGAATATGATTTTTTCTTCGTCTTCAGACAGGTCGTCCCAGTTCTCAATAAGATCCTGAGTGGAGATCTCCTTCAGGTTCTTCTTGAGTTCTGCGGGATTGAGCATCTGAAGATATTCTTTTATGGATTCCAGTGTGGTCATACGTAAATGATTTCCCTCTCAAGCTGGAAGCCGGTGGCCTCCTTGACCCGAACCTGTATCAGATTGACCAGGTCTTTCACATCCTGCGCAGTGGCATTGCCACAGTTCACAATTATATTCGCATGGTACTCGGATATCTTGGCACCGCCCACAGTATAACCTCTTAAGCCCAGGTTGTCTATTATCTTTCCCGAAGGAAGTCCGAAAGCCCTGTTGTTCTTGAACACAGAGCCGGCGCATGGGTATGCAAAGTGGCCCTTGGCCTCCCTGTCCTTCTTATACCCTTCCATCTCCTGCAGCAGTTCTGCTGCAACGCCACCTGTGGTGGCGAAGATGCCCTCAAGGATAATGCCGCCGTTGGTCTGGAACGGGCTTTTCTTGTAGTCAAAGCCGCCTTCGGCGGTCTCGAGTGTGCATATATTGCCGTCGCCATCCAGGTACACCACCGCCTTGAGGGCATCGGAGATGGAGGCGTTGTAGCACCGGGCGTTCATATAGATGGCGCCGCCGGTGCTGCCGGGCATGGAGTAGAAGAACTGGAGCCCTGCCCTTCCCACGCTGGATGCAAACTGGGCTACATCGCTTATGGCAGCACCGCAGCCGGCGTGTAAAAGCCCATTGGTTTCCAGGAATATCTGCTTGAGCCCTTCGGTGGCGATAACCACCCCGTGGTAGCCTGCATCGGGGAAGAGCACGTTGGCGCCGCCACCCAGGATGAAGCACTTCAGGCCGGCTTGGATTGCGGCTTCTCTGGCCTTCTTCAGGGCCTCTATATCATTAGGAACAACAAAATAGTCTGCCGGTCCGCCTATCTTGAATGTGGTGTGGAGCGACATATCCTCGTGAGTAAGAACCTTTGCGTTTATTCCTGTAAAAAGCCCTTTATCCATGCTCTAATGATACTTTTTTTATCCCATATCTTCAACCTGTCTATTAAAAAAAAACTCTCTGATGTATAATGTCGTATGTTTTCCTTCAGGCACTGCATTATTCCAGACTGCTCAAACTTTATCTTCAACGGCTCGGACCGATGCCTGAAGCACAGCCTTGACTTCCGCTCGGCATCCGGAGAGGCCCTGAAGCTTATAAAAGAAAAAAAGGTCATACGGGATCTCTGCTTTGAGGGACTTACCTTCGAGAATTTCTCCTTCCAGGGAAAGGTTCTCCATTCCTGCTTCCTCAAGGGCTGCACCTTTGTGAACTGCACCTTTGCAGACACCGCTATACGGCAGTGCTTCTTCGACTTCTCCACCTTCAAGGGCTGCATCTTCAAGGGGGCCAGGGTAAAACAGAGCTCCTTTGCAGTCTCTTCCCTGTCGTGGGTTAGGATAAACGAGTCTGAGGTCTTCCACTCCAACTTCAACGGATCAACCATACTGGACTGCGACTTAAGCGACAACGACTTCTACTTCTCTTCCTTCCTCAACGCACAGCTGAGGAACATAGACTTCAGCAACTGCAACATAAAGAAGGCCAGCTTTGTATTCTCAAAGCTTGAGAACATAAACTTCAAGAACTCCAATGTGCAGGAAGCCCTGTTCGAAGTGACAGGAATGCTCTATGACTGACAAGGAGAAAAGCTGGAAGTGGCAGCTGGCAAACCGCATAACCACAGCAGATGAACTTGCTGAGCTGATAAAGCTGTCCCC
>JAFZIU010000120.1 GCA_017554185.1 Spirochaetia bacterium
CCGGCACCTTCATGTCGGCAACAACCTGGGCAACCTCTGCCACATGGGGGCTCATCAGCATGATGTTCACACCGAAGGGATTCTTGCTCAGGCTTCTGGCAGTCTCAATCTCCTTCTTAAGGTAGTCGGCTCCGGCATTCATAGCAGAGATTATTCCCAGTCCGCCAGCCTCGGAGACAGCTGCAGCCAGCTTTCCGTCGGCAATCCAGGCCATTCCCCCCTGGAAGATAGGATACTCAATTCCCAGGATAGAACAGAGTTCTGAGTTAAGCATTCTCTTTCTCCTTAAGGCGCTTCTCGATGAACTCAACCAGGTCGCCTACTGTGGTGACTGCCTCGTCGAACTCCAGCTCCACGCCCAGCTCCTCCTCCAGGTCCATGATCATCTCCACTGTGTCCAGTGAATCGATTCCCAGACCGATAAGGGATGTATCCTTTGTAACCTTGCTGGGGTCACATTCAATCTTTTCTACGATCTTTGCTTTAAGTTTCTCAAAAATATCCATGTTTTTCTCCTTACCATCTGATTATGCAGGCCGCACTGGAGAGTCCGCCCCCGAAGGCGCAGAGAGCTAACAGCTCGCCTCTCTTGAAACAGCCCTTTCTATTAAGTTCATCAAGCGCGATGGGAATGCTTGCTGAAGAGGTGTTTCCATATCGTTCAATATTAAGGTAGAAGCGGTCTTCCGGGATAGGAAGCTTCTTCTTTGCATAGTCGATTATCCTGCTGTTGGCCTGATGCGGCACTACCCAGCTTATATCCTCCACCTTTATTCCTGCATCGGCAGCCACATCTGCAATATCCCTGCAGATAGCCTTTACAGCAAATTTGAAGGTCTCCTGGCCATGCATGTTGATGACCGGCTTCTCGATGGGCCCCTTGTAGAATGGGGAATCTCCGCCGTAGTTGGGGATGCGGATGATGTCGTTATCACCATAGGAGTGGAGCCGTGATGAGAGGTAGTTCTCCCCTTTCTCAAGGAGCACTGCACCGGCACCGTCACCGAAGATAACGCATGTGGAGCGGTGGCTCCAGTCCACAGTTGCAGAAAGGCGCTCGGCCCCCACCACCAGAATCCGCTCTGCCTTGCCCCGGGCAAAGAACCCGGCTGCAGTATCCAGGGCGAAAACAAAGGCGCTGCAGGCACAGTTTATGTCCATGGCAGGACAGGTTGCCCCCAGCTTCTTCTGTATCATGCATGCCACGTTTGGCGATTTGTACTCCGCAGTTATTGATGCGCAGATTATCATATCAATCTGGTCTGCTGTAACTCCTGCAGCATCCAGGGCCCGCTGTGCCGCCTTATATCCCAGCTCCGATGTAGGTTCGTCAACAGAGATATGCCTCTCCTTGATCCCTACCCTCTGGGTTATCCATTCATCGTTTGTCTCCACCATGTGGGACAGCTCATCGTTGGTCAATATCTTCTCGGGCACATAGCTGCCGGTTGAAACAATTCTAAAGCTCATTCTATCCTTTCCAGACTCTCTTTGAAGTAAATGTTGATTTTCTCGAATGCCTTTACCAGGAATTCTTTCTCCTGGTCGGTGAGACCGTCGTTAATCTTCTTGACCATGCGGCGCCGGAAATACTTATAGTAGGAATTCACCAGAGAACCCTCGCGGGTAAGCATAACTTTGACAGAACGGCCGTCCTCCTGGCTCTGGAGCTTCTCAAGGAAGCCCTTCTTCTCCAGCTTGCTGACCATTACAGTCACCGAAGGCTTTGAGACACCAAGCATAGCTGCCAGCCTGCTTACAGTGCATCCTTTCCTGCATCCAGCCCCTACCGCCTCAAGAAAATGGATCTCGTTGATAGTCAGGTTGATGCGGGAATTCACGTTTTTCCGGGCATTTTCCTCCAGGTTTATGACATTTTTATACATGTTGAGAAGAATGCCACTTAACTGTTCAGAAAAAGTATCCATACACCACCATCACAATTTTAGTTAGTTTATCTAACTAAATTCAATATACTACCCTTTTTCACGGTTGTCAAGTTAATAAATAAGAAGAAATATTGATTGAGAGGCTGTTTTGTGGTATATGGAAATCATGTGGTACACAGTCCTATTATTGCTTATTTCCAACACTTTCATGACCTTTGCATGGTACGGGCATCTCAAGCACAAGTCTGCAAGCCTTCTTATCGTGATACTGGTAAGCTGGGGAATCGCCTTCTTCGAGTATTGTTTCCAGGTGCCTGCCAACCGTATCGGCTCACGCTACTGCACCACCGCCCAGCTCAAGATAATACAGGAAGTCATATCACTTTCAGTCTTCTCGGTATTCTCTGTCATGTACCTGCGTGAGGAGTTCAAGTGGAACTACCTGGCCGCATTCCTGTGCATTCTGCTGGCTGTAGTGTTTGTGATGAAGAAATAAGGCTCTGCCGCTTTTTATTCTACAGAATCAAGTATTTTGAGTACAATCTGGCTTGAATTTGCTCCGGCTATGTCTCCGAAATCTTTATAGCTGTCGTGTGCCTTGCCGTCTGCCTTGTCAGATAAAGCACGGATGACAACAAACGGCTTGTTATAGTTCAAACAGATGACTGCAACCGAAGCTCCTTCCATCTCGCAGGCATATGCGTTGTATTCCTCTTTAAGCCTCTGCACATATTCTTCGGATGCTATGAACTGGTCTCCTGTGGCAATAGTTCCCTTGAACACATGCTCTTTGCCTACTGTCTCCACAGCTGCCTTGTATGCAAGCTCCACAAGAGTATCATCACAGTAATAGTATTCACCGGCTGCCCTGCTTATCCCAGGATCGCCCGAAACCCATATGAAACCATCGTTGCTGACTATACCATAGTCGTGTTCCACCAGCCTGGTGCCCACAATAATATCAAGAACCTGGGTGTCGTCGGCAACTCCACCTGCAATGCCGGTAAACAGCACCTTCGAGATATTATACCTGTTGAACATGGCTGTAATTCCCGAAGAAGCCCTCACCTTGCCTATTCCCGCCCTTGTGATCACCACATCCTTGCCACGCAGCGAACCTACGTAATACTTGACACCGCCTATCTGGTCAACCTGTTTTATGTCAGCTTCATCAAGCAGCACCTTTATCTCGTTATCCATAGCCGAGATAATTCCTATGCGCTCTTTCTGCTCCAAAGAGGAGCTTTTTCCTTCATTAAGCTTTACACCTATTATTGCAAGCAGTAACACAACAGCCACGACAGGGATAACAATATGTTTTTTCATGCGTTTTTTCTCTTTCTGACAAGACTCTTTATAAACTCAGGGGCAAAGTCAACACCATTGCTCCATGTTATAGTATCAGCTTCAATCCAGAAATTCTTGAATAATTCTATATCCTGCAGTTCACGTATAATTGGGCGGTGATCAGTGGACACCTTCTGTTTAAAATCTGCAATTCCAGATGTTGAGTCATTGAATTTAACTTTAATCTTATAATCGCCAGCATATTCTGCTGAAACAACATGAATCAACTTTTTCTCCTATACAAGAGGTTTAATCTTCTTGTATTTTCCAGTTTCTTTTAAATTGTTCCAGTTGTCAAGTAATTCTTCTTCATGAAGTTCAGCCCATTCGGTGACAAGTCCGATTATTCTTGGTGGTAGATTACCTGCAGAATATTTTAAAGATGATAGTGTAAATTTTCCCCTATACCCATTATATTTTGCATGAAAATGAGGTGGGTTATGTTCATCGTAATACATATGAATTGAGATCCCTAAAAAATAACATATTCTCGGCATATACAACTCCTTCAAAATGATTTACCTGTATACACACAAAAAAAGTTATTTTTGCTTCAATTTTTGGGAAAAAAGTTGGATATTTTTTGTTATGGTAAAAGCGGATTGCATGAGATAAGATGTTTAATTTGTTGTATGTATTTTAGCCCGAAGGCCGATCACTTCATTTTTGTTGACTTAGAAATTTATAAGTATTAAACTAAGAAAAGAGGTATAAATGGAAAAATTTGATTTAGACTCTTTTACCAAAGAGCAAATAGCCAAAGCAATGGAGTGTAAAACACCCGAAGAACTCATAGTAGTTGCAAAGAAAGCAGGTGTTGAATTCACAAAGGAACAAGCAGAAGCCTATCTTGGAGAACTTAATAATGTAAAACTTGACCCAGAAGCACTTGAAAAAATTGCTGGGGGGACAGGTACTCCCTGTGTCCGCCTTGTTTGTCATAAAGACTTACATTGTTTATTAAATAAAAATTAGGATTCAATATGGAAAAACTTGACATAAACTCTTTCACAAAAGAACAGATTGAAAAAGCAAGGGAGTGTAAGACACCAGAAGAACTCATAGAACTTGCTAAGAAAGCAGGTGTTGAACTTACACTTGAACAGGCAAAGGCTTATTTTGAAGAATTACAAGATGTAGAACTTGACCAGGAAGCACTTGATAAAGTTGCTGGTGGATTTATGCCTCCTTTCAATTACAGAGTAGAAAAGCGCAGGAGGTAAAATATAGAAGCCCTCATCTCCCCTTTTTGACAAGACTCTGTATAAACTCCGGAGCTCAGAAAAAGGCACCCCGGTCGGTATTTCAGGCCAAAGGCCGTCCACCGAGCCGGGGTGTCTTATTTCTGGGCTATGTTATGTATGGACGATGGGGGACTCGAACTCCCGGCCCCTTCCTCCGGAGGGAAGTGCTCTATCCACTGAGCTAATCGTCCAGCACCTAAAACTATATTTAGGCTTAGGGAAACTGTCAAGAGTGAATACAGCCCATCCCGCCAGCTACATATTTATTTCTTGATATGCTCTGAAATGCTTACGGCGTATCCGGAGGGTGCGAACAGCATGGTAGCCTTTGAAGAACTTGTATTTGTCACTCTCCCTTCTCCACGTGGATTTACAAATCCCTTTGCAATAAAGAAATCGTATGCCTCCTGAAAATTGTCAACATTGATTGCTATTCCGGTAAGATCCTTTGGCATATTGTCTGACTTTGCAACAGCAACTCGGTTGCCATTGGCATCCTTCATTACAACAGCAAAGACTGTTCCCCCTTCAATATCTGTTTTTGTGTGGCGCCTCTCGAATCCGAGTTCCTCAAAAACTTTAATAATAGGCTCGGGCTCTTTTGTTACGATAAGTGGGCAAATACCTGTAATTTTCATTTTATTCTCCTTTTTTATTGTATATGCTGTGAGACAGAAAAAATAGTTCCAGATGGCGACACCATGATGTTGATCTTGGAAGAGCCTGTATCGATGGTATCATGGGCAGCCTCATGTCTTGCCTTATGGAATCCCCTGGATTCAAGAAACTTCACGGTCTCCTCAAGGTTATCCACGTTCATCCGAATCATTGTCCATTCACCGGAGCCTTGTGAAATATCCACATGAAAGCCGTTAGCATCCTTCATCCTGATGTCAGTGACATTATTTTTGCCAATGCCTTCCTTGGCATGGCGTTTCTCAAAACCAAGTGCCTCGAAAAGAGCAATGACAGGCGCTGAATCTTTGGTTACAATCAGCGGATTAAAAGATGTAATTTTCATAGAAAGCCTCCAACCTACAGCAGTCTGTTCACGCCTGCCAGGAAGATGAACCGGTTCACACCGCGGGTGATCAAGGCAAAGCCCACCATGAATGTAATTGTGAATGCACTGAGTGCCGGATCCACAAAAGATAATACTGCAAACAGCACGGTGAGAATGCCGAGCACCAGGAACATATGCCAGATACTGAACCCTGCCCTCTTGAAATCAAAGGCATGAATCACTGCCTGAATGCCGGCCATCAGGAGCATTGCTGCAAAAACAAAGGGAATAGCGGCTGCAACAAGCACCTGGTTGGCAAGAAAAATAATTCCTATAATGATATCAGCAATAGCTGAGAAAAGTACATAACCGCTTCCTGAAACTTCTTTGAAAACAGTAATATAAAAATACAGAGACAGGATTCCTGAAATCAGAGTAAAGAACCCTAAAAGCCAAGCCAGTGACAGCAGTGTGGCCCCTGCGCTGGAAAGACACATGATTCCGGCGATAATGAACAATGCCCCTGAAAGGCCGATACATACTTTTGAACTTGTGCTCATACAATTCTCCTTTATTTTATATGCTGGATCAAGTTGATCGCGAAACCGGTGGGTGAAATCATGATGGCAGACTTGCCGGTTCTGGTGCCAGTTACTTTGTCTCCATAGAAATTCTTGAAACCATGGGAAACAAGAAGCTTATAGGCTTCATCGAAGTTATCCACATTCATGCGTACAGCCACCAGATCGGGTCCTGGAGGCAGCGAATCAGGCTGTGATATATCCAGATGGAAGCCGTTTGAGTCCTTCATGCGTATACCGGTTACGTCCATCTCGCCTATTCCTTCCTGCTGATGCCGTTTTTCAAAGCCCAGCTCCTCGAACAGCTTGACGAGTGCTTCTGCATTCCTTGTTATTATCTGTGGGTTGAAAGTAGTAATTTTCATTTTGTTAATAACGCTCCTTATTTATAATTATAATATATCGAATAAAAGTCCTGTCAACAATTGACATCTGGTTTTCCATATATTAGATTAAAAAAAGAGGTTTGTAATGGAAAAACCTGACATTAACTCTTTCACCAAAGAGCAGATTGCAATGGCTGCCAAGTGCAAGACACCCGAGGAGCTCATTGAACTGGCAAAAAAAGGTGGCATTGAGCTTACAAAAGAACAGGCAGAAGCCTATCTTGATGAACTTTCAAACTATGAACTTGATGAAGCTGCGCTTGATAAAGTTGCAGGCGGAGAGGGTTCTTGCTATCTGAAAGATGGTAGATGCAGTTTCTTGTGCGGTTCAATTAAATAGTATTGTGGGAAAACATGGAAAAACTTGACATTAACTCTTTCACAAAAGAGCAGATTGCAATGGCTGCCAAGTGCAAGACACCGGAAGAGCTCATTGAACTAGCCAAGAAAGGTGGCATTGAACTTACAAAAGAACAGGCAGAAGCTTATCTTGCAGAACTTGCAAACTATGAACTGGATGAAGCTGAACTGGAAAAAATTGCCGGTGGCGAAGATTCATGTTATATGAAAAATTGCATCGCATGGTGCGGGATAGTTTATTAGTATTGGTAAAACATTGTCATGAGCTACAGAAGACTTACAAAATCAAGAGATAAGAAAATCTTCGGCGTTTGCGGCGGGTTCGCAGAATACTTTGACATGGATCCGACAGTAATCAGGATTATCTGGCTTCTTGCTGTTCTCTGTGCCGGAACAGGTGTCCTTGCTTATTTAATCGCTGCTCTTCTGATGCCGGATCCAGATTTTTAATCCATCAAGTCTCTATTTCTCATTCTCTTTTATATAGTTGTCCAGTTCCTTCTTCCAATCATCGCCGAGAGGTTCAGCCTTGCAACAGCATTCACAGGCCATTCCTACAGCATCATAGACCATATTGATTCCTTTTTTAGTCTTTCTGTAGTTTGCGGTGTGATCTGCACTTATTCCAATAGCGCTTGCCTCCTCATAGGAATCGATACCTGCCCCGATATACATGAACTCCCAGTCGGAATGACCTGTGATCATCTCTTTGATCTGCTCCTTTGTATACTCCCGGGAAGCATTCTCATAGCCATCGGTAGTAATTGCAAACAGCACCTTCCCTTTCGCCTTCTTCTCCATCAGCTTGATTGTCTTTCCCACAGCATCCAGCAAAGCTGTGCAGCCTCTGACATAATAGGTCTTCTCATCAAGATTTTCCACTTCGCTTATCTTCTCCTGCTCATAAAGCTTCTCATACCTGTCATCGAAGAGAATGGTGGTCACCAGGTAATTCTTCTTCCTGTTCTTCTTAAGATAGCTGTTGAAACCTCCGATTGTATCTGCCTCCGAGCCGCCCATGCTTCCGCTTCTGTCCAGGATAAATACAACGTCCATCTGTTTTTCAATACTTTTTTTCATAACTTTTACCTTCCTTTGTGATTAAATTTTAGAAGATTTTTTGCTTAAAATGGTCACTTTCAAAGCGACAAATGATATAATATAAGTATGGTGAACCTGAAAGAAAAATTACAGAAATACATCGACAAATACCTGAAAGAAGAAGAACTAGTATCAAGCGAAAAAATTCAAACTGTAAAACTGGATATCTGTGAGAGTCTTGCTTACGCTCCAAGGTCCTGCTCGGCAAAAGTATGTTCAGACCCAGTCAAGACATTCATCAAAGAAACCATAGATCCGAATGATTTCAAGACAGTCCTGTTCAGGATGATTGAAGAGCGGAACCTGAATGACAGCGAGGTATACAACAAGGTGCACATCGACCGCAGGCTGTTCTCAAAGATACGCAGCGACAAGAACTACCACCCTAGCAAGGATACAGTGATATTGCTGGGGCTTTCCCTCGAACTGAAGGTAGGTGAAATTGAAGAACTGCTTGACAGCGCAGCCTACTCACTGCCTAAGACCAACTATTTTGACCTGATAATCAGATTCTGTTTCCTTAACAGGATATATGATGTAAACACAGTCAACGATCTGCTTGACGAGTATAACTGCAGATTGTTAAACTGCTGAGAAACAGCTGTATCCTAAATAAAAAGGACATCCAGCCGGATGTCCTTTAATTTTTTTAAAGTATTTCTTTATCAAAGACTGCTTTTGTTCATCTTCTTTGCCTTGATTCTGGCTGAAACAACCGGATATACAAGTGCAGCTATAGAAATGACAAAAAGGATGACAGTAAAAGGTCTCTGGACAAAGCCTACAGGTCCGGTGACCATAAGGGTCTGCACATAGTTGGTCTCTATGAGCTTGCCAAGAATAAGTCCCAGTACCAGCGGCGAAGCAGGATATTTATATTTCTTGAACATCCATCCCACAAGACCGAAGGCAAGGCAGGTGCCCACATCGAACATTGACTTCTTGATCGAGTAGCTTCCAAGAATTGCAAATGCGAAGATGAGCGGATAAAGGATAGTCTTCTTTATGTACCCTACTCTCACCCACAGCTTGGAGCCATATGTTCCAACCAGCACCATAAACAGGTTAGCCGCAAACATAGAGGCAAACAGTCCATAGACCAATTCAGGCTGCTCTGTGAAGAGCTTAGGTCCCGGATTAAGGTTGTGGATCATAAGTGCAGAAAGCAGCACCGCAGCCGTTGATGAGCCTGGAATACCAAGGGTCAGAAGAGGAACCATGGCACCGCCTACCGAACCGGAGTTGGAAGCTTCTGCGGCAGCAACGCCCTCGGGTGCTCCATTGCCGAAATCGGCAGGATGCTTGCTCATTCTCTTTTCTGTGTCGTAGGCAAGGAAAGAGGCAATAGTACCGCCTGCTCCCGGGAAAATACCTATGATACAGCCTATGATACCAGCCCTGATGATGGAGAATTTAAGCTTCCAGTAATAGATAAGCTTAGGCAGCTTATAATCCACGTTCTGACGTACAACTGCAGCCGACTTGTAATGCTCCAGGTTGCTCAGCACCTCGCCGAGGGCAAACAGACCTATAAGCACAGGCACCATCTCAAAACCGTCAAACAGCTTGGTCACCTTGAAGGTAAAACGCTTGATACCAAAGGTAGGATCAAGGCCTACTGTGTTCAGGAGAAGACCGAACAGACAGGTGACAAGTGCTTTCTGCCAGTTTTTACCCCCCAGGGTTGCTACAGTAGTCAATCCCATGATACAGAGGGCAAAGTACTCTGAAGGCCAGAATTTAAGTGCCACCTTTGACAGCGGAACGCTGAAGAAGATCAGGATTACTGCACCGATGATACCACCCATTACAGATGCCCACAGTGAAATACCCATTGCCTCCCCTGCTTTTCCGTTTTTGAGCATAGGGTAACCATCAAAGGCTGTGACAGTTGCCGAAGGGGTTCCAGGGGTATTTATTGCGATTGCCGTGATGGAACCGCCATAATTTGCCCCTATGTAGATGCCCATGAGCATGACCATAGCCATGATAGGTGAAAGCGAATAGGTTATAGGAAGCAGCAGCGCCACCGCCATGGAGGGGGATATGCCTGGAATAGCTCCTCCCAGGATACCTACACATACGCCCAGAAGAACCAGGAACAGAGCCTGGAAACTTGCTATGACGCTGAAGCCCATTGCTAAATTGCTTAATATATCAGCCATGTCCCCTCCTTACCTGAAAAGTCCAGTAAACAGGCTGCCGAAAGGCAGGCTGATAAACAGAAGCTTATAAAAGACAAAATAGGTGAAAACGCACCATGCAACAGGTACCAGGACAAGCTGAAGCTTGTTCTTCTCCCCCATGGCCAGCATCACCACCAGGATGAAGATGGCGCTGGAAAGGTAGTAACCTATAATGTTGAACATTATGACGCTGAATATTGAGCCGGCTCCTACAAGGAGGGCGAACACCCACCTGTCAAACTTCTCATCCGGTTTGCTGCTGTTCTTCAGGATAGCAAAGGCTGCTCCGGCCGAGACAAAAACCATGAAGAATGCCCAGAGACGGGGCATAGTCCTTGGAGTTGCCCCAGCCTCTGCAGCAATTTTACTTACTCTCAGGCTGAAAGAAAGAAGATAAAAGAGCAGTGTTATCAGATCCATGCCGCAGAGGCAAAGGAGCTGCCCTTTTACAGGTTTTGTCCTCTCAATGCTGTTGAAAAGGAAGTAAAGCCCCACCAGCAGGAGAGTCAAGCCGCCTAATATCCACCAGTAACTCAGGTTGGCCAATTTTTCCATTTACCGTTTGTATCCTTTGCTGATCTGATCAACACTCTTGAGAACCTCAATTGTGCTTACAACCTCGTTCTCAACTGTCTTGGTGAATGCTTCGGTCTTATCCTTAAGAACAGTAAGCTTAAGATCTGTCATGTATTTAATCCAGTCCTCGTCGGCAGCAACCTTGTCGCAGATATCCTGGAACCAGGTGATCATTCCTTTCGGAGTGTCCTTTCTGACAGCATAACCTCTCCACATTGAGATCTTGTCAAGATCTTCGGAATAACCGAGCTCCTTATAGTTCGGAATATCCTCAAGGCCAGGAACCTTGGTCGGGTTTCCGATAACCAGTGCTCTTACGTCATACTTCTTTGTGTCGCCCGGGTTACCTACAGAGGCAACAGTCTGACCGCCTAAAAGGGCTGCAAAGTTCTTCTTTGCGCTCTCGTAGGAAATAGCCTTGTATGAAACTCCCTGGATTGAGCCGAATACCTGTACAGCATCAATATACTTAGCTCCGTAGTTAGGCTCTGACAGAGTGATTGTATTTCCCTGCTTTGACCAGTCGATAAGGTCCTTGAATGTCTTGAACTGTGAATTTGACGGAACCAGGACGCAGTATGGGTCTGCCATAAGGTTGTAGATGTATGCGAAGCCGTCCACATACTCGGAGCATTCAAGCTCGGACTGGATTACTGCATCAATATAGGTCGGTGCAAGAGCAAAGACTGTATAGCCGTCGGCAGGCTGGTTAAGAACCCACTCTCCTGCTGTAAGGCCGCTGGCACCTGAGTTGTTGTCTACAACAAATGTGGCATCGGTGTACTTTGCAGCAAGCTCAACCCACTTTCTGGAATAGAGGTCCATGGCTCCGCCAACTGCAACATGGTTCATAATAGTTATTGGTCTTTCAGGTTTCCATGCTTCTTCTGCAGCAGCTTCTGCAGTTTTCTTCTTTGCACATCCTGTAAAAGACAGAACCGATAATGCTACGATACAAATCAAAAATATTAATAAAGCCTTTTTCATAAAAATCTCCTTTTTTATCTTTATTTCTGGAACAGGTCAAATGCCAGTCCATGTCTGAGTCCTCTGTCAGAGATTGTCAGGCCATCAGCCCCAAGCCGGTCTGTAATGACCTTGAGGATGCAGGCTCCTGCAAGGATTACATCGGCTCTCTTAGGCTGCAGTCCCGGAAGCTCCTTCCGCTGCTCGACAGTCCGTTTTGAATACTCTGCAATCTGATCCTCAATATCTTTCTTCAGAAGCTTTGAGCCCTGGATGACAGCCGGGTCATACTTAACCATCTTGTGCTTTACAGCACCCATGCTGGTTACAGTTCCGCCCATTCCCACAAGCTGCTTTGGCCGGCCTTCCACTCCTGCCTCTGCAAACTCCTTGTCAATCTGTGCAATTGCAGCTTTAACCTCATCCGGAGTGACAGGATCGGACTTAAGATAATTCTCTGTAATCCGGACAGCTCCCAGGTTGACAGAGAATCGCTTTATCATCTCTGTTCCCTTGCCATAGATGAACTCTGTGCTCCCGCCACCTGTGTCAAACACAACCAGATTGGCATCCTTATCCAATGGAAGTCCGGAAAGAATGGCAAGATAGCTCAGCCTTGCCTCCTCCTCTCCAGGGATGATATTCACATCAACTCCGCATGCATCCTTTACTTTCTTTACAAAGATGCCGGAGTTGCCGGCTTTTCTCAAAGCCATGGTGCCTACGCTCACTATCTGGTCTGCCCCCAGTTCTCTTGCCTTTGCTGCGAATGCTGCAACAGAAGCCACATTCCGCTCCATAGCCTCGTCGCTGATAAGTCCGGTGGCATCAAGCCCTTCGCCCAGCCTTGCTATGTCGTTGGTATCCAGCACTGTCCTTATGGTCTTATCCTCGGCAAGTTCACCCACAAAGAATTTTATCGAGTTGGACCCGATATCAATGATTGCTTTTCTGCTCATTGTCTTCCTCCGCAGTCCGGCTCATACCCATGCCGGCATGCCCACAGCCTGTTTCATAGCCTTGAGGTAGTTGATGTTAGGACAGCCCTCGACTCCAAGCTCCTTGACAACCTTCATGACCAGAGCCGGATCGATATGCTCAACACATATTGTCCTGTTCGGAATTCCGTTGAACTTGGTCTCGGCAATCTCTACAGTTGCTTCATCTATAGTATAGATTGAGCGCTCCTTGTAGACATCTACAATAACCAGGTCGCTGCACTTTGACACCAACTCGTCCAGATACTGCTCATAGGTATACTCTTCCCTCTCAAACTTAGGTACAGCCACCTTGAAGAAGTTCTTGAACAGGTTCTCGATGTCTCCCTTTTTCAGCGGGAAGGTAAGCTTCATTGTAGGATACCACTGCTCAAGCTTGTCTGCATTGATCTGCCTGAGGGACTTGATATCCATAAGATCATCCCTTATCTTGCAGTTCTCGTTGCTGTTCTTAGAAAGGATGTATTTCTCTGAACTCTTCTTGAAAGTTCCCAGCTCATGTGCCTTGATACGGTTCTCACCTTCTCCGAAAGCACTTCCAAAAGTACGCCATTCCCAGCGCGGAATAATTTCACCCATATATATACCTCCAAATTACATTTTCAGGATTATATCCTTATATATTTTATATCATGTATTTTCTGCCGTCAAACACTTTTTTACCCCCTTAAAAGCGTGTTGAATTATTTCAGAAATAGTTTAAAATAAGGGCCAGAGGCAATTTATGCAGATTTTTGTAAACGGTGTGGAAGTGGCGTTCACACGGCATGATGAGACATATATCAGCGAGGTGCTGGTGGGGTTCAAGAGCTGGCTGGAGAAGAACGGATTCTACCTTGAGTCGGTGGCTGTGGACCATGTGGTGTATCACGCCGGGAACATAACAGAGCTGGCCGAGAAGAAGATTGATGATGTCCAGAAGATAGAGGTTACTGCCCTTTCCAAGCTGGAGATTGAGTTTATCCAGTATTCGCTGGTGCGGAACTACTTCCAGGCCCTGATCAAGGCTATTGATGACAAGAACCAAGATGCCCTTGCAAACCTGGCTGCCCAGTACGACGAGATTCAGAAGACACTTTCCCTGAATGTGAAGTTTGCCCAGGGGGATGAGAACAAGCTGGAACTGATGCTCAAGAACCCTTCTGACGGCGATAATCCCGAGGCCATAAAGAATGCGGCTTCTTCCATAGTAAAGCTGTGCGAGAGCGGCCTGGAAGAGCTGAAAAAGTGTTAATTGACTGAATGTATTCTATACAATTATAATTAAAGTATGAAAAATAGATTCCTGTTCTGTTTAAGCTTAATTGCCATATTTATGTTTATTGCTGTCTCTGCCATTGCAGATGACAATCCGAAAGAGATGTACAACGCCATTACAGCTGGTGATGCTGCTAAAGTAAAGACTATGCTCGACAGCGGCTTTGACCCGAATTCATTCATGCCTGACGGACAGCCAGCACTGATGGCTGCCGCAAATGCCGGAAATGCAGAAATAGTTTCACTTTTTATCAAGGCTGGAGCTGATGTATCCATTGGCGCAAACGACATTCTTGGGGGCAATGCCCTGACAGGCGCAGTATGGAGCACCGGTGACACCCATGACCCGGCAAACACCATAAAGATAATCCAGACGCTGTTGGATGCCGGCATAGATATCAATTCTGGCGAAGTACGGGATGAATCAAGCGATTTCAATGCTGGCGGCAGCAATTGGCAAGCCTATGTCAATCCTGTCTGGTATGTGACAGGCAGCAGCAACTGCAGTGCCGATGTGCTTGAGTTCATGCTGAACAAGGGCTGCACCCCTTCCCGGGCCTTTGCTGTAAGCGAAGCAAATGGTGAAAAGAAGGATTTTGGAGTGGACGACCTGATTGATGCTGTAAAAAAATCAAAGACAAATAAAGCTGATAGAAAAGAGTACAACAGGATTGTCAAACTCCTAAAGGATGCAAAGGACAAGCAGAAACCTGCAGCTCCAGCTGTAGAAAAAGCACCAGAACCTGCAGCTCCGGCCCAGCCGCAGAAACCAGAGTCAGAAGTTACAGCCCCTGCAGCACAGCAGCCAAAGCAACCGCCAGTAAAACAGACAAAGAAAACAGTAGATAAGCCAAAACAACAGAAACAGCCAAAAGAGCTAAAAACAGAGCCTGTAAAGCAGACTTCGGCAATACTTACTCCAGATGAAGCCACAGAACTGCTGCGTAAATCTGTGACTGACAAGAATAAAGAAAACTTCTACCGTTCACTGACTATGGGCGCTGATATAAATTCTGTAGACAAAGATAATAAAACACCACTGCTTTTGGCAGTAATGTCACAAAGTTATGAGATGGTGGAAGTCCTTATTTACAAAGGTGCAGACTTGAATGTCAGGTCAAAGGGTGGCAATACACCTCTGTCCATGGCCAAGGACCTTGGAGCAACAGATATAGAAAAGGCCCTGCTTAACGCAGGTGCTAAAGAATAAAAAAAGTCACCCACAGTGTGGGTGACTTTGGAGCATATGGGACTCGAACCCATGACCTTGTGGCTGCCAGCCAAACGCGCTACCAGTTGCGCCAATGCCCCTTTTTAATAATTATACTCAGCAATCAACTCCGCCGTCAACTGCTGCTGTTTTCCTTTTTTGAGCCCTTCTTCTGAGCCACATGCACCGATACAATGACCGAAATAAGGGGGCCGATGGCACATATGACAAAAAGAAAGATGCCGAAACCGATTGCTAATTTCATCAAAGGCCCTTTGTCTTATCGTAAGCTGCAATAACAGCCTCGGATACTATACCACGGAAGCCGCCCCGCTCCAGAGCCAGCACCCCCTCTATGGTGGTGCCGCCGGGACTGCACACTGCGTCCTTGAGCTCACCGGGGTGTCTGCCAGTCTCGATCACCATCTTGGCGGCACCAAGCAGTGTCTGGGCTGCCAGAAGCTGTGCCTGGGCTCTCGGGAGTCCGCAGTCCACCCCGCCGTCGGCCAGGGCTTCGATGAACATGAAGGCATAGGCGGGGCCGCAGCCAGACACTGCGCTGCCGGCATCCATAAGCTTCTCGTCCACAGCGGCCAGCTTGCCGGCGTGGCCCATGGCGCAGAGGAAAGCCTCTATATCGTTTTCAGAGGCCTTGTGGCTGCAGTAGAGTATCATACCCTCGCCCACCGAGGCCGGAATATTAGGCATTATACGGATAATTGGCCAGTCGCCGGCCATCTTTACAAGCCGTTCTATGGAGATGCCGGCAGCCATAGAGACAAGTACAAAGTGATCCTTGCGGGCGGCAAGGGTTTTCTTGATCTCGGCCAGCATGTCGGCCATAACCTGCGGTTTAACACCCAGGAAGATGCAGGTACACTTGGAAGCGATATCCTGTATCTTCTTTGCTTGAGCCCCGGTCTCTTTTGCCAAGGCATCCCGTTTATCAGAATCCTTGTCGGTGATCCATATATTCTTGGGTGAAACAGACTTTGCTGCTGCTCTGATAAGGGCACCGCCCATGTTTCCGCAACCGATGAATCCGTACTTTTCCATAGTCTCTCCTATTTTCTCACCTGGCCGTTGCCAGTGATGACATACTTATAGCTTGTAAGCTCCTCAAGCCCCATAGGGCCCCTTGCATGAAGACGCTGGGTCGATATTCCCATCTCGCATCCTAATCCGAACATACCACCGTCGGTGAACCGGGTGGAAGCATTTACATAGACCGCAGCGCTGTCCACATGGGATGTGAAGTAGTCTGCATTCTCCTTATTATCTGTAACAATTGCCTCGCTGTGGTGTGTGGAATGCTGTGCAATGTGCTCTGCTGCCTCCTGCACATTCTCAACCACCTTGACTGCCAGGATATAGTCCAGGAACTCTGTATCAAAGTCTTTTTCGGTGGCTGCAGTCCCAGAAATAATGGCAAGGGCTTCTGGGCAGAGACGCAGTTCCACAGGCTTTTTACCAGCTGCAATGCGGTCATCCACCAGCACCTTCTTAAGCTTTGGCAGGAACTCACCAGCAATAGCGCGGGCCACAAGACAGGTCTCCTCCGCATTGCAGACCGAGGGGCGCTGGGTCTTGGCATTCTCTATTATGCGCAGCGCCTTATCCTGGTCGGCAAACTTATCTACATAGACAGTACAGATACCTGTGCCAGTCTCGATGCATGGCACTGTGGCATTCTCCACACAGCTTTTTATAAGCCCCGCACCGCCCCTCGGGATAAGAAGGTCCACATATCCGTTTGCCTTCATAAGCTCGGCAGCGCCGGCCCGTGTGGTGTCGTCCAGTATCTGTATGATGCCGCTCTTAAAGCCAGCCTTCTCAAGACCGCTCTTCATAGCTTTCACAACAGCATGGGATGAGCGGTATGCCTCTTTGCCTCCACGCAGGATGCACACATTGCCGCTTTTTATGCAAAGGGCTGCGGCATCGGATGTGACATTGGGCCGGCTCTCGTAGATAATGGCAATCACTCCGATCGGAACAGAAATCTTCTTAAGCAGAAGGCCGTCTGCAGTAGTCCGCTCTGTAAGGATGCGCCCCACCGGGTCTGGAAGTTCAATCACATCCCGGATTCCCTGGGCCATCCCCTCTATCCTCTCCTTGGAGAGCATAAGGCGGTCAAGCATCACATCGCTTACAGTTCCCCTTACTGCCTCTATATCCTGTGCATTGGCCTCGAGAATAGAACTGCAATCCTCTTCCATAGCAGAAGCCATGGCAGAAAGAGCCCTGTTCTTCTCGGACTCTGACAGAGTGGCCAGATAGGATTTAGCCTCCTTTGCTGCAACAAGTATTTCCTGTGTGGTCATGCTTTCTTCCTTTTGGCATAGAAACGGGTTCCAGCCGGCTTGCCTTCGGCAATCTTATAGAGCACTGTGGGGTCGGATCCGTTGGCAATTATCATGTCACAGCCGGCCTCGGTGCAGATTTTGGCTGCCGAAAGCTTGGTCTTCATGCCGCCGGTGCCAAGGGTAGATGAGCTCTTGCCACCCAGTGCCATGATCTTGTCATCAATCTTATGGACCTCGGGAATAAGCTTTGCCTTCTTATTTGTATTGGGGTTGGCAGTATAAAGCCCGTCTATATCGGACAGAAGCACCAGAAGGTCTGCCTGTGCACTTGTGGCTACAATTGCAGCCAATGTATCGTTGTCCCCCACCCCGATCTCTTCGGTTGCTATGGAGTCGTTCTCGTTTATGATAGGGATTACACCCAGCTCCAGAAGCCGGTTCAGTGTATTGGAGAAGTTCTTGTGCCGCTCCTTGTGCTGGATATCTTCGGCAGTGACCAGAATCTGCCCGACAGTATGCCTGTACTCTGAGAAGAGCTTGTCGTAGGTGTACATAAGCTCGCACTGCCCCACTGCGGCTGCAGCCTGCTTGGTAGGCATGTCGGAAGGCCGCTCCTTGAGCGACAGCTTTCCAGTTCCCATTCCGATTGAACCGGAAGAAACCATGATAATCTCAATTCCAGAGTTCTTAAGGTCGCTTATGATCTTGCAGATCTCCTCTGTGTGCCGGATATTTAGCCTTCCGCCAGGATAGGCCAGTGTAGAAGTTCCAATTTTGACTACAATTTTCATACTGTAATGGTATCAATAATCCTTACCCTTTGTCAAACTTTATAACTTGATATTTACCTATTAATTTAGTATATTTTACTAAGAATTTTAGGAGTTCCCATGGATTACAGAAAAGTCTATATGGATTACAACGCCACCACTCCTATCCACCCCGAAGTAAAAAAGGTGATGATAGAGTCCCTGGATATATTTGGAAACGGCTCCAGCATGCATGGCTTCGGCCGAGAGGCTGGAATGCTTATTGATAAGGCAAGAAATCAGATTGCCCACCTTATAAATGCTGACCCCAGCGAGATTATCTTTACAGCAGGCGGTTCTGAGTCTGACAACACAGTCCTTAAATATGTAGGCTGTCAGAAAAGTTCATGCGTGGCTAAAGAATACTGCGCCCGGTGCGTGAAGAACGAGATAATCACCACCCCTATCGAGCACCCGGCCATACTTGAGACTGTAAAGTTCCTCAAGGGAAGCGGCATAAACACCAAGTTCCTCAAGGTGGACTCCACCGGACTGGTGAACCCCGAGGAATTGTATGACCTGATCACCGACAAGACAGCCCTGGTATCGGTAATGGCTGCCAACAATGAGATTGGCACCCTGCAGGATATAAAGCGGATTGCCCAGATCTGCCACGAGAAGGGAGTTCTTTTCCACACCGATGCAGTGCAGGCTATCGGAAAGATTCCAATAGATGTAAAGGCAATGGGAATCGACTACCTGAGCATGTCGGGCCACAAGATCTACGCTCCAAAGGGAATAGGAATCCTGTATGCAAGAAAGGGAGCCCCCTACTGTCCGTTCGTACACGGAGGGCACCAGGAGGCAGGACGCCGGGCCGGAACCATGAACACAACCGGTATTGTATCCCTGGGCAAAGCAGCAGAACTTGCAGAGCAGGAACTGGAAGCTGAATCGGCACGCCTTCTGGCACTTCGGAACAAGCTTAAGGCCGGCATAATAGCATCTATCCCAGATATCAAGATAAATGGCAACCAGGAGCACACCCTGCCCAACACCCTGAATGTATCATTCACAGGAGCCGAGGGCGAGTCTATCCTTCTTTACATGGACCTTGAGGGAATTGCTGTATCCACAGGAAGTGCCTGCTCAACAGGCTCCCTGGAACCATCCCATGTGCTTATGGCCACCGGAGTTGATGCAGAGCTTGCCCACGGCTCCATCCGTTTCAGCCTGGGACGGGAGAACACCGAGGAAGACATCGACTATGTGCTTGAGAAGCTTTCTCCGATAATCGAAAAAATCAGGAAAATGTCCACTGTATATAAGAAAGGAGAGACAAAATGATTTCATGGGTATATACAGAAAAAGTTAAAGATCATTTCACCAATCCCCGGAATATCCTTGAGGATGAGGCATCCTACCAGGCAGACGGCTGGGGAAAGGTCGGAAATATAACCTGCGGCGACGAGATGCTTGTAGGAATCAAGGTGAAAGATGACAAGATCGAAGATATAAAGTGGAAGACCTACGGCTGTGCCAGCGCCATTGCCAGCACCTCCATGATGAGCGAGATGGTCAAGGGCATGCCTATTAAAGAAGCATATAAGATCAAGCCTGAAGACATCGTAGGCCAGCTTGGCGGCCTGCCGGACCACAAGATCCACTGCTCTGTCCTGGGAGACCGGGCTCTCCGCGCAGCAATCGAGGATTACTGCAAGAAGAACGGCAAAGAGGATATGCTTGAAAAAGAAGTTGCAAAAGTAATCTGTGTATGCAACAATATAACTGATGCAGATATCGAGAACTTTGTCAAAGCCGGGGGCAAGACCTTCGAGGAGCTTCAGGAGAAGACCAAGCTGGGCAAGGTCTGCGGTGGATGCATTGAAAAAGCCAAGGAGCTTTTTGAAGACTATCTTCATATTTTCGGAGGGAGAAAATGAGTAAAAAGAACAATACTGTTGCAATTATCTTTTTTGCACTAGTGGGATTAGTAATCGGATACTTAATCTTTGCAAAAACAAATAGTGGCTGGATTAGTATACCAGATTTATGTTTCCCAGCAAAAGGTTTAAAAAAGGTTGCAAGTAAATTGGGTGATATGGGAACTATCAGACTTGAGATACTTGGCTGTGGTGCAGCTGGTGTTGTATTAGGCTATCTGTTTGGGAAAATCAATAAAAAATAATATTTAAAGGTTTATTATGGCTTCAGAAGATGTATATAATCAGTGGCGAGAAAACAAAGAAAATATAAAAACTGAAGAAAAAAAAGTTAAAGAAAAAGCTGGAGGCCTATTAGGCTTTTTAGTGGATTCTTATAAGGGTTTGATAAGCGTTATAGCTTGGCTATTACTTATATTTGGTTGTATCATTGGAGCTTACGAACATGGATTTTTAGGTGCAATAATTGGTGCAATAGTAATATTTATTTCAGAAGCTTTAATTATTCCACCACTAATAATCCTTTTCTCTATTCATTCTGAACTTCAAGATATTAAAGCGATATTGAAAAACAAATAGGAAATAGAGAACATAAAGGAACAAAAAAATGCCTATCTACACATATGAATGTCAGAGCTGTAAGCATGTCTTCGAAGTTGAGCAGTCCATGTCTGACGCGCCTATAAAAAAGTGCATCAAATGTGGAAAGGCAGTGAAAAAGATAATCCCTCAGGGCTCTAAAATTGGGATAATCTTCAAAGGCAGCGGATTCTACTCCACTGATAATCCGAAAAAATAATTTAAAAGGAGAAATAAAGAATGGAAAATATTCTTCCAGAAAGTGTCATGGACGTTCTGAACGCCATCTATGCATTTATCAACAAGCCTTTCCTGACAGCAGGAAGCATAAGCATTTCGATCCTTACCCTGCTGCTTTTTATTCCTGTAGTAATTATTGCGCAGAAAATAGGAAAGATAGTAGGCAAGCTGGTTAAGCTGTCCCTTAAAAACAAGCCGCTTTCTGAAACTTACCAGTTCAGGCTGGTTAAGTTCATCAGCTACGGTGTTACAATAACAGCCCTGTTCATAGGCTTCACTATGCTTGGAATCAACCTGTCGTCCATCGCAGTTATACTGGGAGCTTTAGGTATAGGCGTCGGCTTCGGATTGCAGACCCTTATCTCCAACTTCTCTGCCGGTCTTGTCATCCTGTTCACCGGTCCTATCAAGGAAGGGGACAGAATTACAGTAAGCGGGACAGAAGGATACATAACCAAGATCAACTTCATTAACACAGTGGTCACCACACTTATGAACGAGACCCTGATTGTACCTAACTCAATCCTTATCTCCGAAGTATGCCACAGCCATACCTTCGGCGACGACAAGAGCGTGACAATCGACACCACAATCAAGATTGACTACTCTGCCGACGTGGACAAGGCAATGAAAGTTATGGCCGAAACAATTAATAAGAACCCTGCAAATGCAGAGGATGCCAAGGCAGATGTACGTATTGCATCCTTTGAAGAGCTGGGAATCCAGCTGGTTGCCTACATCAAGATCAAGGATGTGGCTGACAAGGGAACTGCAAAGTCCTGGAACAACATTGCACTGGTACACGCATTCCAGGAACAGGGCATTCCACTGCCATCCAGAAGAATCCAGATCAAGAATATCTGAGTTTCCCTCTGGACTTGTTTCAGTTTTACAGGGACAAAAAAAGCCGGTCTATGTGACCGGCTTTTTTTACCTCTAAGAAAAAAACAAATATT
Organism: Spirochaetia bacterium; assembly: GCA_017554185.1. GTDB lineage: Bacteria > Spirochaetota > Spirochaetia > CADAEX01 > CADAEX01 > CADAEX01. The sequence goes on from JAFZIU010000120.1 coordinate 21,878, forward strand.
GATAAAGAATTACTTATTTACACGCTCCTGGTACTCGCCAGTCTCGGTGTTGACCAGAATCTTCTCTCCCTCTTTGATGAACAGAGGAACCTTAACTACCAGGCCGGTCTCGGTCTTGACAGGCTTTGTGGTCTTGGTGACTGTATCGCCCTTGATTCCCTCGGAGCCTTCGGCAACTACGAATACCATCTTTGCAGGAAGCTTGATGTCAACAGGATTGCCTTCCCACTTGATAACTCTGTATTCCTCGCCTTCCCGGATGTAGTAGATCTTATCTTCCATTCCAGCCCGCGGCATAGCAAACTGCTCGAAAGATTCGCTCTCCATGAAGTAGTAGTTCTCGTCATCTGCATACATATACTGGCAGTTGCACTCTGTAACCTCGGTCATCTCCACGTCCTCGTTGGATTTCATGGTGGTGGCAAGGCCCTGACCGTTAAGAAGGTTCTTAAGCTTAAGACGGCAGAATGCAGAACCCTTACCTGGGTTTACAAACTCTCTGTCTACAACATAATAAGGTGCATTCTTGATCATAAGGAACATTCCCTTATCAATTGCTACAGCTTTGATAATCTCGCTCATTTTTATACCCCGACTTTAAAAAGTTTACTGTAATTATAAATTTGACTTATTAATTATATCAAATTCATTTTATTTTTACAATTGCTTTTTCCTGCAAACATATGGTAAAATTACCTTGGAGGTATTTGAATGGCTATCATCACTATCGCACGGCAGGAAGGAAGTCTCAGCAAGGAGATCTCTCAGGGACTGGCAGAACGGTTCGGCTGGCAGTTCATCTCTAGGGATCTTATCAACAAAGAACTGGCAGGTTACTACGGAATCACAGAGAAAAGCATCTCTAAATTCGACGAGAAAAAACCAGGCCTTCTGGCAAGCTTCTCAAATCAGCACGACAAATACAACAACTATTTCAAACTCTATTTCTTCGAGAAAGTCATCGATACTCCGCAGTGCATCCTTTTGGGACGGGGCGGCGCCTTCTTCCTTAAGAATGTACCCGGTGTACTGCGCATAAGAATAATCGGAAGCGAGAATGTGCGCGTGGCCCGGATAATGGACCGCTACCACCTGGACGAGAAAGCAGCCCGCAAGCTGGTGAACCAGCGGGATGACGAAAGAGCAGGCTACACACGGTTCTTCTATAATATGTCCTGGGATGATCCAGGTTCCTACGATATGGTGATCAACACCGATGTCCTGGGCACCGAGGTTGTATACAGAATGGTGGAGGGAGCAATCGAGGTCTTCAACCACGAGAACTACACCGAAAAGCTGGTTAAACGGCTCAAGGAGCTGTATCTGGCCCAGAAGATTGTCATCTACCTGCTGTATGAAGAGAAGATTCCAGTTCACTTCCTTGAGGTGGATGTACACGACAATACAGCAACAATCATGGGTACTGTTGAGGTACGTGGCCTGATTGACCAGGTGGGACAGGCAGTTGCAGCCTATGAAGGCGTTGAAAAAGTGGAGAACAAGGTGGTGTTCGTGAACACCTACCCACCTATCGCCTGACTAGGTCAAAGGAATAAAAGCTTTTTTTCTCTCCCCTGCCGGAAGCAAGCTCTAATATTGCGCTCTTGAAGGATGTGGCAAAGTCATAGCAGATATAGGCATCTACCCTCTTTTTCATATATGGGTCCACATAATCGGGGGTTCCTGGAAAATTAACAACCCTTATCTTGCCTGTAATAGCTCTGGAAGATGCAAAGCTTTTGAAACACTTTCCATAGCTGGCCACAATCATATTATCAGTAAGAGGCATTATAACGCTGTTTGCATTAAGTTCCACCTCGAACAGTGTGACACTTTTTCCAGCACCATCTAAGAAAGCCTGGGTAATCCGATTCTGAAAACCACTTTTCAAGGCCACAAAATTCATCTTCTGACCTGTGGAAGCCAGCATTCTACCCTCTTCCTCCAGCACTCTGAAGCCATTCCCTATTATTTTCAGCTTATCCAGAGGAATATCCACGGCAGCACCAACCACTGCACACTTATACCCTGCAAGAAGCTCCTGGATCTCCGGCACATTGTAGAGGAACGAGGTTATCATCACCTGCTTATTCTGCTGAGGCAGCCTGCCCTGGAAAGAGCTGATATAATTCTCCTGCAGAATATCAACCGGAACATATTTCAGAGAATAGCCCGATTCCTTGGCAACATTGGAAAGTTCAGGAAAAAGGGGCTCTGAATGGCCCGAGAATAGATCCGGGGTGAACTCTGCCACCTGGCCGAAATCAGTATCATAGAAGAAAACCAGCTTCTCTCCTTTATCCATGGTGCAGTTTGAGAAAAGAAGAACAATAAGGGAAGTGATGATCCAGAACCTGAATCTCAAGCCTTATGCCTCCGGAAAATGATAAGAAGCGGCAGGATAACCACAAGCGCAGCCCCATAGAGGATTGCCAGGATCTCCAGTGCCTGGCAGACAAAGCTTGTGTAGTAGAGATACGACACAGGGGCAGTGGCAAACGGAATAGCCAGCAGAATAACCAGTGCCGGTATAATCTTCCATATCCGATATGGCTTTATAAGGAGCAGAGGGGCTGCAAAGGCAAAGACAATGCACTGGAGCACCCTGCTTCCTGTAAGGAAGAATAGGAAATATGGATCTGCCCAGCCGCCATGGGCTGAATAGAAGAATGAAGCCAGCATGGCAAGGAACATATAGAAGCCGAAGAGCACAAGGCAGATTGCCCGGGATGCCCCGATGGTGGCCTCTCTGCGGAGACAGAGCATGCAGATGAGCACTGTCACTGCCCCCGGGTAATAGAAGAACAGGTGGTCGTGAACCATGTAATGGACCAGGATCCCTGTTGTGTCATCTGCAAGGGGTAAGGTTTTCTTTATAAAGCTGTAAAGGAAGCTTACCAGAAAGGATGCCAGAAGGGCTATGACACAGCTTAGAATAAAGCCGGAATCTCGCTTGGAAGCGGGAATAAAGGTCAAGCCCAGAATAATTAAAAGCGCAAAAACACCCAATGGAAACCAGATCATACCTGTATACTATTATTTTCCTCCCCTTTTTGCAACAAAAACTATTCCCTAATTTTTTATTAAATGATAACATTTTTGTATAAATCTTATTTAAAGAGAAGTGGAATATGGAAAAGAAAAACATTGACTGGGGAAATCTTGGATTTGCTTATATGCAGACCGACAAGAGATTTGTTTCAAATTACAAGAACGGCGCATGGGATGAAGGAGCTATCATCTCTGATGCAACCGTAGCAATCACTGAATGTGCAGGTGTATTCCAGTACGCTCAGACATGTTTTGAAGGCCTCAAGGCTTATACAACCGAGGATGGCAGCATTGTATGCTTCAGACCTGACCTTAACGCAGAGCGTATGAAACAGAGTGCAGAGCGGCTTGAGATGCCTGTATTCCCGAAAGACCGGTTCATCAAGGCTGTCATCGACACAGTAAAGGCAAACGAAGCGTGGGTTCCACCTTACGGCTCCGGCGCAACACTGTATATCCGGCCTAACATGAACGCTACCGGCGCAGTAATCGGCGTAAAGCCTGCTGACGAGTATCAGTTCAGAATCTTCGTTACCCCTGTAGGACCTTACTTCAAGGGCGGAGTTAAGCCTCTTACACTGCGTATCTGCGACTTTGACCGGGCTGCACCTCATGGAACTGGCCATATCAAGGCTGGTCTTAACTATGCAATGAGCCTCCATGCCATCGTAGATGCACACAAGCAGGGATTTGACGAGAATATGTTCCTGGACTCTGCAACACGGACAAAGGTTGAGGAGACCGGCGGAGCAAACTTCCTGTTCGTAACCAAGGACAACAAGGTTGTAACACCTAAGTCCAACTCCATCCTTCCATCAATCACCAGAAGATCCCTTATGGTAGTTGCAAAAGACTATCTGGGCCTCGAGGTTGAGGAAAGAGAGATCTACAAGGAAGAGATTGCAGACTTTGCAGAATGCGGCCTTTGCGGAACAGCAGCAGTTATCTCTCCTGTCGGAAAGATCAACGACCACGGCAAGGAAATCTGCTTCCCAAGCGGCATGACCTCCATGGGTCCGATCACAAAGAAGCTGTACGACACACTTACTGGTATCCAGATGGGAAGAATCAAGGGACCAGAAGGCTGGGTTGTAAAGATCTGCTGATTTTTATCAGCTTTTTATCAGAGGCATCCTTTTACAGGATGCCTTTTTTTGTGTACAATCAAATCAAGGCAATAACATGACAATAAGCGCAGGCAAGCGGGACTTATTTGAATCTATGCCTGTATCCAAGGCTATCAAGGCAATGGCTATACCTACAATTGTAAGCCAGCTGGTTAACCTGATATACAGCATTGTAGACACATTCTTCATAGGCAGGACAGGAAACTCCTACATGATGGCAGCCGTAACTGTCACCTTTACCCTGTTCATGATGAATATCTCATTTGCCAACCTGTTCGGCATAGGAGGGGGCAGCCTCATTGCCCGCCTTTCCGGTGCACAGGACCTTGACAATGCAAAGAAGGTGGCCTCGGCCAGCCTTTACTTTGCCATGGCTTCTGCCCTGCTCTATTCCCTGCTTCTTCTGGTGTTCCTTACCCCTATACTGCGCTTCCTGGGAGCCTCTGATGCCACACTGCCATATGCAAAGCAGTATGTCATGGTGGTGCTGGTGATCGGCAACTTTCCTACCATAGTCTCCCTGACGGCGGCCCACCTGCTGCGGAACACCGGCTACTCCAAGCAGGCCAGCATAGGGCTTTCGGGCGGCGGCATCCTTAATGTAATACTGGACCCTATATTCATGTTCCGCCTTATGAGTCCCGGCAACGAGGTGCTTGGAGCAGCCCTGGCCACCGCAATTTCCAACACAGTTGCCTGCATATTCCTGCTGGCATACCTTAAGAAAGTGTCTAAAACTGCGCCTCTGAGCACCAGCCTGAAGGAGGCCCTGGGCCTGCGGATGGCCGACTTCAAGGCGCTTATGGCGGTGGGAATCCCCTCCTCATGCCTCACTTTGCTCTTTGACATTGCCAATATAGTGCTGAACATCCTGATGGCCGGATGGGGCGACCTGCAGCTGGCCGCCATAGGCATAGTGATGAAGGCCGAGCGGCTGCCAAATGCCATAAACATTGGCATCTGCCAAGGAATGCTCCCTATCGTGGCCTACAACTATGCATCGGGCAACCACGAAAGAATGAAGAGCGTTATCCGTACCGGGCGCCGCTACGGTCTTATAGTAAGCGCAATAAGCATGGCGCTGTTCCTGGTTATGGCCTCCCCTATAGTGCGGGTATTCATGAGCACCTCCACCGGGTATTCCAAGGAAGCGTTCACAACTATTGCATTCGGAATAGTGTTCCTGCGCATCAGGTGCATGGCTTCTCCATTCCAGTTCCTGAACTACCATTCCTCCTTCTGCATGCAGGCCATGGGGAACGGCGCCGGCACATTTATTCACGCGGTGGTAAGAGAGCTGGTGTTCTATATTCCATTCATGTACCTGCTGAACAGGCTTTTCGGGATATCGGGACTGGTTTCTGCCATTATCGCAGGAGAAGGTTGCGGCGCCCTGTTTGCCTTAATCCTTCTTAAGGCTTATATAAAAGCCCACAAGAATAATTGCAATTCCAACTAAGCTGTTCCATGTTATCTCCTCGTGGAGCACCATGGCTGCGGCAACTACAGCCACCACCGGCTTTAAGAAGAAAGTGATGGAAGCGTTGGAGGGGCCTGCCATCTCTATAGCACCAAGATAGGTATAATATCCAAGCCCTGTGACAATGAAACCGATATAGAGAAGAACCGGACAGGTCTTGAGTGTAATTCCGCTGAATACAGGCTCGTGCAGCACAATAAGAAGGAAAAAGTTAAGGACACTGGCTATGAGGAACGGGAAACAGTTCTGGATAATGCCTCCAAGCCGCGCTGCCTTTACCTTTCCCATTGCAGAATAGAAGGCAAAGGAGACCAGCGCCACAGCCATATAGATAAAACCCTTTGCTGTGTTGCCGGGAGCCACATGGAACGGATTGGCTACAAAGAGCAGCCCTACGGCAGAGATAAGGAGCACCAGTGCTTTCTTAAGGGTAAATTTATCGTGGACCAGGAAATGGGCAAACATCATGGTGAAAACCGGATTGCAGGAGATCATGATGGCAGCAGTATGGGCATTCAGGTATACAACTCCAATCTGGAAGAAGGACATGCTGAAGGATATTCCCACTGCAGCCAGAAGAGTCATATAACCCCAGTCCGAGGCTGTAAGGGTAAGATTACGCTTCTTAAGCTCCCTGATGGCCAGTGGAAGAAGGATGATGCCGCCTATAAGGAAGCGGAGGAAGTTCATCTGGAGCGCAGTAAAGGAATGCTCCCCCACCTTGAGGGCTACCTCCATGGTTCCGAAACATAGCGCTGTTATGATGATATACAGAATACTTTTCTTAGACATCTACCTAGGATAGCTCCTGTGGAAAGCCATGACCTTGGACATGATGGAGAGGGAAAGATCGGATGTCATGCCATCCTTCAAGAAATGATAACCCAGTGCCGCAATCATAGCACCGTTGTCACCGCAGAGCTTCATTGAAGGGATATATACATTCATTCCTTTAAGCTCAGACAGGGCCTTGCGGAGATACGAGTTGGCAGCCACACCGCCTCCTGTCACCACAGTATTGAGCCCTGCTGCCTGGGCTGCCTTCTTAAGCCGCCTTATGAGCATGTCGATAGCTGCCTTCTGGAAGGAGGCGGCAATATTCTCCGGTGTGGCCTCGTAGCCCGGGTTTTGGAACTGGTGAAGCTGGTTGATCACTGCAGTCTTTAGGCCGGAATAGGAGACATCATACTTGTGCTCCCCTTTGTGGAGCGACGGATCCGGGAAGGAGAAGGCGTTGGCATCCCCTTTCTGTGCCATCTTATCAATGACTACCCCGCCAGGATATCCCCAGCCGTAGAACTTGGCAATCTTGTCAAAGGCCTCGCCGCAGGCATCATCGATGGTGGTACCCATAATCTGCATCTTGTCGTAGTTCTCCATGATTGCAATAAGGGTATGGCCGCCCGAGACCAGAAGTGCCACATAGGGGTACTGGATGTCGTATTCAATATGGGCTGCATGGATATGGCCGTAGATATGGTTTATGCCGATATATGGTATGCCTGTTGCATAGGAGAGAGCCTTGGCATAGGAAAGGCCTACCAGAAGGGATCCGGCCAGACCCGGCTTGGCTGTCACGGCAATGCCGTCTATATCCTTGATAGTGCATCCTGCAGTCTCCAGCGAGTTGTGCACTACCCCTTTGATCCATTCAACATGGGTGCGTGAAGCAATCTCGGGCACCACTCCCATATATGGCTGGTGAAGCGGAATCTGGGTTGCCACCACATTTGACAGGACTTTCTTGCCGTCTACAACAACTGCTACAGAGCATTCATCACAAGAGGACTCAATACCAAGAATATTCAATCTTTATTCCTTGGAATCATCTTCCAGTTCGAAGAAATCAGCAACAGACTCAAAGCAGTACCCCTCTTCTATGAATTCAGGATAGAGCTCGATCATGGTGCTGGCAAGATTATCTGACCATACGTGACCGATCATCACTGCATAGCCGTTCTTATCTGCAATTGCCTTACCTGAGTTGAACGCTTCCATTATCTTTTCCTTGCTTTTGTCATTATCGAGAAATATATTACGTTTTGCAATACGCATTCCATTCTTTTTAGCCACCTTGGCGCACACAGTGCCTGCATGGGTAAAGCTGTCCACAAAGAAGAGGTTCCTCTTTTTGGCAACCTTGAGCACTACATCCATAACCCGCTCGTCGCTGGTTGCGGCAGAACCCATATGGTTGTTGAAGCCCACCACATGGGGAACAGAATCCAGGTTGTCGTTAAGAGTCTTGCGCACCTCGTCGTCGCTCATGGTGACATAGATGGCGCCGGCACCCGGATCTGCCTTGCCCAGGGGCTGCATAGGCTGGTGCAGCATGACAGTCTTGCCGCTTTTGTAGATAAGTTCAGCAGCTTCCTTTGAATAAGCAAGACGTGGGATTACAGCGATTGAGAGCGGCCCCGGGAACTCCAGGAAAGGCTTAAGCTGCTTGGTGTTATGACCGGCATCATCAAGGATGATGTAAATGCGCTTCTTCGGCTTTTCGGCCTTAGCCTCCGGCTTAGGGGCAGGGGCTGTTTCGGGTGCCGGCTGGGGCTGCACCTGGGGTTCGGGCTCTGGTTTTGGCTGCGGTTCTGGCACAGGTTCCGGCTGTACCGGGGTCTCCGGTTCTGCCGGCTCTGAAGAAGGCTGATAGCTTATGACTACAACTAAGACCAAAAGGGATACAAGAAGGATAGCTGCTGCTATAATAAGAGGATAATTCTTCTTTGAGATCTTATTCCTTTTACGACTTTTTGCCACAGCAGTGCCCCTCCTCCTTTATATTATTATAAAAGAGCATAATTAGCAAGTTTTTACAAAATAGGATTCGAAAATAGTTCTGCCCACTGCCAAACCTTTGCGCTCAAACTTGGTCTGGGGCCTCCAGGGGACAATCTCATTGCCCTTATCTGCAAAGCCCTCAAAAGGAGACGAAAGTCTCTTCTCACCCCGCAGAACCTCCTGCATCTGATGGGCATAGTCCTCCCAGTCGGTGACACAGTAGATATAACCGCCCTCTTTAAGCTTATTCACAAGGGTTGCAACAAAGGTGCTGTTTATAAGCCGCCGTTTGTAATGCCGTTTCTTCTGCCAAGGGTCTGGAAAGAAGATGTGGAAGCCGCTTACAGAACCGTCGGGGATCATGTTCTCCACCACCTCGGCGGCGTCGTGGTGCACAATGCGCACATTGGAAAGGTGCTTTGTATGGATTACATCAAGGAGGGCTCCGACTCCCGGCGGGTAGACATCCATAGCCAGGTAGTTCATATCTGGATTGCGTTCTGCCATCTGATATGTGGCCTCTCCGTCCCCGAAACCGATCTCGATCACTATAGGGCTGCTGTTGCCGAAGATGGAGGCAAAATCAAGCTTCTTATCGGCATCATAAGGGATGCAGTAGAGCTGTGCATAGTTATCCAGAGCATGCTGCTGAAGCTTGGTTATCCGTCCGCTCCTGAGTACAAAGCTTTTTATAGTCCTGTGAAAAACCTCTTCCATAAGCTCTCCTATACCAGCTGCATCAGCTTATCCCGCAGGAAGGCTGATTTCTCCTTCAAATCAACAAGATCTGTGGTGATAATCATCTTATTTGCCTCGTGGGGCGACGGCTTTATCTTGCCCCCGCTTTCCTTTATAAGACGCATATATTTCTCTATGCTGATCACATGAACCTTTCCGAAGGTGATCTCTATCTCCCCATGGTGCTCCTTCATGGAAGTTATGTAAAGCTTTCCGCAGAGCACCCTTATCTCGGCTAAGGAGACAAGGCTCTCAACCTCGTCCGGAAGCGGACCGAAACGGTCTTCCAGCTCGCTGCATATAGTGTCAAGCTCGCTTTCAGAGACCACAGAGGCAATCTTCTTATAGATTTCCATTTTCTCGCTCTGGTCCCGTATATAGGTGTCCGGGATAAAGCCTGAGTACTCAAGTTCAAGATAGACATCGTGGACATCAAGCTCTTCCTTCCTGTGCTCATCCAGGGCCCGGACTGCCTCGTCAATAAGGCGCAGGTACATATCAAAGCCTACAGCGCTTATCTCGCCGCTCTGGTCACGTCCCAGCAGGTTCCCTGCACCCCGCACCTCAAGGTCTTTCATAGCCACCTTGAAGCCCGCACCAAGGCCGGTGTTGTCGGAGATTATACGGAGCCGTTTCATGGCCAGCTCTGTCATGGCAGTCTGATCCGGATAAAGCAGATAGGCGTATGCAAGCCTGTCGGACCGCCCCACCCGGCCCCGGAGCTGGTAGAGCTGGGAGATGCCGTACATGTCGGCCCGGTCTATTATTATGGTGTTCACATTGGGGATATCGATACCATTCTCGATTATAGTTGTAGAGATAAGCACATGAATCTCCTGGTGCACAAACCTGTCCATTATATCCTCAAGCTCGGTACCGCTCATCTTGCCGTGGGCTGTCTCCATGATAAGCTCCGGCATCATATGCTCCAGAGTCAGGCGCACATTCTCTAATGACTCCACCCTGTTGTGGAGGTAATAGACCTGGCCTCCCCTTGCAATCTCCTGAAGGATAGCTTTTCTGACCACCTCCATGCTGTAGGGCTGTACAAAAGTCTCGATAGGACGCCGGTTCCGGGGCGGTGTCTCCAGCACAGAGAGGTCCCGTATCTTAAGGAGCGACATGTGGAGGGTGCGTGGAATCGGGGTTGCAGAAAGGGAAAGACAGTCGATGGAAGTCTTGAGCTCCTTCATCTTCTCCTTGTCCTTGACTCCGAAACGCTGCTCCTCGTCCACCACAATCAGGCCAAGGTTGTTGAATATTACATCCTTCTGGAGGATGCGGTGTGTCCCTATGATGATATCGGCCCTTCCATCCTTAAGGTCCTGTATGACTGCCTTCTGCTGTCTTGGAGGGACAAACCGGGAAAGAAGGCGGATCTCTACCGGGAAGTTCTTGAACCGGTCAAGGAAGTTCTCGTAGTGCTGCTCTGCAAGGATTGTGGTCGGGCACAGGAAGGCAGCCTGCTTGCCGCCGGCCACCGCCTTGAACACGGCCCGCATGGCAACCTCGGTCTTGCCGAAACCTACGTCGCCGCAGATGAGCCGGTCCATAGGGTTGGGCCGCTCCATATCGGCCTTGACCTCCTCTATGCACCGGAGCTGGTCGTCGGTCTCGTCGTATGGGAAGGCGGCCTCGAACTCCATCTGCATATCGGTGTCGGAGGGGAATGCAAACCCCTTTGCATTCTGCCGCCTTGAATAGAGCTTGATAAGCCGTGCGGCCAGCTCCTCTGCGGCTCTGCGGGCCTTGCTCTTGCGGGCCTCCCATGCCTTGCCCCCGATGTGGTCAAGGTGGGGCGCTTTGCCCTCCCCGCCTATATACCGCTGTATCAGGTTCACCTGCTCTATGGGGATGAATACAGTCTCTTCCCCTGCATACTCAAGGTGGATGTAGTCCCGCTCTGTACCGGTGGACTTAATGCGGTCTATGCCGATGAAACGGCCGAGTCCATAGTTTATGTGGACTATATAGTCTCCCTTGTTAAGCTCTACAAATGAGTCTATAGGGCTGCTCTTCACCTTTTTCACCGATGCAGGGGGCCGTTTCTTGCGGCCGAATATCTCATTCTCCTGGATGGCGATTATATGGCTGTCGGGGAGGACAAAGCCGCCGGAGATTGCACCCATTATCACCTGTACATCCAGATCCTCAAGTATCTTGCCTATCCTCTGGGCCTGGACACCGGAGCTTGAGAAGATGTAAACCTTATAATCGTTCTTAATCAGCTGGAAAAGCTCATCCTTAAGGTAAGCAAAGTTGCCGAAGAATGAACGGCCCGACTCGTAGGAATAAGTGATGGTCTGGTCATCCTGCCGGCTGTCGTGCAGAAGAGGCAGAACTATGCGCCTCTCTATACCCTCTGTC
>JAFZIU010000018.1 GCA_017554185.1 Spirochaetia bacterium
ACTAAAGAGGATATTGTCCTCTCGCTGAGCAATGTGATGGCTGTGAAGGTCATCGACTTCCTTAAGAAGGCAAGAATCAGCAAGGGCAAGGTCATACTTGTAGGCGGAATCACCAGAAACCGCCATATTATCCGGTTCATCAAGGAAAAGGCTCCCGAGATTGAGTTCATCATTCCGGAAGAAGCCTCCTATTTTGAGGCGCTGGGAGCCGCATATCTGGCAGAGAAGGATGGAAGCCCTATGCCGGAAGCCGACAAGCTTATCACAAAGAACAAGGTAAGCTTTACACACTTGGAGAGCCTCAAGACCCAGCTTGATAAAGTGACCTACTTCCCTGCAAAGCATGGCAAGACAGTTGCCGGCAGAGAGTACATACTGGGTGTGGACGGCGGTTCCACAACAACCAAGGCCTGCCTTATCGATATCGAGACAGATGAGATCACCGCATCCTACTATGGCCGTACCCACGGCGACCCTGTGAAAGCCCTTAAGTTGTGTCTTCAGGAGATAAAAAAGCAGGTTCAGGCCGACATCGGCGATGGCAAGATCAACATCACCCTGGCATCAACCACAGGATCATCCCGTGAGATTCTGGGAGTATTCCTGGAGACTCCGGCTGTATATAATGAGATTATCGCCCACACCGAGGGAACCACCTATTTCTCCAATGATGTGGACACTATTTTCGAGATCGGCGGTCAGGATGCCAAATATGTACTTCTTAAGAACAAAGTGCCTATCGACTATGCAATGAACGAGGCCTGCTCGGCCGGTACCGGCTCCTTCCTTGAGGAGTCTGCCTCCGGCGACCTGAACATAGCCCATGCATGGGAGATCGGGGACATCGCTCTTGAGGCCGAAAACCCGCTTAAGTTCGGCGAGCACTGCTCTGCTTTCATCAATTCAGATATCCGCAAGGCTATCCAGCAGGGTGCCACCAGGGCCGACATCACTGCAGGAATTGTCACCTCCATCGTCTCCAACTACCTTAACAGAGTTGTGGGAAACAGGACTGTGGGCAACAAGATATTCCTCCAGGGTGGCGTGGCCAAGAACAAGGCTATCCCTCTGGCATTTGCACTCCTTCTGGGCAAGGAGATTCTGGTGCCGCCGGATCCGGAGCTCATGGGATGCTTCGGCGTAGGTCTTCTGGCTAAGCAGAAGTTCAACGAAGGGCTCATCTCCAAGGCTTCCTTCGACATCGACAAGATTCTGGAGACCGAGATCATATACGAAAGCGAGTTCAAGTGCAAATCCTGCGAGAACCAGTGCCCGATCCGTATCCTTAAGGTAAACGGCAACAAGTATATGTTCGGCGGACGGTGCTCCAAATACACCAACTCCCGGAAGAAGAAGCTGTTCGACGAGTCCAAGATCCGCAACTTTGTGGATGAGCGTAATGACCTTATGTTCAAGACTTTCGCTCCAGACGAGGCCAGCTTTATCAAGAAGCGGGACTATACTGTAGGTATCCCCAAGGCATTCTCGGTCTACACACTTTACCCGTTCTATGCATGGTACTTCCACCAGCTGGGAATCAGGACAGTTCTTTCGGATAAGGTTCCGCATGCAGGCGTGGCAAGAGTTGAGTCTACCTACTGCTTCCCTGCCGAGATTGCCCACGGTGCAGTACAGGACATTCTGGACAAGCAGACTGATTATATCTTCCTGCCTCATTACAGGGACATGCCTAGCCACGAAAGCGATATCCACGCCAACTTCTGCCCCATAACCCAGAGCCTGCCATACTACATCAGAAAGGCTTTCCCCGAGATTCCGGAGGAGAAGATTCTTTCACCTGTAGTAAGCTTCAGGACCGGTTTGGACAAGGCTATAGAGTTCTTTATCCAGCTGGGCGAGAGGCTGGGATTCACTGCTGCCGAGGCAAAAGAGGCCTTCAATGTGGCCCTGAAGAAGCAGAACGAGTACCAGGAAGCTGCATTCAAACTGGGCGAGGAAGCCCTTGAGTATGCAAAAACACAGCAGCAACCGGTGATTGCCCTTCTAGGCCGCCCTTACAACGCCTTTGCAAAAGAGGCCAACATCGGTATCCCGCGGAAGTTCACTTCCCGTGGCAACACTGTAATTCCGTTCGACATCCTGCCTATCGGCGACAAGAAGATATTCCCCAACATGTACTGGTACTATGGCCAGAAGGATATGCACACCGCCTTCAATATGAAGGATAACCCTAACATCTTTGTCACATGGGTCAGCAACTTCTCCTGTGCCCCGGACTCCTTCATGCTCCATTACCTTAAGTGGATCATGGGGACAAAGCCCTTCCTGGTGCTGGAGCTGGACTCCCACTCGGCCGATGCCGGTGTGGATACCCGTGTGGAGGCATTCCTGGATATTATCGAAGGCTACCGGCTCAAGTACAGCGGCAAGGACGAGGAACGCTACGACAACGGCCTGCGGTTTGTGAACGACGGCAAGAGCGAGCCTCACCTGCATAACGAGCATACCGGCGAGGATATTGCAATCCGAGGCAACAAGAAGGTGAAAATTCTCCTTTCCAACATGGGTGATATTTCGGCCAGAGCCATGGCAGCCACAGCCCAGTCCCTGGGCTTCAATGCCGAGGCGGTTCCTATTCCGACACCACGGACACTGCGGTTTGCCCGGAACCACGCTTCCGGAAAAGAGTGCGTGCCATCCCTGCTGCTCCTGGGCTCAATGCTTGAATACTTTGCATCTGACAAGTACGACAAGAGCACCACATATATGATCTTCGTACCAATAACCACCGGCCCATGCCGTACCGGACAGTACTTTGTATTCTACCAGAATCTGTTCCGGGACCTGCGGCTTGAGAACGTGGTGGTGTTCACTCTGAGTGCAGACCACTCCTATTCAGAACTGGGTGCAGGGTTCTCCAAGATTATGTGGTGGGCACTCTGTGCAGCCGACTACCTTAAGGATATCCAGACAACTCTGCGGACCTGTGCAGTGGATAGAACCTATGCCATGGCCGAGGTTCAGGAAGGGGTGAAGTATGTTCTTGAAGAAGCTAAGAAGAGCTGGAAGAACATAGTTCCGGCTCTTAAGGTGTTTGCCGAGCGGGTCAAGAAGATTCCTCTTAAAAAGGATCCGGAGAAATGTCCGAAGGTGCTGGTTGTAGGCGAGATCTATGTGCGCCGTGACGACTATGCGGTGGACGAGATTATCAGATCCTGTGCCGACAAGGGCATCATAGCCAAGGTTTCAGGCATCGGAGAGTGGATCCACTACACCGACTTTGTGCAGGAGTACTTCCTTAAGCGGGAGCGGACAGTCTTCCCATGGTATAAGAAGATATTCAGCGACAACACCAAGAAGCTTTTAATCCTTAAGCTGGCAGAGGCATGGAAGGAGAGCACCGAGGAGAAGATCCGCGAAGCTCTGGAGCCCTGTGGTCTGATTCCTAAGTCGCCTCACGACATGAAGAAGATCATGGCCAACACCCTTAAGTTTGTAAGCTACGAGCTTAACTCCGAGATCTCCATCTCCAGCGGCGCCGCAGCTACAGCTATGGAAGAAGGCTACTCAGGCGTTGTGAACATCTCGCCGTTTGCATGTCTTATCGGCCGTGTCATCGAGGGACTCTACATGCCTTATGCCCGGCAGCACAAGTATCCGGCTATCTCCATCGAGATTGACGGCAACCAGCTGCCTCCGAACATCATCAACAAGCTGAACATATTCATGCTCAACGTTATCCGGTACAAAGAGAACCCGGGTGTAGCAGAGCTGATTGACTACGAGGATGAGAAATAATGATTAAATTATCAAAGATTAATTCCATATTCCGTCGGATAGGTGAGTTCCAGATTCGCTATAAATATGCAGTCCTGTGTATATTTGTTGTCATAACAGCAGTTTGCTGCGCAGGGCTTTTACAGTTCAAGATTGCCAACGGCAGCGAAGGGTGGTATGGCAGCGGCGACCAGCTTAATATAAACAAGGAAAAGTACGAAGCTGTCTTTGGAAACAGTCATGGCCTGGGAGTCCTGGTGTGTGCCGATGATGTGTTCTCGGAAGAGATCCTGACCATGATTCAGCATCTTGGAGACAGGATGATGGCCGAGATTCCCTATGCAGATAAGCTTACTTCCTTGGTTGAGGTGGATATTCCCGTAGGAAACGAAGAGGGCTTCGAAGTGGTCAAACCATATAGCAAAGGAATTCCTTCAGATCCAGATGCCCTCAAAGAGAGAAAAGAATTCATTATGCGGGGAACAGAAAAGACAAACTCCCTGATTAATTCTTTGGTCAATACCGCCGGAACCGAGACTTGGGTCACTCTGTCCCTGCTGCCTTATGAAGGGGATGCCGACGAGGAAAGTCTTGAGGTAGGCTATGCTTTGGAAGAAATTCTCCAGAGCCCAGAATTCAAGTCAGGTTCCTTTAAGCTTTATGGGTCAGGACAGCCCTATTCTGATGTACAGGAGGAGATATACGAGTTTCCTGATTTTGCACTGCGGGTTATCCTTGGTTTCTGCGTCATGCTTGTATGTCTTATAATTTTTGTCCGTACTGTGGCTTGTGTCATAATCCCGGCGCTGGCCACTATAGGGGCTATAGCATCGGTCCTGGGCGGTATGGCATACTTCGGCGTCAAGGCCGATTCTTCCCTTATAACTTTGCCTATACTTCTGGGAATTGCTCTTTCCATAGGCTATTCAATCCACTATATAAATATGTTCAAACTGTTCTTCTACCGTACCGGGAAACGGCTTGAGTCGGCAATTAACACCATAGAGGAATGCGGCTGGTCTGTATTCTTCACAGTCCTTACCACAGTAGCTTCCCTTATAAGCTTTGCCCTGGTGGATATGCGTCCTGTGGCCTGGGTTGGGCAGACTGCTTCTCTGGTGGTACTGGCAGTATACCTTTATGTATCAATACTTATACCTATCTTCCTTTCTTTCGGGCAAGACAAATCTCCAAACCCTAAATACGACCAGGGTGCCACCCGGGTGGATATGGCATTCTCCCGCTGGGCCGATGTGGTGCAGAAAAAGCGTTTAGTTATAATTGCAATTTCTATTGCAGTGCTGCTTGCCTGTGTCCCGGGAATTATGAAGATGCGGGTGAACTATGATATGCT
>JAFZIU010000121.1 GCA_017554185.1 Spirochaetia bacterium
CTTTTCCCGCAATGAAAGCCCACTGTGGAAACAGCTTCTTGCTTATTCCTATGCCGGTAATAAGAAGGAGCAGGAATGTGATTATAAGCAGAATATCAACCAGATAGCAGATCCTGATGCGGACAGGTGTCTTTTCCTGAAAAAGGCCACGTGTCACTCCTATTATCCATTTATAGTTTATTGCTATGTGGATGATCACCAGAGCACACAGTATTAATCCTATCAGTTCATGGAAAACAAGGGAGATAAGATTCTTCTTGTAAGAGAAGATCAGGACAGCTGCCATTACAGTATCCAGAGCCAGTTTATAGCGGTTTTTCATATATAAAGTATAGCACGGAACTTTTGGAAAATCAAAGTTTAATTCCCAACCCAATGCGAAAAAAGCTTCAAAAACTCTGTACTTCTATCTAGCCAGCAAAAGGCATTATTTTTGTGTCTTTACAAGTAAAACCCTTAGGAGGCACATATGAATGATTTGACAAATATTGAGAATAAGATACTTGTTATCCGGGGGCAGCAGGTGATGCTGGACAGGGATTTGGCGGAGATTTATGGGTATTCTACAAAAGCATTCAATCAGCAGGTCAAGAATAATATAGAAAAGTTTCCAGATGATATGATGTTCCAACTTACGAAAGATGAAGTTGAATATCTATCGAGGTCAAAAATTTTGACCTCGATAATGCAGACTTCTGGAATGAAAGGTGGACGAGTATATCTTCCTCTCGCTTTTACAGAACAGGGTATTTATATGCTTATGACTGTTCTCAGGGGAGAACTTGCTACACAACAAAGTCTTGCCCTTGTTAGAATGTTCAAGAAGATGCGGCACTACTTTGCTGAAAATGCAGGAATAATCAACAGAATATCAGATGCCGAAACCAAATTAATAGAGCATGATGAGAAAATAGGAACTATCTTCTCTATTATTGATAAATACAAAATAGAAGATAAACAAGGTGTCTTTGTCAAAGGGCAGATTTTAGATGCTTATATAGCACTGCAGAATCTAATTAAAAAAGCACAAAAGGAAATCATTTTGATTGATAACTATATAGATTTGACGATACTCGAAAGGTTTGCCAAAAAAAAAGTCGGTGTAAAAGTGATTGTCTATACCAGACAGGATACTCCTGTGACAAAGCTTGATGAAACCCAATTTAATGCGCAATATCCTACTTTAATATTGAAATATACAAACAACATGCACGACAGGTTTCTGATAATAGATAACATAGAGATCTACCATATAGGGGCATCATTAAAAGATTTGGGCAAGAAATGCTTTGGCTTCACCAAGCTGGAAGATGCACAATTGATGATTAACACGGTACTAAATGCTGTATAACAGAGTTTTACATATTGTTTATATCCACTAACTCAGTATTAGCCAAGGTGTAGCGGCTTGCAATGATCTTTATCAGCGCGCCGGCGGTGTCCAGGCTGGTGAGGCACGGGATACCAAGCTGCATTGCACGCCGGTGGATAGCGATGAAATCGCCCATGGTGGCATCCTTGACAGCTCCGGTGTAGATCAGATAGTGTATCTTCTTCTGCTCCATAAGGGTGTAGATCTCTGCCGACTCTGTGGCGTTGGAGACGCTGTGCACCGGGATTCCCTGCTTCTTTATGGTGGCGGCGGTTCCAGGTGTGGCATAGAGCTTTATTCCCAGGTCGTAGAACTGCTCTGCAATAGAAAGAATCTCCTGATAATCTATTTCCGCAACCGACAACAGCACTCCGGTCTCCATATCGAACTTGGATGGGATTGTGAGCCCTGCAGCAGTAAGCCCTTTGAAGAGGGCCTCGGCCGTAGTCTTGCCGATTCCCAGCACCTCGCCGGTGGACTTCATCTCAGGTCCCAGTATTGCGTTGGCATCGTTCAGCTTCTCGAAGGAGAATACAGGCACCTTGACTGCATGGCATGGAGGGGTGGGGTACAGCCCTGTGCCGTAGCCCATATCCTTGAGCTTGCCGCCCAGCATGACACGGCTGGCAATATCCACCATAGGAACCCCTGTCACCTTGCTTATATATGGGACTGTCCGGGATGCCCGAGGATTCACTTCTATTACATACAGTTCATTCTCATAGATCAGGTACTGGATATTCACAAGCCCCTTGGTACCAAGTGCCAGAGCCAGCTTCTCGGAGCGGTCGCACAGCTTGTGCAGCATCCTTCCCGAAAGGTTGTATGGAGGGTAGACTGCTATGGAGTCGCCCGAATGGACACCCGCCCGCTCTATGTGCTCCATGATACCAGGAATGAGGACATCGGTGCCGTCGGAGATTACATCCACCTCAAGCTCGGTGCCCGGCATATACTTGTCCACCAGCACAGGGTTCTCGATGCCTGTTGCAAGGATTGCAAGCATATATTTACGTGTCTGCTCGTCGTTCCACGATATAGTCATGTTCTGGCCGCCGATTACATAGCTTGGCCTGAGCAAAACCGGATAGCCCAGGGTATCTGCAGCATGCACAGCCTCTTCCAGTGTCTTTACTCCCATTCCCTTTGGGCGGGAGATGGCAAACTTCTCAAGAAGCCTGTCAAAGAGGGCACGGTCTTCTGCCAGGTCTATTCCCTTTGCTGATGTCCCTAAGATAGGGATTCCCTGCCTGTCCAGGAACTGGGTCAGCTTGATTGCAGTCTGTCCTCCGAAAGCAACTACAACGCCTATAGGCTTCTCAACCTCAATGATGTTCATCACATCTTCTGGTGTGAGGGGCTCGAAGTAGAGCCGGTCTGCAGTGTCATAGTCGGTGGATACAGTCTCCGGGTTGTTGTTCACGATGACAACGTCGTAGCCCATCTGGCGCAGTGTCCAGACGCAGTGTACCGATGAATAGTCGAACTCGATTCCCTGTCCGATGCGGATAGGGCCGCTTCCCAGAACCAGTATCACCGGCTTGCCGGAACGCTGGAAGCCCCTTGCCTCGCACACAGCGTCGCAGGTGGAGTAGAAGTATGGGGTCTCGGCGTTGAACTCGGCGGCGCAGGTGTCAACCATCTTGTAGCTGAACTGCCAGCCTGGCATCTTCTTTGCCCTGCATATATGCTGCAGCGCCTTGTCGGTATAGCCCAAGTGCTTGGCCAGTGCATACTCTTCCTTTGAAAGGCGTTTCTTACCTGAAATGGAGAGCTCGAAATCGGCCAGGTTCTTTATCTTGTCCAGGAACCAGCGGTCTATCTTTGTTATCTCGTGGATCTTATCTACAGAAGTACCCGATTTCAACGCTTCGAACACAGTGAATATACGCCTGTCATCCTGCTCGGCAAGCCGCTCTTCCATCGTTTTATTGGATAGAGGTGGTGCATTCAGAGTGTCAAAACCAGTCTCGGTACCACGCACCGCCTTCATCAGGGCGGCCTCGAAGCTGCTGCCTATGGCCATAACCTCGCCGGTAGCCTTCATCTGGGTTCCCAGCCTGCGGCTTGAGCCTGCAAACTTGTCGAATGGCCACTTCGGGAACTTCACCACCACATAATCCAGGGCCGGCTCGAAGCAGGCACAGGTCTTTCCGGTAATATCGTTCTTTATCTCGTCCAGGGTGTAGCCCAGGGCAATCTTTGTAGTTATCTTGGCGATAGGGTAGCCGGTGGCCTTTGAGGCCAGGGCAGAGGAACGTGACACACGTGGGTTCACCTCTATTACTGCGTACTCGAAGTTGTCGGGGTTCAGAGCAAACTGGCAGTTGCATCCACCCACGATGCCCAGGGCTGTTATCATGTCCAGGGAGGCGGAGCGGAGCATCTGGTACTCCTTGTCCGACAGAGTGAGGGCAGGGGCAGCAACTATGCTGTCTCCTGTATGGATTCCCACAGGATCCAGGTTCTCCATGGAACAGACTGCAATGACGTTTCCTATGCTGTCCCGCATGGTCTCGAACTCTATCTCTTTCCAGCCCGAGATGCACCGCTCCACCAGTATCTGATGGATAGGTGAAAGAAGCAGACCTGTGCCTGCTATAGTCTTAAGCTCTGCATCGTTATTAGCAATGCCGCCGCCTGAGCCGCCCAAGGTGAAGGCGGGGCGTATGATGACCGGGTAGCCGATAAGCTGGGCAGCCTTGAGTGCCTCCTCCTGTGTATTGGCTATTTCGGAAGGCACTACGGGCTGACCGATAGCCTTCATGGTGTCCCGGAACAGCTGCCTGTCCTCGGCTTTCTCTATGGCATCCATGTTGGAGCCGATAAGACGCACATGGTAGCGGTCAAGGATTCCCCGCTGGGAAAGCTGCATGGCTATGGTCAGCCCGGTCTGGCCGCCTAAGCTGGCCAGAAGGCTGTCCGGCTTCTCTTTCTTTATGATCCGTTCTACAGTTTCGGCATTCAGCGGCTCAAGATATATTTCGTCTGCCATTGCCTTGTCTGTCATGATGGTGGCCGGGTTTGAGTTCACCAGAACCACGTTTATACCTTCGGCCTTGAGCACACGGCAGGCCTGGGCACCGGCGTAGTCGAACTCTGCTGCCTGGCCTATTACGATTGGGCCTGAACCGATGACCATAACTTTGCGTATATTCTTGTCTTTAGGCATTTTCGCGGCCCTCCATCATGGCTATGAACCTGTCAAAAAGGAAGCCGGTGTCCTTGGGGCCTGCACAGGCCTCGGGGTGGAACTGTACAGTGAAACACCGCCTGCCGGGGTATTCCATGCCCTCGCAGCTTCCGTCGTTTGCATTAACAAATGTCTCCACGCCTGTTCCCTTGAGGCTTTCTGCAATCACTGCATAGCCGTGGTTCTGGCTTGTTATGTAGGTGCGGCCACCTGCTTCCTTGACCGGCTGGTTGCCACCCCGGTGACCGTATTTAAGCTTCTCGGTCCTGCCGCCCATGGCTAATGCTGTAAGCTGATGTCCCAGGCAGATGCCGAATACAGGCACCTTGCCGATCAGCTTCTTTATTTGTGCTATTGCGAATGTGTTCTCTGCCGGGTCGCCGGGGCCGTTGGAAAGCATTATGCCGTCAGGCTTGCAGTTAAGTATCTTCTCGGCTGTGGTTGTGCTTGGTACTGTTATAACTTCACATCCCCGCTTGGTGAGGCTCCGTATTATGTTTTTCTTTGCACCGTAGTCTATGAGCACCACAGTATGCTTTTTCTCTCCCTGAGGAGGGTAGAGAGCCTTTTCTCTGCAGCTTACTGCATCCACCACCTTGGTTACGGCAAACTCTTTTATTTTCGTTAAATCCTTTGGCACCCGGGAACATATCATGGCGTTCATAACGCCGTTCTCCCGTATTATCCTGGTAAGCTCACGGGTGTCCACGCCGCATATTCCAGGTATTCCATGCTTCTTAAGATATTCATCCAGCCTGTACTGGCTGCGGAAGTTTGACGGTGTGTCGCAGATCTCCCTGACTACATAGCCTTTCAGGGCACTCTTCCCTTCGAAATCTTCCTCAATCACCCCGTAGTTGCCGATGAGAGGGAAGGTCTGGATAACTATCTGCCCTGCATAGCTGGGGTCGGTAAGAGTCTCAAGATAACCCTCCATGTTGGTGGTGAACACCAGCTCTCCCAGGCATTTTTTCGGGGCTCCTATATGTTTTCCCTTGAAAATCTTTCCGTTTCCAAGAACAAGATATGCTGTTTCCATCATCTTTCCAATGCTGCCTTTATAAATCCCTTGAACAGAGGATGCGGCTTGTTAGGCCTGCTCTTGAACTCAGGGTGATACTGCACTCCTATGTAGAAGTCCCGGTCTGTCAGCTCCACTGTCTCAACCAGCTTATTGTCCGGAGAAAGGCCGCTGAGTGTCAATCCTGCAGCGGTAAGTTTTTCCCTGTAGTCGTTGTTGAACTCATATCTGTGTCTATGCCTCTCGTTTATGAGGTCTGTGCCGTAGCATCTTTCCATTGCTGTCCCTTTGACAATGCAGCATGGATAGCTTCCAAGGCGCAGTGTGCCGCCCTTGTTGATCTCGTCGCTCTGGCCCGGCATGAAGTCTATGACCTTGTGGGCACAGTCAGGATCAAACTCGCCTGAATTTGCATCTTGTAAGCCAGCCACATTCCGTGCATACTCGATCACTGCAATCTGCATTCCCAGGCATATTCCGAAGTAGGGCACCTTGTTCTCCCTTGCATACTTGGCTGCCTCTATCATTCCCGGAATGCCACGGTCTCCGAAGCCGCCCGGCACTATGATTCCGTCCATACCGCCCAGTATCTCAGCTGCATTCTCTGGAGTGATATGCTCAGAGTCTATCCAGCTTATATCAACCTTTGCATTCAGATAGAATCCAGCGTGTCTCAGCGCCTCTGCCACAGATAAATAGGCATCGTGCAGCTGTACATATTTTCCCACCAGTCCGATCTTTACACTCTTCTCTGCATTCCGTACCCGCTCAACCATCTCTCTCCACTCATCAAGTGCCGGTCTCGGGGCCTTTATCCTGAGCTCCCGGCACACAACCTCTGAAAGGTGCTTGCTCTCAAGGTAGAGCGGTGCCTCGTACAGAATCGGAAGAGTTAGGTTCTCGATGACGCAGTCTGGCTTTACATTGCAGAAATTGGCAATCTTCTTGAATATGCTCTCGTCTTTGATAGGTTCGTCGCAGCGGAGCACTATGATGTTAGGGGAGATTCCTGCCGCCTGCAGTTCCTTTACAGAATGCTGTGTCGGCTTTGACTTATGCTCGCCTGAAGCCTTCAGGTAGGGGACCAGTGTCACATGGATGTACAGGGTGTTCTCTCTTCCTTGCTCAAGACCCACCTGACGTATTGCCTCAAGGAAAGGCTGGCTCTCGATGTCGCCTATGGTACCGCCTATCTCTGTGATCACTATATCGGCATCTGTCTTCTTTCCCACATTGTATATGAAGCTTTTTATCTCATCTGTGACATTTGGGATTATCTGCACTGTCCGTCCCAGATACTCGCCGTGGCGCTCCTTGGCAAGCACGTTGGCAAACACTTTGCCGGTGGTGAGGTTGGAAAACTTGTTCAGGTCCTCGTCGATGAACCTCTCGTAATGGCCCAGGTCAAGGTCGGTCTCGGCGCCGTCCTCGGTGACATATACCTCTCCATGCTGGTATGGGCTCATTGTTCCAGGGTCCACGTTGATGTACGGATCAAGCTTCTGGGCCGCCACCTTGAGCCCTCTTGCCTTCAGAAGCCGTCCTAAGGATGCAGCAGTTATTCCTTTTCCAAGTCCCGATACAACACCGCCAGTCACAAAGATATAGTTTGTCATCGCTTCCTCCCGAACATCTGGACATAAAAAAAAGCGCTCACCGACAGGAATCCTTTCCTGGATGAACGCCTTTGTTCTTGAATATGCTATCGGGATTTTATTTTTTTGTCAATGGTAATCCTGATATGTCCGGATAATATTTTTTGCAACTTCTGCCTTGGAGAGCCTGGTGTCCATTGCTGTCCTCTCTATATAATGCTGGGCCTCGCTCTCTGTCATCTTCATGTATCCGATGAGGAGCCATTTAGCCTTATTCAGCACCTTGATCTCATCAATCTTCTTTTCTATTGATTTCTGTCTGCTCTCTATCTGCTTTATACGCTGCCGTGTGGCGCACATTATCTTAAGGCTCTTGGAGACAGCAGGAACCGACACAGGCTTTGAAACAACCACAACCCCATAATCATCCATTTTTTCTTTCACTTCTTCATAAGATTCCTTATTGGTCAGAAGCATGACGCAGGAGCTTGAGCCGGTGCAGATTTCGGTTGCAAGCCTGGGGCCCATCTCGTCTGACAGAGGTGTGTTGATGACTATTATGTCGTAGGTCCTTTCCATCATTTTCTGCTTGGCACTGGCAGCATCCGGGACAGTGTCCACCGGCCAGTACTCTGCTATGGGGAACAGATATGAGCTGAGCATATTGAACTTTGCTGAGGACGATACAATCAATATACTGTAAATATGCTCATGTGACATAGAAATACTATCAATTTTAGATGGCGCTCTTGTCAATGTTTTTTTTGAAAAAAAATGAAATTTTTTGAAAACTTGTTGACAAATTTCTGATGCAAAAATATAGTTTCAAGTGTCAAGACATTGGCGTCTTAGATATCTAAGCCGTCAGTGTCTTTTTTTTTTGGAGGTAATATGACTTCAGTTCCAGATTATTTCGGATGCATGGTTTTTGATGAGCGTGTTATGAAGGCAAGGCTTTCTGCCGATGTCTATTATTCTTTGAAGCAGACTATAAAGAAAGGAAAGCAGCTGGATCTCTCTGTTGCCAACGCAGTTGCAGCAGCAATGAGGGACTGGGCTGTGGAGAAGGGGGCCACCCATTTCACCCACTGGTTCCAGCCGCTGACAGGAATTACCGCCGAGAAGCACGACAGCTTTATCTCTCCATCTCCCGATGGCAGCGTAATAATGGATTTCTCCGGCAAGGAACTTATCAAGGGAGAACCTGATGCCTCTTCATTCCCGTCCGGAGGCTTGCGTGCAACATTTGAGGCCCGGGGCTACACAGCATGGGATCCGACATCCTACGCTTTTATAAAGGATGGGACACTCTACATTCCTACTGCATTCTGTTCCTATGGCGGTGAGGCACTGGACAAGAAGACACCGCTTCTCCGTTCCATGGAAGCACTTAACAGGCAGGCTCTCCGTGTCCTCAAGCTTTTCGGCAACGAGGATGTGAAGCGGGTCAGTACATCAGTGGGGCCTGAACAGGAGTATTTCCTGGTTCCAAAGGCCATGTATGAACAGAGGAAAGATCTGATATATACAGGGCGAACACTTTTCGGGGCAAAGCCTCCGAAGGGACAGGAGCTTTCTGATCACTACTTCGGTTCAATAGCACCCAAGGTTGCAGAGTATATGGCAGACCTGGACAAGGAGCTGTGGAAACTGGGAATCCTGGCCAAGACAAAGCATAACGAGGTGGCTCCTGCACAGCACGAGCTTGCCCCTATCTACACCACGACAAACAGGGCAACAGACCACAATCAGCTTACTATGGAGATAATGCAGAAGGTGGCTGCAAAGCATGGTCTTGTATGCCTCCTGCACGAGAAGCCATTTGCCGGGGTCAACGGATCTGGAAAGCATAACAACTGGTCTATTTCTACCGACACAGGAATGAACCTTCTTTCTCCAGGGGATACCCCATACGAGAACGCTCAGTTCCTTCTGTTCCTGGTGGCAGTGCTCAAGGCAGTGGATAAATATCAGGATCTGCTCCGCACCAGTGTGGCTACTGCTGGAAACGACCACCGGCTTGGTGCGAACGAGGCTCCTCCGGCAGTTGTCTCTGTCTTCCTTGGAGATGAGCTTACCGGAATCCTCGAGGCAATCGGGAAGGAAAAGCCTTACAGCGCACACGAGAAGACAGTCATGAAGCTAGGAGTACATGCACTCCCTCGGTTCACCCGGGACACCACCGACCGGAACAGGACATCGCCATTTGCTTTCACCGGCAACAAGTTTGAGTTCCGTATGCTGGGTTCCTCCAATTCCATAGCCTGTGCCAACATCATGCTGAACGCATCGGTGGCATCGGTGCTGGAGGAGTTTGCCGACAGGCTGGAGAAGGCAAAGAACTTCAATACTGCGCTTTATAACCTGATCAAGACAACGATTGCAGAGCATAAAAGGATCATCTTCAACGGCAACGGCTATGATGATGCATGGATTAAGGAAGCAGTGGAGAAGAGGGGACTTCTCAATCTCAAGACCACCCCTGATGCAATGCCGTCACTCCTTCTTAAGAAGAATATGGACATGCTCATCGGACAGGGAGTCTTCAGCAAGGCAGAGCTTGTCTCAAGGTACGAGATCATGCTGGAGAACTACTGCAAGACTGTGATTATCGAGGCCAACACTATGGTGGACATGGCACGTAAGGAGATTCTCCCTGCTGTGGAGACCTATATAGCCGACCTGGCCGGAACAGCCTGCGAGAAGGATGCCTGCGGCATAAAGCCGGTTTTCGAGAAGAAGCTTCTTAAGCAGCTTTCTGAGTATACCGAAGAGATTGACAGCAGGACCGATGCCCTTGAGAAACTGGTGGGGAAGGTCCATGATGTCAGTGATGTCACCAAGTGCGCCCAGAAGATTCGGGATGAGCTGATTCCAGCAATGGATGTGCTCCGTAAGGCTGCCGATGGTGCAGAGCAGGTCACTGCTGCCAAATATTGGCCATTCCCGACCTACGGCGACCTTCTTTTTGGTGTGAAGTGACAGTCTAGTTTTTCTGTGTTATAATTCTTTTCAGAGGGGGACTATGACACAGGACCAGAGGCTAGACTATCTCCTTGAGCGTTTCAAGGAAGACTCGGAAAAATATAAGAATCTCCAAGTGGGGGAGAGCATCGAAGATAAACGGGCAGCTCTCCGTTCTCTCATGAATATCCGAATGCCTGGCCTGATGGACGAGAAGACCCTTGAGATACAGGATGAATACCTCTCCCGCAGGCTTGCAGAGAAGGGGATAGTGTCCCTCGATTCCATCCCAGAAGCAACCGACAAAATCTCGATCTGGCAGGGGGATATCACTCTGCTTAAGGTAGATGCCATAGTGAATGCCGCCAACTCCCAGATGCTGGGCTGTTTTGTCCCCATGCACACCTGCATAGACAACTGCATCCACACCTTTGCCGGCATCCAGCTGCGCTGGGAGTGCAACCAGAAGATGAACGAGCTCCGCTCTATTCATGGGCAGTCCTACGAGCAGCCCACATCCATACCGCTTATCACAGAAGGCTACAACCTGCCTGCAAAGAAGGTAATTCATGTTGTGGGACCTATTGTCTATGGTCAGCTTGCTGAAGAGCATGAGAAAGCCCTTGCCGACTGCTATTCCAATGTTCTTGATATGTGCCTTGAGAACGGACTCAGGAGTGTGGCGTTCTGCTGCATCTCCACCGGTGTGTTCCATTTCCCGAACCAGAGGGCGGCAGAGATTGCCGCAGAAACAGTGAAGGAATGGCTTGCTGTTCATCCTGATGCGATGGATCGTGTGATTTTCAATGTTTTCAAAGACCATGACCGGAGGCTGTATGAGCAGCAGCTTTGATCGCATAAAGGAAGAGCTTGCAACCGCAGATGCAATCGTTATCGGGGCAGGGGCAGGACTATCCACATCAGCTGGCTTCACATACTCCGGGCCACGGTTCGAGCAGTACTTCTTCGACTTTATCAAAGCATACCGAATTCCTGATATGTATTCCGGCGGCTTCTATGATTTTCCGACACCCGAGATTTACTGGGCCTGGTGGAGCCGTCATATCTATATAAACCGTTATATCGATGCCCCAAAACCGGTGTATGAAAATCTTCTCAAGCTTGTGAAAGATAAAAACTATTTTGTCATCACCACAAATGTGGATCATCAGTTCCAGCGCTCTGGCTTTGATAAACAGCGTCTTTTCTACACTCAAGGGGATTACGGCCAGTTCCAGAGTCCAAATCCAAAGGTTAAGAAAGTGTACGAGAACGAGGAGATCATCATGCAGATGATGAAAGCCCAGGGCTTTGTCCGGGACGAGAACGGTGTGTTTCAGGTGCCGCCTAACAGGCGGATAACCATGCGTATCCCGGCCCGGCTGGTTCCTGTATGCCCTGACGATGGCGGCCCGCTTGTGCCACATCTGCGATCAGACGGTACTTTTGTGGAGGACGAGGGCTGGAATAAGGCATCGGAGCGGTATTCTGCTTTTATTGATTCCTGTATGCAGAGTCATGTGCTTCTGCTTGAATTGGGAGTGGGTGGCAACACCCCTGGCATCATCAAGTATCCTTTCTGGAAGGTCGTTGCGGCCAACCCGAAGGCTGTGTATGCCTGCATAAATCATAACGAAGCTTATTGCCCGAAGCAGATAGAGAATCAGTCCATCTGCGTGGATTCGGATATAGGAGATTTTTTAGAAAAATTATTTTAGTGTATCATTATTTGATACACCAGAGGTGATAGAATTCTCGGAAAGGAGTTTATATGACAGTTTTGCTTAGTGTTATTTCCATTGTTTTAGCAATCATTACCCTGATCCTTGTTTTGGGTCTATATAAGCGAGAGGATAAGGGGCCTGACAATGTCCTGGCCGACAGGCTGATCACCTACGAACGCAATCTTAAGGATGAGTTTGCCCAGAACCGCAGGGAGACAGCAGCCTCCATGGGGCAGACACGTAAAGAGACAACCGAGTCCCTTTTAGGATTCCAGAATGCAGTAAACGCCAAGCTGGATTCCTTAACCAAGTCTTCTAATGATTCTTTTATAAAACAGAAAGAGGCAATGACTGCCGAGATGATAAAATTCATGGAGACAGTATCAGGCAGGCTTGATTCACTTTCCAAGGCTACCCAGGAGAACTTGGCTCTCCAGCAGCAGTCGGTGCAGACAAGTCTCAAACACATTCAGGAGAGCAACGAGAAGAAGCTGGAGGAGATGCGCATTACAGTTGATGAAAAGCTGCATGATACCCTGGAGAAACGGCTCACCAGCTCCTTTGAACTTGTCACCAAGCAGCTTGAGGCGGTGCAGAAGGGGCTTGGCGAGATGCAGACCTTGGCCAGCGATGTAGGCGGCCTTAAGCGGGCACTTACCAATGTTAAGACTGCCGGCGGTATGGGCGAGGTGCAGCTTGAGGCACTTCTTGCTCAGTTCCTTTCCCCGGAGCAGTTTGAGAAGAATGCTCATCCTAATCCGGCCAACACCAGACTTGTGGTGGAGTTTGCAGTCAAGATTCCGGACAAGGGCAACGCATCTGAGTATATCTACCTGCCTGTGGACTCCAAATATCCTGCAGCAGTATGGGATAAGCTGACCAAAGCCTACGAGGATGCGGACAAGGAGGAGATTGAGGCCCAGCGCAAGGCCCTGCGCACCGATATCCGCAACATGGCCAAGGATATAAAGGAAAAGTATATCGAGGCACCTTACACCACCGACTTTGCCCTCATGTTCGTTCCTTTCGAGGGACTTTCGGCAGAGATCCAGAGCATCCCTGGACTTTTCCAGGAGATTCAGGATGAGTTCAAGGTGATAGTTACTGGTCCGACCAATCTTACAGCCTTTCTCAACAGTCTTCAGATGGGTTTCCGTACCCTGGCTATCCAGAAGCAGACTTCCGCAATCTGGGATCTGCTTGAGTCAGTCAAGAGCGAGTTCGGCAAGTTCGGCGATGTCCTTGCTGCTACCAAGAAGAAGCTGGAATCTGGTATAATAGAGATTGAGAAGGCTGAGACAAGAAGCCGGGTGATAGAGCGTCAGCTTAAGAAGATGGACAAACTGCCAGAGCCAAATCCTGCACAGGAACCATTTCTTCTGACCGAGGATTAAAGGCTAATTGCCAAGCTGTTCCTTGGCAAATTCTATAAATGTCTCTATAGTCTTAGTGTGTGGCTGGTTTTTCTTCCAGACCAGGACAGAACTGTGTTCCAGAGCTGGTCTGAGGGGCAGGAACACCACATCATCATAGGTTGATGCAAGCTTTAGGCTTATGGCAATGCCCATTCCCTGCCGCACTGCAGCCATCCCATTGTAGTTAAGGTTGAAGGTGGTGGATTCCTCCACACTTTTTCCATATGGACCAAGCCAGTTCATAATCTCGTTCCGGACTGCCTCACGCTTTGAGAGTATGATTGTGGCATTCTGGAAATCCTTGGGCTTCATATATTTCTTTCTGGCAATTGGATAATCCTTCCTCATAAATGCGCCCCATTTTTCCTTTATATTCATACGCAGGAATTCATATTCAGTGATATCAACCGGCTCAAGAAGTAGGCCGAAGTCAAGAAGTCCTTTCTCCAATTGATACTTTATATGGTCTGCATTTCCGCTTTCTATGTCGAAATGGATAAGGGGATACTGTCGTTTGAAATCAGCCATGATAGATGCCAGCTTGGACATGCTCATAAGTTCGCCACAGCCGAAGGAGATTGTACCTGATATGATCTCTTCCTGGGCAAACTGCGCTTTGGTCTTGTCTGCCAATTCCACTATCTCCCTGGCAGACCGCTGGAGCAGAAGGCCATCCTGGGTCAACCGTATCCTGTGGCTTTTTCTCTCAAACAGGGTTACTCCAAGTTCATCCTCAAGTTCCGACAGCTGCCGTGACAGGGTGGGCTGGGTAACATTGAGCAGCTCTGCCGCCTTTGTGATATTCTCCTCCCTGGCCACTGCAAGAAAATAGCGCAAAACCCGTAGTTCCATATCTTTCTCCTAATTTATTTTATCATATAAATTCAATCAAGTCATTACTAAAAGGCATTTCACGATATAAAAAATAAGTATTTGCTATATCATCGGCAGAATAGGTATCATTAGGACAAGAGGTTATCGATATTATGAGCAATATTTTAATCGTCTATTATTCCCGCAAAGGGCAGAACTACTGGGCAGGGAGCATACGCAA
>JAFZIU010000019.1 GCA_017554185.1 Spirochaetia bacterium
GCGAAGACCGTGTTATCCAGAGCGGTCTGGTTCCATACCTGACACCAGAGCAGCTCCTTGGCAAGCACATTATCCTGGCCGACAACCTTAAGCCGCGGAAGATGCGTGGTGTAGAGAGCCGCGGTATGCTCTTGGCCGCCGACTACAAGGATGCTGATGGCAAAGAATGCGTCGAGGTGCTTTCGGCACCTTGGGCAGCACCTGGGACAAACGTAATCCTTGAGGGCGACGACGTGAATGCTGTCAAACCGGACAACATCGATGCAGAGATGTTCTTCAGCATCGAGATCAACGTTGTGGAAAAGAGTGTGGAGATCGGCGGAAAGAAGCTTGTAGCCGACGGCAAAGCACTTGGTACCGAGTTCACTGTAAACGGCGGAGTACACTGATTTGTCCGGCGCATTTCTTCAGAGCAACCTATGGACCCTGTTTAAAGGGTCATTCGGCTGGGAGCCTTATTCTTTCCACTTCGAAGGAAAGCTTGTAAATGTACTCCTGCGCCGAGTTTTTAAAGTTTTCTCTCTGGCATATATTCCTTATGCACCAATAGAGCAGGAAAGGATTGAAGAGGTCTCGAAGTATCTCAAAACTTTACTTCCTAAGAACTGCCTTTTTATCCGCTGGGATCTACCTTGGTATGTCAAGGAAGAAGGGGAGTGGACAGATGCTCCTAAGTATTTTCGCAAGGCTCCTGAGGATATTCAGCCACCATCATCTGTAATTCTTAATATTTCACGCCCATTGGATGAAATTCTGAAGGGAATGAAAGACCGGGCAAGACGCAATATAAAGGTTGCCGAGAAAAAAGGTGTTGTCATCACCTGCCATGGTGCCGAGAAGCTTTCCACTTGGTATAAATTGAATAAAGAGACTTCGGAGCGGGACCGTATTGCAAGCCGCCCAAAGGCCTACTATGAAAAGCTTTTTGAACTGGCCAAAAACCAGAAAAGACTTGATGTGCGCCTTTATATGGCATCGGTGGATGGGGATGAAATAGCTGGAATCATAACCCTGTTTGACGGAGTGGAGGCCACCTATCTGTATGGAGCTTCTGCAAGCAGGAAACGGGAGACTCAGCCTAACTATGCTCTCCAGTGGCGAGCTATCCAGGATGCCAAAGCCGCAGGCTGTCTGGAA
This sequence comes from Spirochaetia bacterium, assembly GCA_017554185.1. GTDB lineage: Bacteria > Spirochaetota > Spirochaetia > CADAEX01 > CADAEX01 > CADAEX01. The sequence continues at coordinate 1,138 of JAFZIU010000019.1, forward strand.
TACGATTTCTTTGGTATTTCGCCGACAGATGATCCCAAGCATCCGATGGCTGGCCTATACCAGTTCAAGACCGGGTGGGGTGGTACAATCATTCACCGTCCTGGCTGCTGGGACTACCCATGCCATCCGAAATTGTACCCTGGGGCCCGGCTGTACGAGTCAGTCCGCAAGTGGTATTACAAAAAATTCAAGAAAAAGAAATAATCAAATTAATTTGACGTTGTCCACCGGCCATCTTTAAGCTCAAGGCCGTATTGGGACTTCAGGTTCCATACCAGCCCTTTCTGCACGGAGCGGACAGCCCGGACAAAGTCGGTGTCCTCGTGAGAGGCAAGATAACTTCTGCAGCATTCCAGGTCAGAGGCCAGCATATTGTCCATCAAGAGCTTGGAGGCAATGAACCGTTCATATTTCTCCACTGCAAAAATAATCAGGCTGTCCAGAAGCCCTATGACTTCCCATGTTATCTGCTCTGCCTGTGAATATTGGCCGATATCCTTGTTCTGATTGCTCAGCCTGATCGGCAGGTTCTCGATTATCCGGTCCAGGTTCTCCACCAGATACTCCAGGTTGAAGAGGCCTGTGGCACAGTTGAAGAGTATCGGTATTCCGTCCTCCTCGTTCTTCCTCACAAATTCTACCGAAACAGCCCTGCCTATGTCTCCGCAGGTGAGACGGCCGTTTTTCTCCCTTATCAGGATTCCCCCCTTCACATACACCGGGGTGTTGAAGGAGAAATCGAAGGTGGCCTGCCGTCCGGTCAGCGCCAGAACTGCCAGCTCCACCGGTGTTATGGTGAACCCTATGTTGTCCACATTTCCCAGGTATACGAACTTCTTCCCTGACGCCAGAAGTTTTTTATAGATGTCGCGCAGCACTATGAAGTTCTGGCCGTGTCCGCCAGGCAGTGCATAATAATTGCCCTCTTTATCCTTGAAGAAGGCGAGGGGATAGCCTGCTGTGGTCGGTGTGAATGCCGGAATCAGGGGCTGGATTGCACTCTCAGGCTCTGTGACATCCACTCCGGTCTGGACAATAAGATCTTTAAGAATAGGTGAATTCTTATATTCTTTATACCTGGCTGTCAGCTTATCATCGGTATTATAGCTGGTCATCTGGAAGACAGCATGCTGATATTCTGATGCCGGCTTCCCTGTCAAAGCCTGGGACTGCTGGATATGCCTGAGGACAGAGCGCATCTTGAGTTCGATGAAATCATATCCCGGAGAGCCGTCCGGATTGATATATGCCGGGGTTATCCCCTTCGGCTGTCCCTTGCACAGCTGGGCCAGCTTCCCGAAATCAGCTTCTGCCAGGGCAAACAGCTCCTGGTTGAACTTTGAGTTGTTCTTGACATCGCAGTAGCTGGTGGCCATTCCGCCATTAAGAATTCCATAGGAAAGATATGGGATGAGATACAGACCCAGCCTGTGCAGGGTATCATAAGTAAAGCGGAGAATGCCGTCATCACACTTTACGTCAGCTATGACAGAACGGGGAATGTCGAACTTTTCCAGCACTTTTTCTGTCTGAGCCCTGCTGATGGGGAATTTCATATTGGAGCGGAGGACAAATATATCCTTGCCGTCCGGGTGGGGAAGTATGTCGGCATCCAGGGTTTTAACGTCAAGGTTCCGGGATGCATTGACTGCTGCTAAAATCTTTCTGCCAAGCTCAAAATCAATTGCCATTATCTAATTTTATACCATATAAATAAATTTTACAATCTGCCGATTTATATAGAGAACCTATGGAAAGAAAAATTGTTACACTTATTCTGTTATGCCTCTTTATATGCCCTCTTTTTGCAGAAAGCGAGAGGATTGTCATCCTGGAGGATGGAACCTATATCTCCTCCTGCAGGGATTCTATGGTTCAGCGCTCCTTTGACGGGGGCCTCACCTGGAGTCCTTTTGCCAACGGACTTCCTGAAAAGCATGTATATCCTTTCAAGACAAAGGAATACCGCTCCCTTTCCAGCATTTTCTGTCATGAGGCAAGCGGCTATATGGTGGCCTGTGGCTCCAACTTTGTTTCCCTTTATGATGTAGATACATCCACATGGAAAAATATACCGGTGGGCGAGCCGATAAAAATGCGTTCCTACTACACAGCAGTGGCTATGAAAGGAACCGAAGATGGCTATACCGTGATGATAGGAACCAGCTGTGACGGTCTGTTTGTAACCTACGACATGGGGGCAACCTGGGAGATTTTCCCCAGCAACCGGTTCTATATTGGCGGCGGTTTCTACGAAGAGATAACTGCTATCTGCCCGGTTAACAATAAAGAACCCTACACTTGGTATGCAGCGAGTCTGCCGGACAACCAGCTCTATGGTTATGATCCCTATATCCAGCGCTGGAAACCACTGGCTACCCCAGATGCTGTGGCGGCAAATCCTATTCATGCGATAACAGATACAGGCACAGCACTCAAGGTTTTTACCGGTACAGAGGTATATGAAGCTTCCTATGATGGCAGTGAATGGTATAAATATGATGGCCTTGAACTCCCGGTCAAGAAGACATCCATGACATTCTCCGAGGCCGCCAGAAAGAAAGCGGCATCTGACAGGACCGGTATCTATCTGAATTATATCAATGGAAAACCTGGCCGCATAGAGAACCATATAAAGTTTCTCAAGGCCCATAATATGGATTCCTTTGTAATTGACCTGAAGGATGATTTCGGCAATGTGACCTGCACCACATCAAATCCAATTGCAGCTGCAACAGGGGCCGACAAGGAATACTTTGATTTATCCCAGCTTCTTGAGACAGCCCACAGTGCCGGCATATATGTAATAGGGCGTATAGTGGTGTTCAAGGACGAGCGGATGTACCGCTATGACGGCTATAAATATGCAGTCAAGAAGAAGACCGACGGCAAACCTTGGGAAAACGGGCGTGAGTACTGGGTGGATCCCTACTGTTCTGATATCTGGGATTACAACATCTCCCTTGCCTTGGAATTCCAGAATGCCGGTGTTGACGAGATCCAGTTTGACTATATCAGGTTCCCCACCGATGGAAAGATACAGAATATTGAATACACCTGGCGCCACGACAACATGACCAATTCCGATGCCCTTGAGTCATTCCTGAAGAAGGCAAGAGAAGCAATCGCTATTCCTATAAGCGTGGATTTCTACGGCTTCAACGGCTGGAATAAGATAGAGAAGTGGAATGGGCAGAATTTAGTCATGGCCAGCAGATATGTGGATGTGGTGTCGCCTATGTATTATCCTTCTCATTTCTCTCCAGACTTTCATAAGAAGGGGAGAAACTACATGGAATGGGCCGAATATCTGTACGAGGCAGGAACCCTCCATTCCAAGATTATCGGTGGATACAACAACTGCCTGGTGCGCCCCTTTGTACAGGCCTTCCTGGTAGGGGATGAGAAGAACTTCAGCGCCCAGGAATACTATGAATACTATAAACGGCAGATAGATGGGCTTACCAAGGAGAAGGCCAGCGGATTCACCCTGTGGAACTCCTCCAACAAATACTATATGGTGCCCCCTGGATTCAAGGCTTCTTCAGAAGGGCGGCCTTGATCACCTGATTTCCCTTGAAACGGCTGTTCAGCTTAAGCACCGCCTTCTCCACCTTGTTCTGTTTTTCATGGATGTCATCAAACAGCTTAAGCTGTGTCTCGCCGGTGACATCTGCGTTCTGGAATCCGAGGCCGATTAGCCTGATATTTCTCTTTCTGTCCCACTTTTTCTGAAGAAGCACAAGCGACGCCTGGAACACCTCCTCGGCCGAAGTAAAAGCATTTTCCTGTGTGGTCTGAATGGTTGATGTAGAGAAGTTGTCCAGCCGCAGCTTGAGAGCCAGTGTCTTGGCTGACCATCCTTTCTTTAACAGGCGGAACAGGATCTGATGTGACAGCCATAATAGTGTATCTTTAATTACTGCGTAATCGCCCACATCCTGATCAAAAGTTGTCTCGTTGCTTATAGACCTGCTCTTGTGCTCTGTGGTGCAGATTCCAGGGTCTTCTCCATATGCTATGGCTCTTAAGAAATCAGCCGCTCCTTTGCCGAACATCCCCTCCAGCACTTTGTCTGAAAGGCTCCGTATCTGGGCTGCCGATGTTATGCCGGATTTCTCAAGGTGTGTCCATGTGCTCTTTCCGATTCCCCAAAGCTTCTTCAATGGGATTGAGTCTATGAACTCTATCTCCTTTCCTTTTTCCACCTGGTACAGCCCGTCGGGTTTCCTGTAGTCGGATGCAAGCTTTGCCAGGTACCGGTTGCCTCCTATTCCTATAGAGACAGTAAGGCCGGTCTCTTCCTTGACACATGCTTTTATCTTTGCAGCTACCTCTGACGGGGCCCCCATAAGACGGTCTGTCCCGGTCATGTCCAGGAAAGCTTCGTCTATGGAGTTCTGGATCACCTCGGGAGCAAACCGGGTAAATATTTCCATAATATGATCCGACACCTCTTTGTACCGTTTCATCCGCACCGGGACAAATATTCCGCCAGGACACAGCTTATGGGCCGTAGATGCAGGCATGGCGGAATGGACACCATACTTCCTGGCCTCGTAGGAACATGCAGAAACCACACCCCTGTGTCCCTCGATTCCTCCTACTATCAGAGGTTTGCCTTTATATTCAGGATTGTCATGCTGTTCCACAGAGGCAAAGAATGCATCCATGTCGGCACAGAAGAAGACACTCTCCATCATTTCTCCTCATGGAAGGAGAGCTTTTTGGTAAGTATCAGGGATGGCTTGCAGTATTTATTATCGCCCGAGAATATAAAGTCGAAGGGCATTGTGGAATAGCATATATCTATCTTGGCCTCGAAAGCGCTGTTCTTATGGGTGGTCACTTTAAGTTCAAAAGGCATAGGCTGGTTTTTACCTATAAAAAACGAAACTGTATCATTCTGGATCTGGTAAGGGTAGGTTGAATCCAGAACAAGAATCTTTTCATCTTTAGAAGGGGCTTTGAGGGTTATGTACAGCTGATCCGGTTTTCCCTTTGCAGCCACATGGAACTCGATAGTCTTCCGCTCCAGGAAGCGGCTGGTTGCCGCCCATACAGAAACCTCTTCCTGTGGCTTCTGGATATCATATATTACTCTCTTATCCTTTGAGAATACAGAAATCTCTTCATCTCCATTCTTGACAAGCATGGTGCCAAGTCTGTAGTCGCTCTCGAGGGTCAGGGTTCCCCGGTTCTCGTCCAGGTCGTAGAATTCGACTGCATTCACCAGCTGCCTGTTGGTCTCGTTGAAAGGCCGGTACAGATAGATGAACCGGAAAGCCAGGATGGTCAGGATAATCATTGCTGCATATCCCAGCACTTTTGACACCTTATGCTTAAGCTGCACTTCAAGTGGAATTACATAGAAGATACGTATCCCCATGAAGAAGAAAGGAAGGACAAATACAGCCAGATAAAGGTTTGTCCACATGGAGGAAAAAATAAGGCCATGGCACAGGTTCATGGCAGGGTAGAACAGTATTCCATGGATAGTTCTGATGAAGAAGAGTCCCGATAACATCATGCACAAAAACTTTATATGACGTCTTCTGACCACGGCAAAAATAAATATACACAGGAGGCTCCATGTGAAATATGCGGCAAAGGCAAAGTCCAGTGCCATGAAGATCACCATATCCAGAAGGGCTGTGATCACTGCGCTTCCAGAATAGAAATTCCCCAGGTTATGCTGCTTGAACTGCGAATAGGTGGGGAGCAGAAGGACAAGGAATACCAGAGTTATGAGCACTTTAAAGCTTATGAGCTCAGGGATTATTGTCTGCCACTGGTTATCCAGCCTGGTCACTTTTAGGAAAAGCTCCGAGAGCCATGTAGATATCTGGAAGAATATGAAGATCATCATAGTGGTCCAGAATACTATGAAGAAATTCTTTAAGAAGATGTGCACATAGTTTTTTGTCTGTCTGGTATGAAGGATGATATAGAACAGGATGAAGCCGGTGACCACAAGGAAGAAAATCATGATATGGAACTCTGTAAGGATAATGTATGCATCCCCCAGCTGCATTATAAAATAGTTCTGGTCCTCGTTCTCCCTGTGTGTCAGGCCCTGCTTCTCGAAATCCTCCACAAAGCGGCAGAAAGAGTCTGCCCAGATAGATGCAGACTGCGCCTTTTCTCCTTTGGATCCATACATCATAAGGGCTGTCACACCGGCATCCAGATAGATATCAAGAGGCGAAGGCTCAGGTATCATTCCTATATTGTAAAGGATATTCTGTTCGGGCTTCAGGTTGAAGTCAAGGCCTGTTTTCCGCAGGCCGCTGTTGCAGCTGCTGACCATCCAGTATGGGGTAATATAATCTCTGTTCCCTGTCTGCAGTATGATTTTATCGGGAATTCCCTGGAAGTTAAGATAGAAAAGGGTATATTTCCCTTCCTTGAATTCTTCGGAAGAGACCTTTGCACCAATAAAATCAGCGCCAAGAAAAAGAATCTGTATCTGGCTGGTGTGCTCCTGCCTGGAAAAGTATTCTGCAAGTTCCAATGCCAGAGCAGTATTTGCCGCACTGCCATGTTCTGCCATAGGTACAGCTATAACCAGGTTCTGCTCTCCCGTCCCAGGCAGCACCACAGATATGTTCTTTGCAAAAGAATGGCAGTCCTTAAGGGTGTTAAGGGGAACTTCTGTATATGGGATATCAGCTTTCTCCAGCCTGGTTTTTATATATTTCTGTATCCAGCCGGCCTGTTCGGAATGCTCCTGGGCCGGGTAGAAGTGACTTAGCTGCTCTATGGTCTGCTCAAAGCTTTCCTGGGCAGAAACAGTGACGAGACATATAGATAGAAATAGCAGAACCAAAAGCTTTTTCATCACATAAAGAATATTTTATGAATGGTTTACAGTCAAGTGTATTATTATTATGATATAAATAGATATGCAGGCAAAGGATTTTTCCAGGACAAAGATATTCAGAATAATCAACAGGTGCTCAATATTCATGGCTGTGTTCACTGCTGCCGTGTTCTTCTTCTATGTCTTAGGAACCTATCAGTCCTTCCTGCCCGACACCATGATGCTCCTGCTTCGGTGTACAGTCTGGTCTTCTCTGATTCTTATCGGGTGTTCGGTGATTGTCATTGCCATGCTCCTGAGCTTCATCGGCCAGCGGCGTTTATTTGCCATAAAAAAGCTGTCTGCCCAGATTTTCTTTATTCTGATGGCTTTTACTTTTCTTTATGTCTCCATGTTCATCATTGCCTGTGTCTGACTATGGCCTTTGAGCAAAGCGCAAGAGCCAGGTAGACAATTCCCGACAGTATTATGGTCACTGCTCCTGTAGGAAGGTCAAATGTGTAGCTTAGGAAAAGTCCCGAAGTGGAGAAAAACGCACACAGCAGAGCACCAAGTGCCATGATATGAGATAGCCTTCTGACCACCAGCGATGCGGCGGCGGCCGGGATAGTAAGGAATGCGATGGACATGACCACTCCCACCAGCGATACCATCAGCACTACAGTTATTGCGATAAGAATATTCAGCAGAATATTCAGGAACACAGTGTTTATCCCCCGGACTACGGCGAAGGTCTCGTCAAACGAAGCAGCCTTGAGCACATGGTAATATCTGATTACAATAAAGATGACAACTAGGTCCAGCATCGTTATGGTGATAAGATCATTGTGGGAAATAAGCAGTATGTTGCCGAACAGGTAGCTCATGGGGTCGGCATATCCGGCAGAAAGGGCTATGCACACTATACCGCAGGCCATTCCCACTGCCCAGACTGCACCTATTACGCTGTCGCTCCGCTCTTCGCTGTAAAGATCCACCAGCGAGATGATGACAGCGGCCAGCACCGATGCCACCAGAGCCCCTATGATCGGCGAAACAGCGAGCCCCAGCTTCTCGTTAAGCAGTATTACTGCTCCGATTCCCCCCAGGGCCACATGGCTTACCGCTCCCACGATGTAGGACATCCGCTTGATTACCACATAAGAGCCTATCATGCCAAAGGAGATGCTGGAAAGAAGCCCGGCTAAAAGGGCATATCTGATGAATGGTACTGCCGGGTCGGCTATGGCGGCGAAGAATTCACTCAACATGGTGGTCCTCCTTCCTGTGGCCCCGATGGTTGTACAGGTCTATGTCGTGGCGGATCATATTGAAGGTGTCATCTCCCACAGTGACCATCTCGGTAGGATGCTCGTGGACAAATGTGTTCACACACAGTACCCTGGTCTGGAATGCGGTGGTGAATGCTGTGTCGTGAGTCACCAGCAGTATGGTCAGCTCCTTGTTCAGCTTTTTCATAAGGGCCGAAAGATAGTCCTCGGTAGTCACATCTATATTAGTTGTGGGCTCATCCAGAAGCAGAATCTCGGGCTCGCTGGCCAATGCCCGGGCTATGAGCACCCGCTGGCGCTGGCCGCCGGAAAGGGCCGCAAAAGTATTGTTCTTGACCTCGGCAAGTCCAATGTCGCTTAAGATCTGCTCTGTGATTTCCCTGTCTTCTGCTGTGTAGCGGAACAGGCCGTCTTTCATCCGTCCAGAGAGAACTGTTTCGAAAACAGAGATCGGAAAACGGGGGTCAAAAAGGGAGTACTGGGGAACATAACCCAGCACCGGCTTCTTAAGCTTTTTAGGCGGCACACCATCAATCAGGATGGTGCCTGAATCTGGCTTGAGAATGCCTAAAAGCAGCTTCAGAAGGGTAGATTTTCCTCCTCCGTTTGGGCCTATGATAGTTACAATATCCTTGTCATAAATCTCAAAGGAGACATTCTTGAGCACATCACGGGAATCGTAGCGGAAGGAAAGGTCTTTAACCTGGATTTTTATATCTTTCATATATCATTCCTCAAAGGATTCTGCCAGAAGTGAAGCTGTCTTTTTCATATTATCCGGGACATCATACTCAAGTACCGATATACAGACAGCTCTGCCGCCGATAGCTTCTGCCACCCGCTTGGCTCCCGATGCCGGGAACTCCGGCTGTATAAAGATAGTCTTCACTCTATCCTGGTTTGCCTGGTTCACCAGCTCTCTCAGTTTGGCAGGGGTAGGCTCTTTCTCGCCGGTCTCGATAGATTTCTGCACCAGGCCGAACCGCTGGGCAAAGTAGGTGTAGGCCGAGTGGTATACATAGAAAATCCGCCCTTTATAAGGGGAAAGCTTATGGCTCAATTCGCTCTTGAGAACATCCAGTTCTCGTTTGAAATTATCGAGGTTTGCAGCATAGGTCGATGTGTTTTGTGGATCTATGACGGAAAGGGTGTCGGCCATATTTCGGGCGATTATTTTAATAAGTTCAGGATCGGTCCATATATGGGGATCAAACTCCCCATGGTGATGATGGCCCTGCTCATGCCCATGTTCTTCGTGTTCATCATGCTCTTCATTCTTAAGCTTTGGAACATCCTTGTCGCATGGGGCTACAACCAGCTTCTTTTTCCCAGCCTTAAGCTTATCCAGGAAGATATTCTCGAACGGGACTCCCATGGTGAAATAGACATCAGAACTTCCCAGCTGCACTATCTGCTTTGGGGAAGGGTCAAAGTTCTCAGGGCTGGTTCCCGAGGGCACCAGCACCGATACATTCACCAGATCGCCACCTACTTTCTCTGCAAAATATTTCTGAGGCATTATGCTGACAAATACATTTATTTTCCCGCTTTTATCTGCGTATGCAGAATCAAGGCAGAATACAGCAAGGAGTATGATCAATGCTTTCCGCATTTTCCGTGGCCTCCCTTGTTGCATTTGATATAGAGCTCGTGGCACTCCTTGCATTCCTCTACAGAATGTGTCTTTATAAACTTGTCCCAGTGGGCCCGCTGAGCCACTGATATAAGTCCGGTTCCCTGACAGAGTGGGCATGTGTTCTGCATATGCTCCAGCACCGCATTCCTTATAAAGTCAGATTTGTTGGGTATATGCTTAAGAAGAGCGGCCAGCTCTTCATCGGCCTTGAAAGATATAACTTCTGTTTTTTCTGTCATAATTATTCCTCGGTAATACTTTGTAATACCAAGGGAGCCTTTATGTCAATAGGGTGGTTATGTGGGCAGAAACTAGAAGAAATCCAACTCTTCAGGCGGGGTGGGAACTTTGAGTATTTTCCCGATTGAAAGAACAGAATCCAGTTCCAGGTGATTGAAGTAGGCTATATGCTTGATGTCGGTGTGGAACAGCTTGGCTATAGACCACAGGGTGTCCCCCTCCTGCACCTTGTATTCCCCTGCAAAATTCTCTTCTGAAATGTCAGGAACCCATGCGGAGAAGTCAAAAGTTCCTCCATATGGTGTAATGGATGGGTCACTTACAGGAATCACCAGCTTTGACCCTATCTTAAGGTTGTTGGGATTGACATTGTTGAAGCTCTGTATCATGCTTACTGAAATGCCGTAGTGTTGGCTCAGGTGGGAGAGTGTATCCCCCGCCTTCACAGTATACAGATGGAAGTCAGTCAGCTTGGTCTTTTTGCTGGCTGTCACCTTTTTAATTTTCTCTGCTTTGTCAGCAGGTGCCTTGAGCATGTAGCCGGTCTTGGCAGGCGGGGTTACATAGAACTTGAGTTCGGAGTTCCCCATATCCAGAATATTTCTTGGAATGCCGGTCTCTTTGGCTAAAAGGCGTATATCAACAGGCTGTGGCAGCGAAATCCGTGTCCACTGGAAAGGCTTTGACTGCTTATCCTTTATACCATATTTACTCCTGTTCTTAAGCACATCGGAAATGGCCAGTAGCTTAGGGATATAGTGGGTTGTCTCCTTGCTCAAAAGACCTTTCTGGCAGAGCTTCCAGTAGTCGGATGTGCCTCCGTCCCTGACGGTCCTCTTCATCTTGCCAAGACCGCAGTTGTAGGCTGCTATTGCCAGATTCCAGTCCTTGAGCACCGAATAGTTGTACTTGATCTTTTTCATTGCCGCTTCGGTGGCTTTCCAGAAATCTCGCCGCTCGTCCACCCATTCGTTTATCTTCATGTTGTAGCCGTCTATGCTGTTGGTCATGAACTGCCAAAGCCCGGTGGCACCCGATTTGGATACTGCGTCGGGTCTGAAGTTGGATTCCACGAAAGGCAGGTAGATGACCTCCTTCGGCAGTCCATATTCCTTTACCTTTGACTCAATGAAGGGGACAAAGTACTCGGCCTGTTCCCATATGGCTGCAAGATGTTTCTGCTCCTGCTTTGATGAATACTTTTTGAAATAACTGTCATACAGCTGGTTGCCGCCCTTAGGAAGCAGCGCAGATTTTGCCGCTTTATCCTGAGAAAAGGAGAAAAGGGGAGCGCACAATGTAAAAACTAAGAGAAGAATAAGTGCTTTTCTATTCATTGGATCTGCTGAAAACTCTGTCTCCCAGATAGATTCCTGCCCATTCCCAGTTTCCATGGACTTCGGGGTTTGCAGGGAAATTTATTTTTCTGAAGTAGAAATACCATGTGTTCATTCTGAAGTCCCAGCCCGATGTCTTGAGGTATGCCTCCTGGGCATTGGATATCTTGTCCAGTTCCCGGTTTATACGGGTGCTGCTGTTGATGAAGCTGGCTATATTGGTCATTGCCAGGGTTTCCTGGCTTGCCTCCTGGTCATCCCATGATGACATGAAGAACTTGACCTTGGATGTGTATTTGTTTATCTCTGATGATTTTCTGGTCTTGAGTGCGGCCGAAATTCTGCTTATAAGATCATCAAGGCTTGCATAGCTCCAGGTGACATTGGTGTTGTAATAGGCCTCAAAGTCGGTGGCATATTCCCGGGCAGATGAGTTTCCCGGTACGGTTGCCTCAGGGTAACCAAGGAATTTCTTATATGATTGTGCCGCCAGTTCCCACTGTCCGGCCTGCCCATAGCAGTCTCCCAGATAGAAATAAATTTCGCCCGGGTTTATCTTGTCCGAGAACCGGTTTATCAGTTCTTTGTAGCACTCTATCTTTTCTTCCAGATTCTGGCTGTTTCCCAGAATCTCCTTAAGGCAGAGGAAATGGATTGACTGTTCCTGGTAGGTGACATCGGTGTAGCTGTGAAGAATCCGGCTGAAGTAATAATGGGCAAACGGGGCTGCACCCTGCTGCTTATAACGTCCTGCCACAGTGAAAAGGTAGTAGGCGTTGAAAGGATCCTCCGGATGTTCTTCCACATAATCGGTCAGGAAAACGGAAAGGAGCTCCGGGTCTTCCTTTTTATCCAGGAAGTTATAGATCTGCATCATGCGGATATAGTTTTTTTCATAGTCAGTGCTTTTCTCGAGGGAGGCAGAGAGGGCTTCGAATTCGTTCTTCTGAACCTTGTCCATTCCTGCGGTGTACATATCCTTGCTGCATGATGTGGCCAGCAGGAGCAAGAGGGAGAAAAAAAGCATTGTGATATAAGCAGCTTTCTTCATATCCAGTGAAATATATCATACCATTTTTGAGTTGGCAAGGAAAGAGTAATATGTTATTATATTCACATAAAAAAGGAGTTGTCATGGGTACTAAGATTTCAATGCAGAACGGACAGTTCATTGTTCCGGATGATCCCATTATTCCATATATTGAAGGGGATGGCACAGGACCGGATATAACACGGACAGCCCTTCCTGTCATTGACGAGGCAGTGCGCCTTGCTTACGGCGGAAAGCGCAGGATAGAATGGAAAGAGGTACTTGCCGGCGAGAAGGCTTTCAACACTGTTGGCGACTGGCTGCCAGCCGAGACCTTGGCTGCATTCCAGGAGTACAGAGTCGGGCTGAAAGGGCCTCTGACCACCCCGGTGGGGGGCGGCCGGCGGAGCCTGAACGTGGCACTCCGGCAGAAGCTAGACCTATATGTGTGCCTGCGCCCTGTAAAATACTTCGAGGGAGTACCTTCCCCGGTCAAGAACCCGCAATTGGTGGATATGGTGGTGTTCCGGGAGAACACCGAAGATGTATACGCCGGCTACGAAACCCCTGCCGGAGATGCAAAGACCGAGAAGCTGGCCGCCTTCCTCAAGGAGGAGTTCGGCTGGGACATCCACAGCGGGTCAGGCATCGGCATAAAGCCGGTAAGCAGAGAGCGGACCGAGCGGCTGGTGCGGGCTGCCATTGAATATGCAATTGCAAACAACCGCAAGTACATAACCCTTGTGCACAAGGGTAATATAATGAAGTACACCGAAGGGGCATTCCGCAACTGGGGCTATGAACTGGCTGAACGGGAGTACCCCGGCAAGGTTATGACCGCCGAGGAAGCAGGGGCAAACCCGCCAGCCGGTACAATCATAATCAAGGACTGCATTGCCGATGCCTTCCTGCAGCAGATTCTGACACGCCCAGCCGACCACGATGTGATTGCCACCCTTAACCTTAACGGCGACTACATGTCAGATGCCCTTGCAGCCCAGGTGGGTGGCATAGGGATTGCACCGGGAGCCAACATCAACTACAAGGAGATGGTGGGCGTGTTCGAAGCCACCCACGGGACAGCACCGAAGTATGCCAACCTGGATATGGTGAACCCATGCTCCATGATTCTCTCGGCCGGCATGATGCTTGAATTCATGGGCTGGAAGGAGGCCGGAAAGCTGCTTGAGACAGGTATTGCCAAGACTATCAAGTCAAAGAAGGTGACCTATGACTTTGCCCGCCTTATGGAAGGAGCCGAGAAGGTTTCCACAAGCACATTCGGGAAATATATTATTGAGAACATGAAATAACAGAATCAGCCAGATAAAATAAAAAAGGCAATCCGTTTTGGATTGCCTTTTCTTTTGAGCCGCAAAGGGATCGAACCTTTGACCCGCAGATTAAGAGTCTGCTGCTCTACCAGCTGAGCTAGCGGCCCAATTTATTTTTTACACCCGACAGGGATCGAACCTGCAACCTGCGGATTCGAAGTCCGACGCTCTATCCATTGAGCTACGGGTGTTCCTGTTGGGTGGGTAGTGGGGTTCGAACCCACGACAACCGGATCCACAATCCGGTGCTCTACCGCTGAACTATACCCACCATGCCCACCATGCAAAAGATAATATGCCAACAAAAAAGACTTTTTGTCAACAACCCTTTGTAAGAAAAGACTGGAAATTATGAAAAAAACGTGGTATACTCAATATTTCGAAAGGAGTTGGCATTGATAAAGGGAAACAGCTATATTACAGCCGTAAGACCGGCATATCGGGGTGGCAGACTGCCATTTTTAAAGAAGTTTGTCTTCTACTGGGAGTTCATAAAAAAGCTGTTCCGGACCCGTAAGGCTGTAATCCAGGGACAAGGGATGAAACCTATTATCCAGGGAAGCGACGAGATAATCGAATTGTGCGAGTCGGTAGGAGGGCGGATTGAGATCACAGGACTTGAGTACCTCCGTTCTGTCTCCGGCGGCGTTGTCATTGCCGCAAACCATCAGAGCACCTTGGAAACACTCCTTTTCCCCACTATCATGGACCAGCTTAAACCTGTCACTTTTGTGGTCAAGAAAAGCCTGGTCACAGGCTGGGCATTCGGTCCTATAATGCGCCTCTTCAATCCAATAGCCCTGGACAGGAAGGAACCCAAGGTGGATCTGGACAAGGTTATGAAGGACGGTACTGCAGCACTGCAGGAAGGTAAGTCGGTGGTGCTTTTCCCCCAGGGAACCCGGTGCAAAGGTTTTGATCCCTCGACCTTCAATTCTCTGGCAGTCAAGCTTGCAAAAAGGGCTGGGGTTCCTGTGATTCCCTGTGCTGTGAAGACTGATTTCTGGGAGAATGGAAAGATCTTAAGCACAATAGGCGACCTCTACCCGGAGCGTACAATCCACATGACATTCGGCCCGGCTATAACTATTGACGGAGCAGGTAAAAAGGAGCAGCGGCAGCTTCTGGAATTTATAGATGAAACCTACCGAGGAATGGCGTAAGCTTATCTTTGACTTAAGCGACCAGGCCTTCTTTGACCTGGTCCGTAACTATCTGGGAGATATCCATACACCTTTTAACAAGCACAATCTTCTGGATCAGCTTGAGGCTTTTCTCCTGAAGAAATCAAATCTGGATCAGATTATATCCATGATAGACAGCTCCGATGCAGCTCTGCTTTCTGCCATAGATTTCTTAGGAAAAGCTGGCATGGAACAGCTCTATTCCCTTTTCAGCGATGAAAAGCCCTATTACAGCTTCTATACACAGCTTATGAACCTGGAGGAGCGTCTCCTGATCTGTCCTGTGCGCGGGGAAAAGGGTGTCCAGACAGTTGTCATATCTCCTATCTTCCGTGATGAACTGAAAAAGCGGGTTATTGATATTGACCTGTTCCTGGGGTGCAAGAAAGCTGCGATGAAAAGAGCTTCCAGATATTCGTGGTACGATGTTCCTGTCATCTCGGCTTATCTTTCTGCTCTTCTGGCAAAGAAGGGAAAAACTTCGGTTCTTATTCCAGGCCGTAATCTTGCTCCCGAATTTGAAGAAATCATAAGGGATATCCTCGTAAAGCATTCTCTTCTGCATCAGACAGGGCGTCACCTGGTTCCTGTAAAAGAGAGCTTCAAGGAATTATTTTCCCTCGGCAGTCAGGAGGTGAGTCATTTCTTCATCCAATCCTACCTGGATGCCGATCCTCTTGAAGCTTTAGCCTATGAAAACATGCGTACCGACCGTGCCTACCCGGACAGAGCTTTTGCACGGCTGGTCAAGTGCACTGCATACCTTGCAGGTCTGGATGCGGGCGATATTCAATCGCATAAGGCAAACCTCATCAGGGCAAATCTTGTTGTGGAAGAGGGCACGGGGCTAAGAAAACTTACTCCGGTCCAGACCTCTGAAGAAGGCAGGATAGTGGTACAGCCCGACTTCTCGCTCTATGTCCAGGGCACTCTTGATCCGGAGGAAAATATTACCCTTGCCTTCTATTCCGAAATCAGGGAGCTGGATGTCATAAGCCGGTGGGAAGTCACCCGCGAAAGTTTTATGCGTGGTATCCGGTCTGGAATCAGTGCCGGCAGCTTTATCAGACTGCTTGAGGAAAAGAGCGGGGCGCCACTCCCGCAGAACATTCTGTTCTCATTTAAAAGCTGGGAAGAGGAGTGTCAGGGCATCGCTGTCTACCGGGGGTGTGTGATCAAGGTGGATAAGAGGTTCTCTAAGCTTCTGGATAATAACAGCACTTTCAAGAGGTATATGAAAGAAAAGCTTTTTGATGGTCTTTATCTTATTTCTGATGAAGATTTTCCAGAAGCAATGAAAGTGGTGGAAAGCATTTCGGGTCAGAGTCTGGCCTTGCCGCCGGAAAAGAAAACTGCCAATATATTTTCTTTGACTGTAGAGGGGAATGATTTCAGTCAATTCAAAAATTATGAAAAGCCCGATGCCAGGGCGAAAAAACATGATATTTCAGACAGACTGTTGAAAAAAATAGAAACCTTGGACATAACTCAGGAACAGAAAGATATCCTCACAGACAGGGTGCATCGTAAGCTGATCCTTTCGGAAGATCAGCTTGACAGCGGCGGTGTACGGTATGAGCTAATGGAAGCCAGGGGGATTGACTACAATAGAAAGATGCGGCTATGCCAGCATGTGATGGAGGTAGGAGGGGCTTTCCTTGAACTTTCTCTGGGGACAGATGAAACACTTCTTGTAAAGCCTGTCCAGCTTAAGAAGGTAGGGAATGATATGCTGATTATCGGAGACGAGATTCCCGAAGGGGCTCAAATTCAGGTTCCGCTTCGGAAAGTACGCTATATGCGGAAGGTCCGGACATCCCTCATGGGTTGACACTTAACTTTAAATTTTTTAGTATTTCGTATTGACTATTTCTTTGGAAAAAGTTATAAAGCGAGAGTGGTGAAACTGGCAGACACGCCAGACTTAGGATCTGGTGCCTCAGGCATAAGGGTTCGAGTCCCTTCTCTCGCAAAGAGAAGGATGCCGTACGCGGGAGTAGCTCAGTGGTAGAGCGCCACCTTGCCAAGGTGGATGTCGCGGGTCCAACTCCCGTCTCCCGCTCTTAAGCAGCTTGCAAAAGCTGCTTTTTTTTTGCTCTGTACAAAAAAAGAGAAATTTTATATATTTATATCTTACCTATGTAATTTCAATGAAAAAGAGGACAAAAAGTGGTAGCAAGTAAAGAAATTAAATGCCTTGAGAAGTCAAGAGTAGAGCTTTCAGTCAAGGTTGACAAGGAATTTGTAAAGAAGGAGTATGACGAGCTTCTGGCTAAATATTCCAAGACAGCACATATCAAGGGTTTCAGACCGGGAAAAGTTCCTGCATCCGTCTTAGAGCGGAAGTTCGGAGAATCACTGGTTCAGGAAGCTGGTTTCAATGTAATAGAGAAGAGCCTTCAGGAGGCCCTCCTGGATGTGGAGAAGAAACCGCTTCCATACATCACTCCTGCCCTTAAGGACGAAGAGAACCTGAAGCTGGCTCTGGACAAGGACATTGAGTATACTGTTGAGTACGACACATTCCCGGATGTAGAGCTGGGTGAGTACAAGGGAATCGAGATTGAGGTTCCTAATGTAGTCATCAAGGATTCCGACATTGACCGGGAGCTGGACAAGTACCGGGAGCAGAATGCAGTTGTAACCGAGAAGCGCGGCGGCAAGGTTGCCAAGGACAACGTGATCACCATCAACTATGTGGAGGTGGATTCCGAGGATAAGGATGTCACCGGGACCAAGCGTGATGACTTCACTTTCACAGTAGGTACAGGCTACAACTACTACAAGCTGGATGATGATGTCATCGGCATGAAGAAGGACGAGGAGAAGATCATCGAGAAGGAGTATGCTCCTGATTTCGAATACAAGGACCTGGCAGGACGCAAGGTGCGGATCAAGGTCAAAGTGACCAGCATCAAGAAGAAGGAACTGCCCGAGATCACCGATGAGCTGGCACAGGACATCAACGAAAAATTCAAGACAAAAGAGGACTTGATTGAGGATGTCAAGAAGAGACTGAACGGCGTCACCGATATGAAGCTCAATGATGACAAGAAGAGAGCTATCATGGAAAAGATCATCGAGGCTACAAAGGTTGACCCGCCACAGGCAATGATCGACAACCAGATCAACACAATGTGGACCAACTTCATCTACCGGTTCGGCGGCGACGAGAAGCAGGTCGAGAAGATGCTTGCCATGGAAGGCAAGACCAGAGACGACCTGGCAAAGGATTGGGAAGGCGAGGCACTCCGGGCTGTAAAGAGCCAGATCATCATTGCTCAGATCAGCAAGGCAGAGAAGATCGAGGCCACCGATGAGGATATCGAGGAAGAGCTCAAGACCGAAGCAGGCAGAAGCGGCATGAAGCTTGAGGAGTTCAAGCAGTATGTCAAAGAGAACAACATGAACGAATACTTCAAGATCGGCATCATTGACAGAAAGACATACGACTTCCTGATTGAGAATGCAAAGATCAAGAAGGGTGCAGATATCAAGTATCTGGACTTCCTTCATAAGGCATGATTAGAGGATTATGACAGAAAAAGACAACACACTGGTTCCTATCGTCATTGAGAAGACAGGAAACGGCGAACGTTCATATGATATTTACTCACGGCTTTTAAAAGACCGCATAGTGTTCCTGGACGGGGAGATCAACGACCTTACCGCCGACCTGGTGGTGGCCCAGCTTCTCCTTCTTGAATCCCAGGATCCGGAGCGGGATATCAGCCTTTATATCAATTCACCCGGCGGCGTTGTCACTGCCGGGCTTGCCATCTACGACACCATTAAATACATCAAGCCTGATGTGCAGACTATCTGCATAGGACAGGCCGCCTCTATGGCAGCCGTGATCCTGGCAGGCGGTGCTAAAGGCAAACGGTTTGCACTTCCGTCCGGGCGCGTGATGATGCACCAGCCCTGGGGCGGCGCCGAGGGGCAGGCCAAGGATATAAACATCCAGGCAAGGGAGATACTGCGGCTTAAGAAAATGCTCACAGAGTACATCGCCAAGGACACAGGCAAGAGCTTTGAGACTGTGGCAGCCGACCTGGAGCGGGACAACTTTATGTCTGCAGCCGACGCCCGGGATTATGGCATTATCGACAAGGTGATGAACAGGGCCTGAGATGGGAAAGGATAAGCATAACTACTGCAGCTTCTGCGGCATGTCAGAAGAGCTGGTGGGAAACCTGATTCCCGGCGTGGCAGGCTTTATCTGCGAGAACTGCGTAGACATCTGTGCAGGCATCTTCGAGAATGCTCATAACAACAAGAACGGCAAGAAACAGAGCACATTCAATCCTCAGCTGGATGCTACCCCGGAGGAACTGAAGGCCTTCCTGGACGACTATGTCATTGGCCAGGACCAGGCCAAGAAGGTGCTTTCTGTTGCAGTCTACAACCACTA
>JAFZIU010000122.1 GCA_017554185.1 Spirochaetia bacterium
CTTGTAACTGTAATGGTACGGGGAGACGTAGGTGCTGTTAAGTCAGCAACCGACGCAGGTGCAGCAGCAGCATCCAGAGTAGGAGAGCTGGTGAGTGTACATGTAATCCCAAGACCACACGAAGAAGTAGAATACATTCTTCCTAAGCTTGAGATGTAAGACAAGGCGGTGACCTTTGAGACGCAAAGTGCTTTCAGATGTGGAACTGCGTTCCCGCCATGCCGAAGACGAAGTGATCAAGGTGGACAAGGATACTGTAATCACTCCTGCCGCCATGGATTATATCCGTCAGCATGGAATAGAGCTTGAGACTGGGGAGAAAAAGAAACAGGAGACCATGACTGTCGCCAAGATTCCTGTCAAGGAAGGAAAGTTCACCTATGTGGACTACGAGACAGGTGAGGAGCTTGATCATAAGCCTGAGGAGATGACTCATCTCTTCGGCAATAAACTTGTTTCAAAGACCCATCCGCGCATTGCCTTCAGGGGAGCATTGGATTCCCTTATGGCAGAGGTGATGTGGACCCAGACCATAGCGATAGAGGAACACTATTCTGCAGTTTGTGCAGACCTGGAAGAGGTGCTTATGCTGCTCCGCAAGGTTATGTCGGCCGAGGTAAGGGATGTACCACTTGAAAAGCTTGTCCTTTTGGGTATGGACAGCGCCAGGATGCGCCAGATCACCCATCATATGAGGGATGAGCTTAAGATGGATCATCCTGTGCCAAGCTATAAATTTGGAAAGATGTGTACGGCTCTGAACCGGCTCAGGACCTGTGTGCGTGCGGCAGAATTGGCTGCTGCAAGGGCCTTCTACGAGGGCAAGAAGTGCACCAGGGTCGACATAGTTGAGACTATGAACCGGCTCTCAAGCTGCATCTATATCATGTACTGCAAGGTTATCGGAAAGATTTATCAGGTGGACAAATGAACTACTACAGCGAGAAGGATATTCGGGACATTGTGGCCAAGGTGGTGAACTCATCACTGGGTGCCGCCCCTGCTGCCGAGAGCAGGCCTAAGGCTGCTGACAGCAAAGAAGGCATTCTGGTGGAGGTGTCTGCCCGGCATGTGCACCTTACTGTGGAGGATGTTGAGAAACTGTTCGGCAAGGGCTACCGGCTTACTCCCAAGAAGATGCTTAGCCAGCCCGGGGAATTCCTTTCAAACGAGCGGGTAAAGCTGGTCACCGACAAGGGCTTCATGCAGAATGTGGCTGTGCTGGGACCGGAGCGGAAGCGCACTCAGGTGGAGCTTTCTGCCACCGATGCAAAGACACTGGGAATTAAGATTCCGGTGCGGCTTTCCGGCGATCTGGACGGCTCAGGCGATATGCTGATCATAGGTAAAGAGGGGTGCATCAAAGCAAAAGAGTGCGCTATCATTGCCCAGACTCATATCCACATGACAACAGAGGATGCCCAGGTCTACCAGGTAAAGGATGGCCAGAGGATGAGTGTCCAGCTGGCATCGGACCGCCCTGTGGTGCTTGAGAATGTGATAGCCCGTGTCAAGGATAAGTCCAAGGCTTTCCTGGCCATGCACATCGATTTCGACGAGGCCAACGCAGCCTGTGTCAACGACGGCACAAAAGCGTTCATAGTAAAACGGTGGTGAATATGTCAGAAATGAGTATTGACGATATTGTTACATTGATCACCAAGCAGGTGATGGATACTATTGCCCAGAAAAAACAGGCAGCGTGTCCGGCAGACTGCCAGGTTGAGTCAGTGCGTAAGAAAGTGCTTCTTGTAGGTCCTAAGGATCCGCTCCCGGAGGGGATTCTGACCGGTGCCGCAATCTACGACATCGAGGATTTCAAGGCAGAGCGGAATGTGCTCAAGTATGATCAGGTGATCATAACCAAGCTTTCCCTTGCCCAGCTTTCCGATGCAGCAAACGGCAAGACCGGGGATCCGGTTGCAAACGCAATCATCTATGCCCTCCTTGAGGGAGTGGATGTGCTTATGACAGGCTGTGCCCTCTGCTACCGCAAGTTTGCAGGAAAGGGGAGCAGCGCCTTCTACAACATGTACGAGCAGTTTGCAAAGAAGCTCCAGATCTTCGGAGTAAAGCTTCTGGACAACAACCTGCAGCTCAAGGTTCAGGAGGCAGTTCCTCCGAAGTATCCTTCAAAGCCTGCAGCTGCACACCTTCCGGTATTCCCGGCACAGGACAGCCGGCTTATCACCGAGTCCGACGCCCTTAAGCTGGCAGCCGGTGCAAAGGATGAGGTGAAGCTTCCTGCTAATTCCATCCTTACTCCGCTGGCCAAGGATGTGTTTACCCGGGCTAAGCTCAAGGTGGTTCTGGAATGAAAATCTGCAGAGTGATCGGCCATGTGTGGGCCACAAAGAAGGAAGAGCGGCTTGAGGGCCTCAAGCTCATGGTAGTCCAGGAGGACGAACCGGGAAAGAGCAAGAAAGAGGTCTTTGTAGCGGCAGATACAGTATGTGCCGGAATAGGTGACCAGATCATAGTGGTCTCCGGCTCTACAGCCCGCAGGGTGTTTGGACGGGACGATATGCCTGTTGATGAGGCTATTGTCGCAATTATTGATAATCTTGAGATTGGACAGGAAGTTAAATGAGCCTAAAGGATAAAGTGAGAGATGCTGGTATCGCCGGATGCGGCGGTGCTGGATTCCCGACTGCGGTAAAACTTGGCGGTACCTATGAATATCTTATAGTGAACGGTGTTGAATGCGAGCCTCTTCTCCGCACCGACCGCTATATCATGCGTACCTTTGCAGACCGTGTAGTCTCTGCAGTGAGCGCTGTGCAGAAGGAGCTGGCTATACCCAATGCAGTCATTGCTCTTAAGCACAACTATACCGAGGAGATTGAAAGTCTTAAGAAAGCCATAAAGGCAGCAGGAGCATCAATCACAATCCACGAGCTTGAAAGCTTCTACCCCGCAGGGGACGAGCAGACCCTTGTCTACGAGGTCACCGGCCGCATTGTGCCGCCGGGCGGCATTCCGGGCAAGGTGGGCGCTGTTGTTGACAACGTAGGGACCATGCTGGCAATCCAGGATGCCCTTGAGGATAAACCTTTCACACATAAGTACCTTACAGTGAACGGCGATGTGGCAAAGCCTGCCGTGCTGAGGGTTCCGGTGGGAACCAGCTTTGCCAAGTGCTTAGAGCTGGCCGGCGGCACACTGAATGATAAGTTTGTGCTGGTATCCGGCGGTCCTGCCATGGGACGGATTATAAAACAGGAGAACCTGGACAAAGAGTTTGTGACCAAGACCACATCCGGCATACTGGTGCTCCCGGCCGACGGCTACCACGCCAGCTACCAGGACATGAACCCGCTCCATATGCTCAGCCGGGCAAGGTCGGCCTGCATCCAGTGCTCCTTCTGTTCCCAGCTGTGCCCCCGCGCGCTTCTGGGTCATCCTCTCAGACCTCATAAGATCATGCGCCGCCTGGCGGTGTCCGCCGATATTGCATCCGTTATGGATGACCCAGAAATACAGGCGGCACAGCTGTGCTGCGAGTGCGGCGTCTGCGAGATCTACGCCTGCCCAATGGGGCTCCAGCCCCGGCGGATCAACGGCCTGATCAAGCGGGAAATGGCTGCGCGCAAGCTTAAATACACCGCCGGGGACATAGCCCTGGCCGCAGACGCCGAGCGGGAGAACCGCAAGGCTCCTTCCAAGAAGCTGGCAGGCCGCATGGGCCTTGCCTCCTACTACGACAACGACATAAAGACCTTTATCGAATACCAGGCCGACCAGGTCTCCATACCGCTCAAGATGGCAGTGGGAGCACCATGCGTCCCATGCGTGAAGAAAGGTGATGCAGTAAAGGCTGGTGATGTTATAGCAAAGGTTCCGGAGAATGCACTTGGTGCCCAGATCCATGCCAGCATAGAGGGCAGGGTCGCCTCCGTTGATGATAAAATTACTATTGTAAAGGAATGATGATATGAACGATGCAGTTGGTTTTCTTGAGCTTAACAGTATAGCAAGAGGGGTGGAGGCTACCGATATCCTCCTTAAGACTGCAGATGTGAGCCTGGTGTTTGCCAAGGCCAGCTGCCCCGGAAAATACTATATCCTTTTCACCGGCGAGGTGGCCGCAGTGCGCTCCTCCATGGAAGCAGGCGTTGCAAAGGGCGGCGAGAACGTGGTGGATACCTGCGTCATTCCTAATGTCCACCCCCAGGTAGTCAAGGCCATCAATATGACCGCATACCCCGAGGTCATGGAAGCAGTGGGGGTAATGGAGTTCTACTCCGTGACCGCCTCGGTCTACAGCGCCGATGCAGCAGTTAAGGCTGCCGAGGTTGACCTGGTGGATGTTCGCCTTGGAACAGGAATCGGCGGCAAGTCCTTTGTGGTGCTTACCGGAGATGTGGCAGCAGTACGCTCTGCAGTGGACGCAGGCATCCACACCCCCAATGCCGAGGGAATGCTTATTTCCCATGTAGTTATTCCACATCCGCATCCGGAACTGATACAGAGTTTATATTAATATGGAAAAGAACATAGAGTTTCAGGATAAACAGCGCATAATCCAGGAATTTGTCCCTGGAAAACAGATAACTCTGGCCCATATAATAGCCAACCCCGACCCGGCCCTCTTTAAGAAGCTGGGTGTGCTGGGAGAGCGGAGCGGCGCCCTGGGAATCATGACCATCACACCCAGCGAGGGAGCCATAATCGGAGCAGATGTGGCATCCAAGCACGGCAGCATCGAGGTGGTGTTCGTAGACCGGTTCAACGGCTCCCTCATCATTAACGGCGATGTGGCCGATGTGGAGTCGGCTATCCGGGCTGTCATGGCTGTCCTCTGCGACAATATGCACTTTGCCGGGGTCAGCATAACCAAGACATGAAAAAACTACTCCTTATAGGAACTGTCTCCTGCGGAAAGACCACCTTAAGCCAGTACTTGAGCGGCATGGACCTGGTCTACAAGAAGACCCAGGCCCTGGACGTAATAGGGACAGCCATCGACACCCCGGGCGAATACTTAGAGCACCGGGCCTATATGCGGAACCTCATGGTCCTCTCTGCCGACGTGGACTACGTACTCTTCCTCATGGATCCAACCCAGGAGCGCTTCATGTATTCCCCCGGTCACTCCGCCTCCTTCCCGGTCCCTGTCATCGGAGTGGTCACCAAGATAGACATAGCCACCGAAAAACAGATAGCCGATGCCCGGGAAATGCTTGAAATTGCAGGGGCAGACCCCATCTTCAACATAAGCTCATATACCGGCGAAGGCATCCCTGAACTCCTCAAATACATGGGTTAAAAATATTTCTTGCTTTTTCTATAACCATACCTTATAATTCTTATTATGAATCTTTATCATCTCAAGACTTTCTACTATATAGCTAAGTATAAAAGCTATACCAGGGCCGCACAGGAACTGTGTGTCACCCAGCCTGCGGTGACCCGTCAGATTCAGGAGCTGGAGAACACCCACAACCTGGTGCTCTTCAACAAGATAGGCAAGAAGATTGTCCTTACCGATGCCGGAGAAGCCCTCTATTCCCTGGCCGAGAAGATATTTGACCTTGAGACCCAGGTGGAGGAGAGCATCCGTGACTTCCAGTCCCAGAACAAGGGTAGGATCGACATAGCCTCATGCGAGACTTTTGCTGCCTACTACCTTCCATCCCTCCTGGAGCTTTTCTACAGCAAGTTCCCCGACATCTTCCTGTCGGTTATGACCAAGCTGGACGGAAAGGTGATAGAGAGCACAGCCAACCTGGACAGCGACATAGGCTTCACATC
>JAFZIU010000123.1 GCA_017554185.1 Spirochaetia bacterium
CACCTACAAGCGGACAAATAAGAATCTCCATGTACGGGGCTATATCGAGGAAGGAACCATCACCACACCGTTCGACATGCGTGTACTCAACGGACTGGACCGGTTCAATCTGGTGCAGAGCGCTGTCTACAACCTGCCTCAGCTTGGAAACCGGGGCGCATACCTGATCCAGCAGATGAAGGACAAGCTGGTGGAGCACAAGCAGTATATCGCCAAATACGGCGTGGATCTGCCAGAGGTTGCAGACTGGAAGTGGAGTTGATCTAGTTTATTGTTCCGGCACTACGGCAAAGAATATCAAGTCCTTGGTGCCGGTATTTATAAGCTCGTGGGAATGTCCTTTCGGGCAGTACTGACAGAAGCCCGGGCCCACCTTGGTCTCCTCATCATCAACATGAGAAACACCGTGTCCCTCAAGGATATAGATGAACTCGCTCGATGTATCGTGAGTGTGTCTTCCCACAGTGGCTCCGGGGATAAGGCGGCTAACCATAAACTTGTTCTTTTCATCGGTCACCATCCGGGCTGCCAGATATTTCTCTCCACCCTTGAAGTGGTGGATGATCTCCTCTTTCATGTGATTGAAATCTACTACCATATCAGCACCCGCACGCCTCGTGCTCTGTCCTCATAGCCAGGATGCAGTCCTGGATTACATCGTTCAGTTCCTTGCCCATCATGGCAGCCCCCTCTTTGATCACTTCCCGATTGCAGCCGGCGGCGAAAGCCAGAGTCTTGAACTTCTTTGTCACCGATTTTACTTCCATATCGGTCACGCTCTTGGAAGGCCTTGCCATTGCACAGGCGAAGATGAGGCCTGTCAGTTCGTCCACGGTGTAGAGCACCTTCTCCATATATGATGTGGGCTCCACATCGCAGCACAGCTTCCAGCCGTGGCTCTGCACTGCATGTATAAGCTGGTCGTTGATATCCGGGAAATTGGCCTTCTCGGCCTCGAAGATATCCTTGCACTTTATGCAGTGCTGGTCGGGATATTTCTCAAAGTCTATGTCGTGGAGCAGTCCCACGCACTCCCAGAATTCCGGGTCGCTCTCCCCTGCTTTCTGGGCAAAGTATTTCATTGCCACAGAGACAGTCTTGCAATGGCGGAGCAGTGTCTCGCCGCTCACATATTTTTTCAATAAAGTTTCCGCATCAGCATATTTCATAGTTTTCTCCTTTAGTTCACTTTCCAGGTGCCTGCTTTCTTGGAACCCACACGGGTGATTGTGCCAACAGCCTTAAGGGCCGTAAGCCGCCGCTTTATCGTAGCAGGAGAAACCCCCAGATGGGCAGCAAGCTCGTCGTAGGTGGCACCCGGGTTCTTAGAAAGAGCATTTAAAAGGTCATTTATCAGGTCACCACCCTTTGCAGGAGCATTTATCGGGTCACCAGTAACACCACTTGACCCTTTACCCCGGGTCTCCTGCTTCGCAGCCCCAGCAACCTTGCACTTCTCCAGCGCCGCCAGTATCAGGTGCAGCATAAAGGTGATGAACACTCCCGAGTCACCGGCATCCCCGGCAGCACGCAATGCGTAGCGGTACTGGCTCTGGCTGGCTGCCACCACCTCCTCCAGCGGCAGGCTCTGGAACACAGGGTTCCAGGTGCCAAGGAGCGAAAGCAGGCACCTCCGGCCGATCTCCCCGTTATCCTCATCAAAGGGCTGGTTAGTCTCAAGCTCGTAGAGCAGCTCGCACCCTTTTATCAGGATATGGTCCGGGGCCTTATCCAGCCAGCCCAAGAGGTCCTGCATCAGGAACGGGAGCCGGCCGGTTCCATAACCCTGCCTGAACTTTTCGGGCAGATATTCCCTGAGAAGCGCCCTGTAAGAGGCACACTTCTCCCCTTTGCCGCCGCAGATTGCCTGCAGCTCTGCAATGTCCGAGATAAGCTGGATAGCTTCAGCTTTAATTTTAAATGGGGTCTGATACATTTGACCTTATTATATCACAGTCTGACCCAAAAGCAACCTAAAAATGTAAAATTTGACCTTTTAAAGCAGCTCCAGTGTCTCGGCCGGATTTGCGGCAGCATTCACCTTCTCCGCAGCCTTCACTATAATGCCCTTCTCGTCAATCAGGTAGGTGGTGCGTACCACTCCGAAGCTCTTCTTGCCGTACATATTCTTCTCTTTCCACACATCGTAGGCCTTGATGGCTTCAAGCTCTGTATCGGAAAGGAGTGTGAACTTCAGATTGAACTTGGTCTGAAACTTCTTGTGGCTCTCCACGCTGTCCTTGCTCACACCCAGCACCACTGCTCCCTTCTCACGGAACTGCGGGTATAGCTCCGAGAACCCGCAGGCCTGCTTGGTGCACCCCGATGTATTATCCTTCGGGTAGAAATAAAGAATCACCTTCTGTCCCTTGTATTCTGACAGAGTGTGCATCTTCCCGTCCTGGTCCGGCAGCTTGAACTCCGGTGCTTTTGTATTGATTTCCAACATAAAAAACTCCTCCTAAAAATCAAAGTGCATGGCCGCCGGACACTTTTATCACCTGCCCGGTAAGCATTTTTGCCTTCTCGCTGGCCAAGAACAGAATAGTCTGGGCAATATCCTCCGGCTGGATCAGTTTACCCATAGGTATCAGCGGAACAACTGCCTCCTCCAGGTCATCATCAATCCACCCAGTCTGGGTAGGTCCCGGCGCAACGCAGTTCACAGTGATCCCATACTTCCCCACCTCAAGGGCAACGCTGCGGGTCAGGGCCTCCAGAGTCGCCTTGCTGGCCCCATATGTAATCTGCCCTGCAAAAACCTGGGCCGCATCGGTGGAAATATTGATTATCCGCCCGTAATCTCCACGGTGATTGACAAATTCCTTCATCATCAGAAGGCTTCCCCGGACATTCACTGCAAAGGTGTCATCGATCACATTCCGTGTGATTTTCTCTATTGTATCTGCACCGGTCTCATCATCGGCAGCCGCATTGTTGACCAGGATATCAACCCTTCCGAACCGTTCCAGAACCGCAGAATAAATATCCTTCACAGCCGGTTCATCAGAGATATCGCTTTCCAGAATCAGGTAATCAGCACCCATCTCCTTGAGCCTTCTCTCCACGGCATCAGCATTCCCAGCATTCGCCTGGTAATACCGGTCCACTCCGTTTTTGTCAGCCTTGTTCTTGTCAAACGGGCGAAGCACTTTCTTGTACACCAGAGCCACCTTCGCACCCTCACGGGCAAAAACCAGGGCTGTGGCCGCACCTATCCCCTGGGGGTTGTTCGCCCCAGTGATCAGGGCCACTCTGTCCTTCAATCCATAGTCAACCATACGAAATTACAACCTATAAATCTGACACATCCACGTCCGGAGTGATCTGAACCGTATAATCGGGGAACAGCCGCTTCATATCCCGGGTGAGAATCTCAATGCCCTCCCTCGGTTTGATATCAAAGCTCATCACCACATCAAACCGAAGGCTCTTGTCCTTAGTATTCGCATAGAACCCGTGCAGCTGCAGAGCCCATTCGTAGGACAGCACAGTCTCCTGCACCGCGTTGCGCATCTTGGCCGCATCATCATCCTTAGTGTTGTAGGAATAAACCCCCACGCCGGTCAGGATAACCCCGGTCGCACGATAGACCCTGGCCTCAAGCCGGCGGGTCAGCTCATCAACCTGATCCACAGTCATAGTGTCGGGCAGCTCAATATGGACAGATCCATAGTCCTTTCCCGGACCATAGTTGTTCAGAACAAGGTCGTAGGCACCCCTCACCTCGGGCTCCTGCTTCAAAAGCTGGTATATCTGCTGGGTTGTCTCCTTGTCGGCACGCCGCCCCAGCACGTCATCAAGGGTATCGGTCATCATCTCATAGCCGGCCTTCAGAATCATGATGGAGATCAGAACGCCCACATAGGCCTCCAGGGAAATCCCGGTGACCAGGAAAAAGACAGCAGAGGCAAAGACCGAGGCAGAAAGGATAGCATCAAACAGGGCATCGGAACCAGAGGCAACCAGAGCGCTGGAATTGACAGCCTTACCCTTAGCCTTAACATAGCGGCCCAACGCCAGCTTTACAACCACAGCCATAGCAATGATTATAAGAGCAACCGCAGAGTAATCAGCCTTCTCCGGGTGGATTATCTTCTTCACCGATTCCACCAGAGCAGTGATACCAGCATAGAGCACAATTGCCGACACAATCATGGCGCTTAAGTACTCAATACGGCCATATCCCAGAGGATGCTTCTTGTCCGGGAGCTTCCCTGCCAGCTTGGTTCCTGCGATTGTGATTACCGACGAAAGAGCATCCGACAGGTTGTTCACCGCATCCAGCACCACTGCGATGGAGTTGGAGATAATCCCTACAGCGGCCTTGAAAGCCGCCAGGAATATATTTGCCAAAATACCGATAATACTTGTCCGTACAATTATTCTGTCCCGGTTCTCAACATCTTTTGATATATCTGACATACCTGAATTATAAACCTACTTCGGACTTTTTTAAAGAAGTTTTATAAAACACGCGCTTTTATTCGTGCTATAATCAACTCATGAAGATAACAGTCATACCAGATGTTCATGGGACTCACCATTGGGAAGAGGCAAAGGCTTCGAAGGATGACCGTATTGTGTTCATGGGGGATTACGTGGACTCTTGGGACAACCGTCAGCCAGACCAGATGAAAAACCTGCAGGCTATCTTCGATTTCAAGAAAAGCAACCCCGACAGAGTGACTGTGCTGATGGGTAATCACGACCTTGCCTATCTCTCGGATCCTTGGGTATCAGGGCATCAGTGGGATTACGCCACAGAGATATGGTCTATCATCAACTATAATATTGAGCTTTTCGACATGGCCGCAGAGTTCGACGGCTGGCTCTTCTCTCACGCCGGAATCACCAAAACCTGGCTCTCGATTTATGGAATCAATAAGGATACAGATGTCCCGGCTCCATATACTCTTCCCAATTGGAACAACATGAGCATACTCCAGCGGATAAACGGCATATTTCACGCAGACCACTACAAGATATTCGACTTCGGCCCCTACTGCACCAACTCATACGGCGAAAGCCCCTACAGCCCGCCAACATGGGTTCGCCCCCGGAGCCTCCTTTCCGACATGTGGACCGCCGATGGAAAATACAAAGGCCAGGTGGTAGGCCACACCGAGATCCGCCCCAACCCCTGCTTCTACGAAAAGAACGGGAGCCGGGCCATCATCGTGGACTCCCCGGAGCACGACTCTATCTTCCACTTCGACACCGTGGCCCATTATAACTGGGCTGAATTAGAGTAGTGATTTATATTAACTTCAAAGTTAATAACTTTAAAGTTAATTAAACATGTTTATTTTCTGAAGATACTTTTGATAAAAGCCAAAAGAAATATTAAAATGAAAACTAAGATGCCAATGGCAATTATATCTTTAACTGCGCTGGATAAAAGAATTATCATTAGAATACATCATCCTGTGATTTTTTGATATCTTCACTATTAATAAACCCATATTCAAGAACAAGATATCCTTTATCAAAGCTATATTTACGCGCTTTAGCGTATAAATCCACATAATCTAAATCTTTTGACATTTTGGCTGTTCTTGATTCTTTTTCCCAAACGGATTCAAGGACGCGACTTCCTTCACTTAATGTTGTCATCCACCATTCATCTTTTTTGTAAAAATCATAAACATCTTTTTTTATCTCGTCAAAAATTGTAGGCTTTCCATATGTCTTTGATAATCTTTCAGTCATCTCATGGAAAAAAGATTTAAGTTCTGTTCCGTATCTCGAAGTTTTAATCTCTGTACTTATTGCACGAATACAATAAAGACCTTTAGTCTCATCCACCCAAACTAAATAGTACTCAAAATCAGGATGGTTTTTAGTTGGAGAAATCCAATATCTATCGTCATTTTCAAGTCTTTCTGGTCTAACTCCACCACAAGCCTTTGTTATATCATCAAGATTCATTCCCATTTCAAGGCCAAATGGGCCTGCAAAAGCAGAACTTACGGCAGTAATCAAAATAATTGCCAACAAAAATAACTTTTTCATCTTGATCTAAAACTCCTATAATATGGTTGCTTCTTTTTTCTTGAATAATTTTTACGGTAACTACTATACCCCCGTTCTTCTCTTCTATCAATGGCATCCAAAAGGTAACTATAATTCCGTTTTATATGCCTTTGGGGAGGGATATAGGGAAAAGGACTGATAATAACTGGCCTAAACTGCGGTTTTTTAAAAATATTCAATATCTTACAATTCTCTGATTTATAAACCTTTTCTACAAGTTCTTCTTTTGACATTACTTCTGTTTTAGATAAATCAATTTCAACCATTGTCAAATTATATATTTTGACTTTGTTTATTTTTTCATCATCAACGGCATGATTAACAAATATTTCAATAGCCACAGGTATTCCTTTATACATTGCTAACACATCTGGCCGAATATCTCCAATTGTTTTTTCCAACTCAATACTATCAGCCTTGTATGCCCTATCGCCAAAAGGGAACCAGCCTATTTCTTTGATAATCTGTTTTGCTAGTGCGTGTTTTGCCGTTTCACTACAGGCAGGATTATCATGACCTTTTTCATGAGCGAAATGCGGAATCCTGATTTTCCCTTCATTTTTTGCAATCAACGGGCAACCACAGGCAATACAAGTACAATTACAAGCTAAACCATTTGGTACCGTCTTTATATCAACTATCTCTTTTTTATCATTATAGGCAGCAAACATTATTTCTTTTTTCATCTTTCACCTCCGTCACTCTCTCTTTTCGTAGGAACTGGTGTCCACAAGCTGACAAAGGGCATCATATGAGACAATTTTTTTAACTTCTTTTTTAGATGAATTCGTAGCTTCGCATGGGGATTCAAGTTCATAGAAATCACACTTACAGCACCAGATCGGGTTGCCGTTTTCATCATGTGTTTCTTCAAATGTATATATCGGTTCCTCAATAAAATCTTTCTGAAATAGCTCATGAAGCTGGCTTACTGAATTATCTTTATCCGGCTTGCCAACTTCCGCGATCATCTCTTGTGCGATAAGATAATTCAAAGCTTTATTAGCTGCTGCCATCTGAGCAACATAATAAGATTCCGTATCTTGCCCAATGAATGTTTTATTGATTTCTTTAACAAAAACACGGATTCTTTTATAATGTTTAAAATTTATTTCTGGCACCGAATAAACCATAAACCATGGGGAATATTGTGGTTTATCATATCCATGCTCTTCGCACCAAGAAGCCAGTTCTTCTATTGCGTTATCTTCGAAATCACCCATTTTTAACATGCTATGGCAGACAGGAAAAATCTTCTTCCAGTCCCAATCACAGTCAATAGCCACAGCTCCAACAATAGCCTCGAAAAGATCTTCCTTTACAGAACGGCTTTCCCATACCTTGTTTTTCCAATCACTTTTACCTAAAAGCAAATATTGCTCAAAACCAAGTATTTCAATGCAATGGGATAAACACTCCTTGTCTGAATTGCGGGAACGTAACTTGGTCAATTCTCCCTGATCTTTCTTGGATACAAACTGACCATCTTCAAAGCCTTTGAAATTATCATATAATACTTTCGTAATATAAGTGTTTAATGCAGAATCACCATAGAATTCCAGAACCTCATTGTCCTGCCGTCCTGGATTCTCTTCTGCAAATGATTTGCGAACAAAAGCCTGCTGCAAAAGCATTGGATTTTTAAATGTGTAATTGATTGTTTTCTGAATCTCTTTCAGATTTTCTTCGGTCATAATAGACAACCTCCCTTAAAAATTTTGGAGGCACTGCTGGTACAATACTACGGTAGATATAAAGTACTGATTGGTAAAATAGAAAATCTAAAACAAATCTAAAGGTTCTGCCTCACTTGCATAAAACAGAACATTTAAAAGCATTTTAAGCAGCCTATTTCATTAAGCAGTGCTCATTAAATTATTTTTGCATATTCCTGCCTTTCTTGTCAACTCTATTTTCCCGACTGGAATAAATATAATAAAAACAGTAGAATACCCACATGAAAAAGTTCATCATCCCCCTGCTGGCATTTACCATAATGCTGGCCTCCTGCACAAAGGATAAAAACGATATAGTCGTCTTCTTCACCAACGATGTCCACTGCGGCATCGAGAACAATATCTGCTACGCCGGTGTCGTCGAATACAGGAACGAGGCCCTTAAGCAGACCCCCTATGTCACTCTGGTTGATGCTGGTGACGCGGTACAGGGCGACCTTGCCGGAGCAGTCTCAAAGGGCGAGGATATAATCGAAATCCTGAACTATATGAACTATGATGTGGCTATCCCTGGAAACCACGAGTTCGACTACGGAATGGAGCAGTTCAAGAAGCTTGCAGGCATGATCAAATGCGGTTATACCTGCGCCAATTTCCACACACTCCCTGACAGAAAAACAGTGTTCCCCCCTTATAAAATCATAAAATATGGCAAGAAGAAAATAGCGTATGTAGGCGTCGCCACACCCGAGAGCATCACAAAGACAGCTGCCGTAACCTTCCAGGACGGCAAGGGCAATTTCATCTACAGTTTCGGCGGAGAGAACAAGGGAAAGAATATGTTCGCCGATGTCCAGGCCGCAATCGACCAGGCAAGACAGAAAGAGAAAGCCGATTACGTGATTCTGGTGGCCCATCTTGGTGAGCACGGGATAACCGAGGAATGGAACGCCATGAATCTGGTGGCCAACATACAGGGAGCCGACATCCTGATTGACGGTCACTCCCACGAGGTCACCCCGTCCCTCAAGGCAAAGGACAAGAGCGGCAAGGAAATAGTGATCACACAGACAGGAACCAAGCTGAGTCACCTGGGCAAGATCACCATCAAAACTGACGGCCAGATCACAAACGAGCTTATCGAGAACCCACCTGTGGACCTTGATTCAAAGACCAGGGCCTTTATTGAAAAAATAAAGAAGGATTATGAAGGCGCCCTCTCCAGGCAGATAGGATATCTGGACTTCCCACTGGTGGCCACTGACAAGAAGAATGACTGGCTGGTCAGAAGCGAGGAGACCAACTTGGGTGATTTCCTTTCCGATGCTTTCAAGGCCTTCTTCAATGCTGATATCGGGCTAATCAACGGAGGGGCCATCCGGGCCACAATCCCTGCGGGAGAGCTTCGCTATGGTGATGTGTTCAAGACCTCGCCCTTCGGCAATATGATGTGTGTTGCAGAGGTTCCGGGTCAGACACTTCTGGATGAACTTGAGTTCGGAGTAAGGTATCTGCCCGATATTTCAGGCGGTTTCCTGCATGTCTCCGGCCTCTCGTTTACTGTTGACACCTCTGTTCCTTCTTCGGCAAAGATGGATGACAACCACATCTTCCTCGGAGTTAAAGGACCATACCGGGTAAAAGATCTGAAGGTGAACGGCGAGCCCATTGACCTGAAAAAGAAATACAAGATTGCCTCAACCCGCTTCGTCCTCAAGGACCAGGGGGACGGCCACCTGTTTGCCAATACAGAGATAACCCTTCTGGATGACACCTTTGACCGGGACGTCTGCGCCAAGTACGTTGAACAGCTGGGTGGCAAGATACCGGCCCAGTACGCCGACCCCATGGGTCAGGGAAGAATAAAGATCAAGTGATCAGAGCTCCAGGCTGTTCTCGTTCTGCAGGAAGTCAAACAGGCTGATTGTGACAATTCCATTCTCATCGCGTCGGACATTTATCACATCTTTCACAACTATTATTTTTTTGAAGCTGTCATCAATGGCCCTTAAAGAAATCTTTTCCTGAAGCTCCTTTTCTGCCGAATCCATTGAAAAAGCCGACTGAATATAATATTTCCTGCTGCCCTGTGAGGCGACAAAATCAACCTCATGCTGCTTCCTGACTTCTTTTCCATCAGAATCTTTTATACGTTTTTCAACGATTCCTACATCCACATTGAAGCCTCGGTATCGCAGCTCGTTATAAATGATGTTCTCCATCAGGTGATTTTCTTCAATCTGGCGGAAATTAAGCCGTGCATTGCGCAGGCCCACATCCTCAAAATAATATTTATTGGGCGAGCCTATATATCTTCTTCCCTTGACATCAAAACGGTTCACTTCATTTATTAAAAAAGCATCTTTAAGATAGTCAATGTAATTTATCACAGTATTAATGCTTATCTTTGAGTGTAAAACACTGTTAAAAGTCTGGTCTATCCTTGTGGGATTAGTCATGGAACCTGTACTTGATGCAAGAATGTTAATAAGATCCTCAAGCTCCTGAGTCTTCTCTATTTTATTCCGGGCTATAATGTCTTTAAGATAAGTCTCTGCAAACAGGTTTGAAAGATATTTTGACTTCTGCCCTTCTGTCTTCATAGAAAGCACGAGGGGAAGCCCGCCGTACACAATGTAATCAGCCCAAGCATGATACACATCCCCCTGATAACCCTGCAGATATTCGCTGAAAGAAAGAGGAAGGACATGAATTTCATCGCCACGGCCACGGAACTCGGTAAGGACATCCTTTGAGAGAAACTTCGAGTTTGAGCCGGTCACATAGACATCCACATTCTTGAGGCGCATAAGACCGTTCAGTACGGTATAAATCTTTATCGAGCGTTCAGGATGCCTGAACTCTTCTTCTGTTATTGCAAGCTGCACTTCATCAAGAAAAATATAATATTGCTTTTTTGAGTCAATAATTTGAGAACGTATATACTTAGAGAGTTCCTTATAATCACGCAGGTTCTCGTTCTTATCATCATCCAGCGCAATCCTGATGATGCAATCTTCTGCAACCCCTGATTCACGCAGATAATCATAGAAAAGATTGAAGAGCAGATAAGATTTTCCGCATCTCCGTATCCCGGTGATAACTTTTATAAGCCCGTTATTCATGCGGTTTTTTAATTCGGTTATATATTTTTCTCGTACTATATTCACAGGATCTCCTTCTTTTGCGCTGAACAAAACTGCCGTTTACGGCATTTTTATTCAGTATACTTGACTTTTATAAGAATTTCAAGAGCTTTGATGAACATTTTTGCCGTTTACGGCATTTCTGTTCAGTATAACAATTCTGTTTACAACAAAGAACATAAAGTATACCATTAAAACATGAAACAATATATCGTTACAGGGATGAGCTGCGCCGCCTGCCAGGCAAGGGTTGAGAAAGCGGTGGCCCAGGTGCCGGGGGTCTCCTCCGTCGCCGTGAGCCTGCTTACCAACTCCATGGGGGTGGAGGGAACCGCCGCCCCGGAAGCAATCATCACGGCGGTGGAGCGCGCCGGCTACGGCGCCCGTCCGAAGAGCGCCCCGGTTATCGGGTCAAGTAGTGACCCAATAAATGACCCAAAAGCGCTCTCCCCTGACGAAGGGGCGCTGGAGGACAGAGAGACCCCGGCACTTCGGAAGCGGCTCATCTATTCCGCAGCCTTCCTGCTGGTGCTCATGTACATAACCATGGGGCATCACATGCTGCACCTGCCGCTTCCTTCATTCCTGCACCAGAACTACATCACCCTGGCCATGATCCAGATGCTGCTGGCCCTCACAGTAATGGCCATAAACAAAAAATTCTTCACCAGCGGCTTCGGCTCCCTGCTGCACGGTGCGCCCAACATGGACACCCTGGTGGCCATGGGATCCTCAGTCTCCTTCGGATGGAGCCTGTTCGTCCTGTTCCAGATGGCCAGCAGCATCCCCGCAGGGGACAGCGCTGCAGTAGCAGACCTGTACCACAAGCAGCTCTACTTTGAGTCTGCAGCCATGATCCCCGCCCTTATCACAGTGGGCAAAATGCTGGAGGCCATGTCCAAAGGGCGGACTACCAATGCCCTCAAAAGCCTTATGAAGCTGGCCCCGAAGACCGCTGTCCTCCTGCGTTCCGGCCAGGAGATCCAGGTGGTCATCGAAGAGGTCTGCCCCGGCGACATCTTCGCAGTGCGCCCAGGAGAAAGCATCCCTGTGGATGGCATAGTGCTGGAAGGGGAAAGCGCAGTGAACGAGGCGGCCCTCACCGGCGAATCAATCCCTGTGGACAAAATCCCCGGTGACCGGGTCAGCGCCGCCACCATAAACCAGTCGGGCTACATCAGGTGCCAGGCCACCCGTGTAGGCGAAGACACCACACTCAGCCAGATCATAAAGATGGTATCAGATGCGGCGGCCACAAAGGCGCCAATAGCAAGGATTGCAGACAAAGTATCCGGCATCTTCGTGCCGGCCGTAATAGTCATCGCTGCCCTGGTCACCGGGGGCTGGGTAGCCGCCGGGCAGAGCTTAAGCTTCGCCCTGGCCCGGGGTATCTCGGTGCTGGTTATTTCCTGCCCCTGTGCCCTGGGACTGGCAACTCCGGTTGCGATTATGGTGGGGAATGGACTGGGTGCTAAAAACGGCATTCTGTTCAAGACCAGCGAGGCCCTGGAGACAGCCGGCCGGGTGCAGATTGTGGCCCTGGACAAGACTGGAACCATCACCCGCGGCGAACCTGTCGTAACCGACATATGCCCGGCCACGGGTGTGAGAGAAGATGAGCTTTTGGAAAAGGCTTATGCCCTGGAGGCAAAGAGCGAGCACCCGCTGGCTAAGGCAATTGTGGCCGAAGCTGGGGCACAAGGGGCAGCGCTGCCGGAGGTAACCGGCTTCAGCGCTCTCTCCGGCAGCGGAGTTACCGCAGTGGTGGCAAACCGGGCTATGCACGGGGGCAGCGGCGCTTTTATCAGCACTCTGGCACCGGTGGACAAAGCCCTGGCGGAACGTGCAGAGGCACTGGCTCAGGCGGGCAAGACGCCGCTGTTCTTCGAGGAAGAGGGTAAGCTGCTGGGAATAATCGCAGTTGCAGACGTGATAAAATCAGACTCGCCGGAGGCAATCCGGCAGATGCGGGAAATGGGGCTCAAGGTGGTTATGCTCACCGGAGACAACGAGAAGACTGCAAAGGCTATCGGGGATCAGGTCGGAGTTGATGATGTGATTGCCGGAGTGCTTCCGGAGGGGAAGGAGAAGGCGATACGCACCCTGCAGGAAAAAGGCAAGGTGGCTATGGTGGGAGACGGCATCAACGACGCCCCTGCCCTGACCCGGGCTGACATCGGAATAGCCATAGGAGCAGGGGCAGATGTGGCTGTGGACAGCGCCGACATCGTCCTTATGAACAGCACTCTGGCTGATGTGGCAAAGGCAATAGCTTTAAGCCGCAGGACTCTGCGGAACATCCACGAGAACCTGTTCTGGGCTTTCTTCTACAACCTTATCTGCATCCCGCTGGCAGCAGGGCTTTTCGGCTGGAAGATGAACCCTATGATCGGGGCAGCGGCCATGAGCCTTTCCAGCTTCACGGTGTGCATGAACGCCCTGCGGCTTAACCTGACAGGGGTCAAGAACGAGAATAAAAATAGGAGTAGAGATATGAAAAAAACAGTTAAGATTGAAGGGATGATGTGCCCGCACTGCGAGGCAAATGTGAAGAAAACTCTGGAGGCTTTAGGAAACGTGACTGGCGCAGAGGTGAGCCACAAGGCGGGAACTGCAATCCTCTCCCTCTCGGGCGATGTGGATGATGCAGTCATCAAGAAAGCTGTCG
Source organism: Spirochaetia bacterium (assembly GCA_017554185.1). Lineage (GTDB taxonomy): Bacteria > Spirochaetota > Spirochaetia > CADAEX01 > CADAEX01 > CADAEX01. The sequence goes on from JAFZIU010000123.1 coordinate 13,527, forward strand.
AGGATAAGGGCTACAAGGTAATCAGCATTCAGTAAACGCTGTATCAGGACTTGAATACTAGGAAATTAGAGAAAAGGAAATTCACACCCATTCCGGCCAGGATACCCAGGGCCTGTGGAACAGTCTTGTAGGGCCAGATGAAGAAATAGAGCAACAGATTCAATGTGAGAAGGTTTATTGCCAGGCCGAAGAGGGACGATACCATGAACTTTGTCCACAGGGAGAATGATGGCCTTGTTCCCCTGCTTTCCATCTTAAAGGTCCACAGATGGTTTATAAGGTAATTCTGGGTTCCCGCTATCAGAAAACAGAAAGCACTCACCGGACTCGGAGGAAAATGGAGGCAGTCAACAAGGATAAAGAAGAGCACCAGGTTGGTTATGGTACCCAGTCCTCCGGTAATTCCGAACTTTAAGAATTTTTTAAACACTTCCGCACCTTCCACACATTGGCCAGAGCCTCAAGGAAAATACCCTGGCTCATCTTTGATTCTCCCAATACCCTGTCGGGGAAAACTATAGGAATCTCCTTGATGGAGCAGCCACGCTTCTCGGCCTTGGCCTTCATCTCTATCTGGAAGCTGTAGCCTCTTGAGATGATGGAATCAAGCCCTATCTTTTCAAGCGCCTCTTTCCGCCACATATTGTAGCCGCCGGTCAGGTCCTTCACCTTTACACCCAGCACAATGCGGGAATAGAGGGAGCCTCCCTTGGAGATAAGGTTCCGCAGGAAAGACCAGTTCTCTACGCTGCCCCCCTCGATATTGCGTGATCCAATCGCAACATCATAGGTCTGTATTGCTTGGTAAAGCTTGGGCAGATACTCAGGCTTGTGGGAGAAATCGGCATCCATCTCGCAAAGCACATCAAAGCCATGTTCCATGCCCCACTTGAACCCGGTTATATAGGCGGTTGCAAGCCCCTGCTTCCCGCTCCGCTCCAGCAGAGAAAGCCTTTCTGGGTACTGGTTCTGCATCTCTTTTACAGCAGCGGCTGTGCCGTCGGGGGAACCGTCGTCCACCACCAGAATTCCGGCATTCTCGGGGATAACGGCAAAAACTTCCGGTATCAGCTTCTTGATATTGTCTATTTCGTTATAGGTGGGAATAATGACCAATAATTTCATGTTTTATATACTCTTATACTTTATTTTCGTTATAAAGAGCTGCAAAGTTTAGCATTCGGCCAGTAATTTCAGCAGTTTCTTCCTGTTTCCGTCTGAAAGTTCAGGGGGCAGGATTGATGGGGTATCATAATCGAAGGAAAGGATAATACCAGCCTCGAAGAAAGCGTCCCACACAGCAGGATACTGATCGCGAGTACACAGCGGATAGAGATATGGAAGCTCCACGCGCCACTTACCTTTGCAGGCCTCTGCAATTCCAGCCTTTTCCCAACTGGAGTAATCGACATCGGCCAAGAAAGCCTTAAGGTTATAGAGAGCGCGCACTGCACCAGCCAGGATCACCGGGGAAACCGGTTCTTCGGCAAGATTCAGCTCGGACTTGGAAACCACAACCCCAGGAGCAAAGGCAGCCGGTATTGGCAGAACCGGAATTATAGGCAAATTTATCGGGTCATTTATCGGGTCACAGGCGTTGGTGACACTAGAGGCAGTATCAGTGTTAAAAGCCAGTGGTCGCCATAGGGTATGCTCAAGTCCTTGGGTGGCCAGCGCAGCCTTGGCGTGCTCCTCGCTCTTGAACAAGTAGACGTGGCAGCCGGCACCAAACAGCGCCTTCACCGCCTGCTTAAGTCGGTGGGCATAGGGAGATGGGAAGCCGGGGAGTATCCCCTTGTCTATGGCGTTCTTGAGTGCCTGGCCATACCCCTTCTGCCGGTGCCCCATGATAAGGCGGCCGCCATCCAGCGCCATATCCAGGTAGCGCTTTCCGTCGGCAGTGTAGAGAAAGTAGCCTCTGGCCCTGTTTATCTCTGGAATCTTGTTCATCATCATAATTTTAACGTTCTTTCAAGAAAATGTATAGTAAAAACATAAAAGTTGATATATCATAAAGATATGA
>JAFZIU010000124.1 GCA_017554185.1 Spirochaetia bacterium
TGTTGTGCGCCTGCATACAGGGGATCCTTCTCTTTACGGAGCAATCGGAGAGCAGATGCAGGAGCTGGACAGGCTTGGGATAGAGTATGACATAACACCCGGTGTAAGTGCCTTCTCCGGTGCCGCAGCATCCCTGAAGGCTGAGTACACGCTGCCCGATGTCTCCCAGACCGTTATCATAACCCGCGCCGCCGGCAGAACCGGTGTGCCCGGTTCTGAAGACCTGCGCTCACTGGCCTCCCATGGAGCCACCATGGTGCTGTACCTGAGCGCAGGCCTTCTGGATAAGGTCGCTTCCGACCTTATCGCCGGCGGCTATGATGCCGCCACCCCTGCCGCCATAGTCTACAAGGCATCATGGGCAGACGAGAAGATATGCCGCTGTACTTTGGGAACCTTGAAGCAGGCGGCAGAGGCAGCCGGCATAACAAAAACTGCACTCATCGTCGTAGGCAAATTCCTTGAGGGCAGCTTCTCCCGTTCCCGCCTGTACGACCCAGGCTTTTCCACAGAATTCAGGGAGGCATCTGAATGAAGGCCTTTGTTTTCTGCTTTTCCGATTCAGGTGCAGAATTAGCTGGAAAACTCTGCAAGCTGCTCAGCCTTGACCAGGCTTGCATCTGCCGAGGTATTGCCGATGACATGGAAAAATTATTCACAGAAAACGATTCTTTGATTTTCATCGGCGCATGCGGAATTGCAGTCCGGGCAGTCGCTCCTTATATCAGAAGCAAGACTACAGATCCTGCCGTCATAGTTATTGATGACCAGGGAAGATATGTCATACCTGTTCTTTCCGGCCATATCGGGGGTGCCAACGGACTGGCAGGGAAGATAGCCCAGCTGCTTGGTGCAACAGCTGTAATCACCACTGCCACCGATGGTGCAGGAAAGTTCTCCTGCGACTCATGGGCAGTACAGAATGACTGCGCTATTTCTTCCATGAAGACTGCAAAAGAAGTTTCTGCCGCTATTTTGAAGAAAAATATTCCTGTTGTTTCAGATTATGAACTTCCTTCGTCTCTTTCTGAAGGCCTTGTGCCGGGAGAGACTGGCGAAATTGGCATTTACATAGGAATCCACAAAAAAGCACCATTTAAAACTACACTTCAGTTGATTCCCCATACCCTTACTGTAGGCATAGGATGTCGGAAAGGAACATCAGAAGAACATCTTCTTTCTGCTGTAAAAACTGTTTTTGCAGATAACAATCTGGATATCCGGGCTGTTGGAAGAGTTGCTTCTATAGATGTCAAGAAAGGGGAGAAGGGATTGCTCTCCCTGGCCAAGGAACTGGATGCAGAACTGGTTTTCTACACCGCCGATGAACTGAACGCAGCAGACGGCAATTTTGATGAATCCGCTTTTGTTAAAGAAACAGTGGGAACCGGCAATGTGTGCGAACGCTCTGCAGTGATTGGCGGCAGGAAGCTGATTGTAAAGAAAACTGTTATGGATGGAGTGACTGCCGCTGTGGCAGAAAAAGAATGGAGGATTGAATTTTGAAGAAGCTGTCTGTAGTAGGCATCGGTCCTGGCAACTACGAGGGGCTGACTGTAGGTGCTGTAAAAGCCCTTGAAGAAGCAGATCTGATAGTAGGTTATACAGTTTATTGTAAACTTATAAGACCTTATTTCCCTGGAAAACAGTTCCTTTCAACTCCAATGATGCAGGAGATTGACCGCTGCCGTCTTGCACTGGAGCATGCTTCTGGTGGACGGACAACAGCAATTGTCTGTTCCGGCGATGCAGGGATATATGGAATGGCTTCTCCTGTTCTTGAACTTGCAGAAGAATATGATGTGGAGATAGAGATTATAGCAGGGGTTACGGCTGCTTCTTCCGGTGCTGCACTGCTGGGTTCTCCCCTGGCCTGCGATTTTGCTGTGATCAGCCTGTCAGACCTCCTGATACCGATGGAAGTTATTGAGAAGCGGATTGAAAGTGCTGCAGAAGCCGATTTCTGTATAGTTCTCTACAACCCCACCAGCCATAGGCGTGCCGGTTATCTTAAGCATGCCTGCGAAATTGTAATGCGTCACCGCTCTCCACAGACTGTATGCGGTATTGCCCAGAATGTCGGCCGAGAAGGTGAGAATATACGTCTTATGTCTCTGGCAGAGCTGGCAGAAGCCAAGACAGATATGTTCACATCTGTGTTTATAGGCAATTCAAAGACTGAAAACATAGGCGGAAGAATGGTCACCCCAAGAGGATATAATGTCAGATAAGATTTGTATTTTTGCCGGGACAACAGAGGGAAGAAAGCTGGTGGCGCTGCTGAAGGATGCTGCAGAGGTGACCGCGTGTGTAGCAACAGAATACGGCGAGATAATGCTTGATGGGATCGACGGTATTACAGTTCATTCAGGACGTATGAACGCAGAAGAGATTGCAGATTTTTTCAAAAGAAATAAGTTTGACAGAATTATAGATGCCACCCATCCATATGCCCAGGCTGCAACTGAAAATATTGCTGCTGCTTCTGAAGAGGCGGGAATACCCCTCATGCGCATCCTGCGGGAAAAAGAGGGCCATATCTCCAACGCTGTATATGTCTCATCTGTTCTTGAAGCAAAAGAATATCTTCTGCATCATGAGGGCAATATCCTTATCACTACTGGATCAAAGGAACTTTCAGATTACAGAGGGCTCGATATGTCCCGGGTATGGGCCAGGGTGCTCCCTGTTGCATCATCCCTGGACGCCTGTGAAAAGGTTGGAATCCCTGTTTCTCATATAATCGCTGCACAAGGGCCTTTTACTGCAGAAGTCAATCTTGCCCAGTTGAAGATGATAGATGCTGAATACATTGTTACCAAAGCATCCGGCAGTTCCGGCGGATTTGAGGAAAAAATCAAGGCTGCATCTGAGTGCAGCGCTGTTCCTGTTATAATCGGCCAGCCTCCACAGGTTTCTGGATTGTCCCTTGACGAAGCGATTTCCGAACTGGGAAAAATGTATCAATTATCCCGGAGAAAAATCACACTGGTCGGCATAGGTCCCGGCAGCACTGATATGCTCACCGTTGAAGCGAAGAAAGCATTGGAGGACTGCGATGCTGTAATCGGTGCAGCTTCGGTAATCGGGGCTCTGGATATACGCAAGCCTTCATTTAATGAATATGATCCTGCAAAGGTGCGTGAGATTCTGGAAGCCCATCCTTCGTTCAGGAACATTGCAGCAGTCTTCCGGGGCGACACAGGTTTTTTCAGCGGTGCGACAAAAATGATCAAGGAGCTTGAGAACGAGGATATAAAGGTCATTTCCGGCATCTCATCGCTGGCAGCCCTTTCTGCAAAGCTGGGTGTCAATTGGGATGATGCAGTATGGATCAGCCTGCATGGTCATGATGGAAATTTTGTAAACGCTGTTGATAAAAATAAAAAAGTTTTCCTTCTTACAGGTGGCGGGAACACTCCGTCGGCAGTCTGCAGAAAGTTGAAGGAATATGGCTTTGGCTCCCTTGTCTGCACAGTAGGAGAACGGCTTTCATATCCCGATGAGAAGATAACCAGAGACAGTGTTGAATCACTTTCCGAAAAAGAATCTGATCCTCTTTCTGTCATGCTGATTGAGAACCCTAAAGCAGTTGATGCTGTCCGCCTTGGAATTGATGACAGCGAATTTATCCGTGGTGATGTCCCCATGACCAAGTCCGAGGTGCGTGCAGTCTCGGTGGCAAAGCTTGCTCTGCGCGCTGACTCTGTTTTATGGGATATCGGGGCCGGTACTGGTTCTGTTTCGGTGGAGTGTGCTCTTTCAGCATATAAAGGGCAGGTGTTTGCTGTGGAGAAAGAGCAGGATGCAGTAAGCCTGATAGAACACAATAAACTTAAATTCAAGGCAGATAACATCACTGTTGTTCAGGGAACTGCTCCCGAAGCGCTTGAGAAACTTCCGGCACCCACACATGCTTTCATCGGAGGAAGCGGCGGGAATCTGCACGCTGTCTTGAAAATGCTTCTGAATAAAAATCCCGATGTAAGAATAGTTATGAACACTGTGACGCTGGAATCCCAGGCCGAGGCATTTGCCTGTGCAAAAGAGTTCGGCTTTGAAGTTTTTGAGGCTGTTTCGGTCAATGTATCACGTTCTAAGAAAGCAGGCTCTTATAACCTTATGTCATCGCAGAACCCGGTGATGGTGTTTGTAATGCAGGACAGGAGAACTGATGGCTGATCTTCTGATTTATCAGACATACGCGATAATAATCGGATTCATCATCGACTTTTTCGTTGGAGATCCCCATGCAATACCCCATCCTGTGGTTGCAATAGGGAAGCTGATATCATTTTTAGATAGAAAATTACGTATCGGTGACAGTGATAAAAGAGATATCCTGCGGGGTGTCTGGACTGTCCTGATTGTCTCTGCTGTTTCCATCGCTGTTCCGTCATTCATCCTTTTTATAATGTGGAAGATACACCCGGTCGCATACCTTGCTGTAAACAGCATCATGTGTGCTCAGATTGTTGCTGCAAGAGAACTGGTGCGGGAGTGCAGTTCAGTTGAAAAGGCTCTTGAGAAGGGTGATGTCGAAGGGGCGCGGAAAGCGGTTTCATATGTGGTAGGACGCGACACCGAAGCTCTGGATAAGGAGGATATCTGCCGTGCGGCTGTGGAGACTATAGCAGAGAACGGATCCGACGGTGTCATAGCACCTTTATTCTGGATGTTCCTGTTCGGTGCTGTGGGCGGTTTCTTTTACAAGGCTGTAAACACAATGGATTCCATGCTGGGATATAAAAACGAGAAATACCTTTATTTCGGGAAAGCGGCCGCCAAGACAGATGATTTTGTAAACTTCATCCCATCACGGATCAGCGCACTTCTAATGATTGTATCCTGCCCGCTCTGCCATCTTGACGGCAAGAATGCACTCAGGATATTCCACCGTGACCGCTTTAAGCACAAAAGTCCCAATGCGGCCCAGACAGAATCTGTTTTTGCAGGTGCCCTGAATGTCCGTTTGAACGGGCCTGCATTTTATGGCGGTGTCCTTCATGAAAAGGAATATCTAGGCGATGATACAAGGCCTATTGCACCTGCTGATATCAGGAAGTCAGGGCACTTGATGTACACTGCATCGTTCATGATGCTGATAATCGGAGTCCTGCTCAGGATGGCAGCGATATGAAAGAGGTTGTAAGATGAAGAAAGCAAGACCGATTATGATCCAGGGCACTATGTCCAACGCCGGCAAAAGCCTGCTCTGTACAGCCCTCTGCCGTATTTTCAGGCAGGATGGTTATAGTGTCGCTCCTTTTAAATCTCAGAACATGGCTCTGAACTCTTTCATAACAGAAGAAGGCCTGGAGATGGGGAGGGCCCAGGTGGTCCAGGCTGAGGCAGCTGGAATAAAGCCATCAGTCCTCATGAATCCAGTTCTTCTTAAGCCAACTACAGATGTGGGATCCCAGGTAATTGTCAATGGCGAAGTCCGCGCAAATATGAGCGCAGTTGATTATTTCAGATATAAGAAACAGCTGGTTCCTGAAATACTTAAGGCTTACGACAAGCTGGCATCCGAGAACGATATCATCGTAATAGAAGGGGCAGGTAGCCCTGCAGAGATCAACCTGAAAGAGGATGACATCGTAAATATGGGCTTTGCAAAGATGGTGGACTCTCCGGTACTGCTTGTGGGCGATATTGACAGGGGCGGAGTATTTGCCCAGCTTTATGGGACATTGGCGCTGCTTGAGCCCGAAGAAAGGGCTATGGTTAAAGCCACTGTCATCAATAAATTCCGGGGTGATGTCTCTATCCTTGAACCGGGACTTGATGCTCTCTATAAGCTTGTAAAAGTTCCGTGTGCAGGGGTTATTCCATATATGCATGTGGATATAGATGATGAGGACAGCCTGAGCAGCCGTTTGACCTCCGGACAACGTAAAGAGGTTGACATTGCTGTAATCCTGCTTCCCCGCATATCTAATTTCACCGATTTTTCACCGTTTGAGCGCTTTTCTGGCGTATCGATCCGGTATGTCAGGAATGTGGCTGAACTAGGTTCTCCCGATATGATCATCATCCCGGGGACAAAATCCACAATCTCAGACCTTAAGTGGATGCGGCAGAACGGCCTTGAGGCAGAAATACTTAAAGCCGCATCCCGTGGGACGCCGATTTTCGGTATCTGCGGAGGACTCCAGATGCTGGGGAAATCGATTTCCGATCCTTTCAATACCGAAGGGGGCGGAGAGATTGCCGGCCTCGAACTTCTGGATATCAATACAGTATTCAGCAGTGAGAAAACCCGTACGCAGGTGGAAGGCACTTTCGCCGGTATGACAGGAATATTTGCCGGCCTTGATGGAATCAAATACCGCGGATACGAAATCCACATGGGCCAGAGCAGCGTTCATAGCGCTGTCCTGCAGAATGAAAATGTTTACGGAAGCTATATCCATGGCCTTTTTGACGAGGCTGGCATTGCAGAGACAATAGTCAGGGCACTGTATGAAAGACGTGGTCTGGCATTTGATTCAGAGAATGTGTTCGACCCTCATGCCTACCGCGAAGAGCAGTATGACAAGCTTGCCCATGTTGTGCGGAA
>JAFZIU010000125.1 GCA_017554185.1 Spirochaetia bacterium
CTTTCTCTGGCTATCTCTTCAACAATGGGACCTGGCATTAAGGTTAAGAAGGCTTAAGGAGAGGTAGACTATGGCAGAATATATTGCAAAATTAAATGATAGCAAGAAAGAAGCAGTAGCAGATCTCAAGTCAAGGTTCGACGGAATCTCAAGCTTTATCTTTACAGATTACAGAGGTCTTACTGTTGCACAGATCACAGAGATCAGAGACAAGCTCAGAACCAGTGACACAGAGTTCAAGGTAGTCAAGAACAGATTTGCCAAGATTGCCATGAAGGATCTGGGAGTTACTGATGTGGATGATTTCCTTAAGGGACCTACTGCAGTTGCAGCAGTTCCAGGAGAGTCCAACGAGGTTGCCAAAGCGCTGTTTGAATTTGCAAAGGGCGGAATGCCTCTGCAGGTCAAGGGCGCAGTCATCAACGGAGAACTTTTTGATGCAGCAAAGATTGAGGCTTTCTCAAAGCTGCCTGGAAGAACTCAGCTTATTGCTATGTTGATGGGTCTGATGAAGGCTCCTGTCCAGAAGCTTGCTGCAACACTGCAGGCAATTGTGGACAAGGATGGAGAAGCTGCAAAGCCGGAAGAGGCAAAAGCAGAGTAAAAACAATTGCGGCATTAGTCTTAAATAGTCATGCTACTGCCGCATAAAAAAATAAAAAAAAGGAGAAGTTAATATGGCTACAAAAGATGAAATTCTTGAATCAATCGCTAATATGACAGTTATGGAGATTGCTGATCTTGTAAAGGCAATGGAGGAAAAATTCGGCGTATCTGCAGCAGCAGTTGCAGCACCAGTTGCAGGCGGCGCAGCCGCAGCAGCACCAGCTGAGGAAGAGAAGACAGAGTTCGACGTTATCCTGGCTGCTGTTCCAGCTGACAAGAAGATTCCTTGCATCAAGGCTGTCAGAGAGATCACAGGTCTCGGACTGAAAGAAGCAAAAGAGCTTGTTGAAGGAGCTCCAAAGGCTATCAAGGAAGGCGCTTCCAAGGAAGATGCTGCTGCTCTTAAGGCAAAACTTGAAGCTGCTGGTGCATCAGTTGAGATTAAATAAGCTTAATTTTGATTTCAGAACAGTTTTAGATTTTATATTTTTATTCAGAGGGGTTGGACTATTCGTAGTACAGCCCCTGTTTGTCCATAATATGGACACGGCTTCATCGAGGGAGGTATAGCGAATGCTTGATAGAAAAAAAGCTATTAAGCGGCATTTTATTGTAGGGGATACATATTACGAAGGTGAGTATCATGAGTTCATGGATGTTCCTAACCTGATCGATATTCAGCTTTCTTCCTACGAGAATTTTTTACAGCTTGAGAGACTTAAAAAAGGCGAGCCCCTGAAGAACCAGGGTCTTGAGGAAGTGTTCAGAAGTACATTCCCTATAGAGAGTCCCAACGGCGACATGACTCTTGATTATGTCGGATACTCTCTGGGCGATAAAAAGAACAAGAAGCTTGATGAGCTTGAATGCAAGCAGAAGAACGCCACATATTCTATCCCTCTTAAGGCCAAGATCAACCTTACATTCACCACCGGAGAGATCCGGCAGAAAGAGATTTACATGGGCGATATTCCTATGATGACCGAAAGAGGTACTTTCATCATCAATGGAGCCGAACGTGTCATTGTAAGCCAGATTCACAGATCCCCTGGAGTTGTCTTCTCCTACGAGAAGGACAAGGCACTCTATTCCTCAAGGATCATCCCATACAGGGGGTCCTGGCTTGAGTTTGAGATTGACAAGAAGAAAGGGCTTATCTTTGCAAAGATAGACCGGAAGAAAAGAATCTTAGGTACTACTTTCCTCCGGGCTCTCGGCTATGATACAAGCGAGCAGATCATTGAAAGCTTCTATGCCACAAAGAAAGCCACCATACATTCTAAAGACGAAAGAAATATTGACTTGGAAGGTAAAATCCTGGCCAAGCCGATTTATTATAACGATACAAAGCTTTACAGCACCGGCGACGAAATAAGCCGCAGCACTCTTGAAGAGATGAGGGAGAATGGAATCAAGGAGATCACCATTGTTGATATCGACAAGAAAAATCCAAAGACCCTTCATTCCGATATGATCCTCAACTGTCTCAAGAAAGAGAGAGAAAAAAGCAAGGAAGGTGCAGAGCCTACAAAAGAAGATGCCCTTAAGGAAGTATTTGATGTTATATTCCCAGGGGAGCTTTTCTCCAAGGATAACGGAGAGAAAGAGCTCAGGAATATGTTCTTCAGCTCCAAGAAGTATGATCTGGGCAGGGTAGGCCGCTATAAGCTTAACAAAAAATATAATCCAAAGGACAATAAGAACGGAGAAGACAAAGAGAAAGACCTGCAGGAGAAAGATGATTCCGGAGAACTTGTCCTGACTATGGAAGACATCATCAATACCATGTCTTTCCTTATCCGTGTGTTCATCGGCGAGGAAACTCCTGACGACATCGACCATCTGGGCAACAGACGTATCCGCTCTGTCGGAGAGCTTCTTACAAACCAGCTCAAGGTTGCATTCGCAAGAGTAGAGCACATAGCAAAAGACAGGATGCAGATCAGGGAGAACGAGACACTCAGACCTTCTGATCTTATCTCCATCAAGCCTATTGTCACAATAGTACGGGAGTTCTTCAGCTCAGACCAGCTGTCACAGTTCATGGACCAGGTCAACCCGCTTGCAGAGCTTACACACAAGAGAAGACTGAGCGCCCTGGGTACCGGTGGTCTTACCAGAGACAGAGCCGGATTCGAGGTCAGAGATGTACACTTCACCCACTATGGAAGAATGTGTCCTATCGAGACACCTGAAGGTGCCAACATCGGTCTTATTGTATCACTGGCAACTTATACCAAGGTTAACGACTACGGATTCCTCGAGGCTCCATACCGGAAAGTCAAGGATGGAAAAGCCACCAAGATTGTACAATATATGGATGCAATGGACGAGGAGAAAGAAATCATCGCCCAGGCCAACGCAGTTCTGGATTCAAAGGGCAACCTGGTGAACGAGCAGGTTTCTGTCCGCAAGGCAGGAAACTACTACTCCGAGGACAGAGAGAAAGTTGAGTACATGGATGTATCGCCTAAGCAGGTAATCTCCGTTTCCACATCTCTGGTTCCATTCATCGAGCACGACGATGCCAACAGAGCTCTTATGGGTTCCAACATGATGAGACAGGCTGTTCCGCTTCTGTTCCCAGAGGCTCCTATCGTAGGTACCGGAATGGAAGGAAGGACTGCATATGATTCCGGCGTTGTAGTAAAGGCAAAGAGAGCAGGAAAAGTATCCTATGTATCTTCTTCCCGTGTAGATATTATTCCTGACGAGAACCCTGAAGAGGTAGATTCTTACCGCCTCCAGAAGTTCCAGCGGACAAACCAGGATACCTGCTTCTCACAGAAGCCTATTGTAGCTCTGGATGACAGGATCGAGAAAGGCGATGTCATTGCAGACGGCCCGGCCACAGACCACGGCGAGCTTGCCCTGGGACGGAACGTGCTGGTCGGCTTTATACCTTGGAATGGATATAACTATGAGGACGCTATCCTTATCTCCGAGAGAGTGGTGAAGGAGGATATCTTCACCTCCATCCACCTGAGCGAGTTTGAGGCAGAGGTCCGTGAGAATAAGAATGGGTCAGATACACTTACCCGCGATATCCCGAATGTCAGCGAGAAAAAGCTGGAGAACCTGGACGAGGAAGGAATAGTCCGCATCGGTGCCAAGGTCAAGGCCAACGACATTCTGGTAGGAAAGACAACCCCTAAGGCAGACACAGATGCAACACCAGAGATGAAGCTTCTGCATTCACTTTTCGGTGACAAGGCAAAGGATGTAAAGGATACATGCCGCAGAGTTCCTGCAGGAGTAAGCGGTACTGTAATCGATGTACAGCGCCTTAAGAAATCCGAAGGCGATGAACTGAGCCCAGGAGTTGAAGAGATAGTTAAGGTTATCATTGCAACCAAGCGCAAGCTCCGTGCTGGTGACAAGCTGGCAGGACGCCATGGAAACAAGGGTGTTGTATCCCGCATTCTTCCGGAAGAGGATATGCCATACCTGGCAGACGGCACCCCGCTTGATATCTGTCTTAACCCGCTGGGTGTACCTTCCCGTATGAACCTGGGTCAGCTTATGGAAGCCAGCCTTGGTCTTGCCGGTCTGGCATTGAATGAAAAGTATGCAGTTCCTGTATTCCAGTCTGCTACCAACGATATGATTTCCAAGCTCCTTAAGAAGGGCGGCCAGCCTGAGAATTCAAAGGCAATTCTCTATGACGGTCTTACAGGCGAGCCTTTTGAGAATCCGCTCATGATCGGCTGTGCATACATGCTCAAGCTGAACCATCTGGTAGATGACAAGATGCATGCCCGCTCAACAGGTCCTTATTCCCTTATCACTCAGCAGCCTCTGGGTGGAAAGGCCCAGTTCGGTGGCCAGAGACTTGGAGAGATGGAGGTATGGGCACTGGAGGCTTATGGTGCTGCAAATACACTGCAGGAATTCCTTACAATCAAGTCTGATGATATGAACGGAAGGACCAAGACCTATGAGAATATTGTCAAGGGCGAATCCACCACACAGGCTGGAATTCCAGAGTCCTTCAATGTTCTTGTTCAGGAGCTCCGTGGATTGGCACTGGATATGTCCCTGTGGAATGACAAGGGAGAGCAGATTCCTCTTACCGAGAAGGATGAGGAATTGATTAAGCAGTCAGCTGGGAAGCAATTCTAAGGGAAGGGTAGTATAGCTATGATTAAAGATATGCAGGAATTTGATAGTATTTTAATTAAACTCGCTTCTCCAGAACAGATTAGAAAATGGTCCTATGGCGAGGTCACCAAGTCCGAGACAATCAACTATAGAAGCCAGGAACCGGAAGATGACGGTCTTTTCTGCCGCAAGATTTTCGGAACTACCAAGGACTGGGAGTGCAGATGCGGAAAATTCAAGTCTATCCGCTATAAAGGCGTTAAATGTGAGCGCTGTCATGTTGAGGTAACCCATTCCAGAGTAAGAAGAGAGAGAATGGGACACATTGAGCTTGCCTCTCCGGTTGCTCATATCTGGTATTACCGCTCTGTTCCTTCCCCCATCGGTCTTCTCTTGAACCTTTCGTCTGCTGATCTCAAGTCTATTCTCTATTACGAGAAATATATTGTAATCGACGCAGGTAACACAGAAGATACCAAGCTGCAGAAATGCCAGGTACTCACCGAAGAGGAATACAACAAGGCAAAGGAGAAGTTCGGTCAGAGCTTCACTGCAGATACAGGTGCAGAAGCCATCAAGATCCTTCTTAAAGAGCTTGACCTGCAGGACCTTGCAAAAAAGCTCCGTGCAGAGATGAACAAGAAGGATGGCAAGGTAGAGAAGAAATATCTGAAGCGGCTTGAGGCAGTGGAAGGTTTCCTCAAATCCGAGATCAACCCAAGCTGGATGATCCTGGATGTAATTCCGGTAATCCCACCGGATCTCCGTCCTATGACCCCGATGGAAGGGGGCCGTTTTGCCACATCAGACCTGAACGATCTTTATAGAAGAGTAATCAACAGAAACAACAGACTTAAGAAAGTCCAGAGCATGGGAGCACCTACTATCCTGCTCAAGAGCGAGAAGCGTATGCTCCAGGAAGCTGTGGATGCCCTTCTTGACAACTCAAAGAAAAAGAAGATGGCCAAGGGAACCAGCAACAGACCAGCCAAATCCCTTTCCGACATGCTCAAGGGAAAGCAGGGACGGTTCCGCCAGAACCTTCTTGGAAAGAGAGTCGATTACTCCGGCCGTTCTGTAATTGTTGTAGGTCCTGAGCTCAAGTTCCACCAGTGCGGTCTTCCTGCAAAGATGGCTCTGGAGCTTTACAAGCCGTTCATCATGAAGAAGCTTGTGGAGAAAGAGATTGTATATAATATCAAGAAAGCAAAGACCCTTGTAGAAGAAGCTGCCGATGAAGTTTGGGGCGTACTTGACGAGGTTGTGAAGGAGCATCCGGTTATGCTTAACCGTGCACCTACACTGCACCGTCTTGGAATCCAGGCTTTCGAGCCGGTTCTTGTAGAAGGAAAAGCAATAAAGCTGCATCCGCTGGTATGCCGTGCGTTCAATGCCGACTTCGACGGTGACCAGATGGCAGTCCATCTGCCTCTTACCCAGGCAGCCCAGATTGAGTGCTGGACACTTATGATGTCCATCAACAACCTGCTGGACCCTGCAAACGGCAAGCCGATTGTATTCCCTTCTCTTGATATGGTTCTGGGTATCTACCAGCTTACTATTGCAAAACCATATGAAGAGATTGTAACTGCAGATGGAGAGAAAAAGCCTAAGGTAAGATGTTTCTCATCATTCGACGAAGTGCTTCAGGCTTTGGATTCCCGGTCTATAAGATACCAGGATGTAATAAAGATTAAAGTTGTGGACGGCAAGGTTGTAGGCAAGACTGTTGACAAGAGCATGGAAGGTCAGTATATCCTTACCACCCCTGGACGGCTTCTGTTCAACGAACCTCTTCCAGATGTGCTTGAGTTCCACAATGGTCCTTTCTTTGACGGACTTTCAGAAAAGAAGTGGACTCTGGCCGGTGATGACAAAGATAAGAAAGAATGGCTCAAAGGCTATATAGACAAGGATCTCAAGAAAATTATCTTCGACTGCTACAAACAGTTCGGATCCTCTGTAACAATCCAGCTTCTTGATGCAGTCAAGGATCTGGGATTCAAATATGCCACAAAGTTCGGATCCACCATCAGTATGGCAGATATCATTGTTCCGCCTGAAAAGAAAAAGCTTATCGAAAAAGCTCAGGAAAAGGTCAAGGATATCCAGACTCAATTCAACAAAGGTAGAATTACCGAGAAAGAGCGGTATAACAGAGTAATCGAGGAATGGGCCGCAACCGAGGGAGCACTTACCGATGTGCTTATGGAAAGGCTTAAAGAGGACCGCCAGGGCTTCAACCCAGTCTATATGATGACACAGTCTGGAGCCAGAGGTAGCCGTACACAGCTTAGACAGCTGGCCGGAATGAGAGGCCGTATGCAGAAGCCTAACGGCGATATCATCGAGCTGGCAATCCGCTCCAACTTCAAGGAAGGTCTTTCCATCATCGAGTTCTTCATCTCCTGTAACGGTGCAAGAAAGGGTCTTGCCGATACAGCCCTCAAGACATCCAACGCTGGTTATCTTACCAGACGTCTTGTGGATATTGCACAGGATGTGGTTGTTGAGGAAGAGGACTGCGGAACCATCAATGGTATGGATATCAGCGCACTTAAGGAAGGGGAGCAGATCAAGGAATCCCTGGCAGACAGAATTGAAGGAAGATTCACCCTTGAGCGGGTTAAGCACCCGATCACCGGCGAGCTTATCCTGGACATGAACCAGGAGATCACCGAGGCCAAGGCTAAGGAGATCGAGGCAGCAGGCATCGAGACTGTACGGATAAGAAGCGTTCTTACCTGCGACTCCAAGCACGGTGTATGCCAGAAGTGCTATGGCCGCAACCTGGCCAACAACAGACCTGTAGAGATAGGCGAGGCTGTAGGAATCATAGCAGCACAGTCCATCGGTCAGCCAGGTACTCAGCTTACCATGAGAACATTCCATACCGGTGGTACAGCAGACAAGGCCAGCGAGACAAAAGAGATCAAGCGCGATTACCCGGTATTCATCAAGGAGATCCACGGCAACACAGTAGAGCTTGAGAACGGCAACCGCATCTTCACCAGAAAGGGATATATCATTGTAAATAAAATTCTCATTGCAAGAGAGATTAATAACGACAAGCTTCTGGTTGAGGACTGGGAGATGGTTACCCCTGGCAAGCCGCTCATCAAGCGGAGCAAGGAGACAACCAACGCCACAAACAAGGCATATGTCCATATCTTCGGCGACAAGCTTCTCTCTCTTGGAACAGAGCAGAGAATTGATATCAAGAGCGGAACAGAGCTGTTTGTGACAGCAGATCACTGCGTAGATGCCGATAATGTAATAGCTAAGTTTGACCCGTTCAACGAGCCTATCATTGCAGAATTCTCAGGTACTATCAAATACCATGACCTTGAGCCTGAGAAGACAATGAGAGAGGTTATCAACGCAAACAGCGGTCAGAAAGAGAAGAGAATCATTGAGTTCACCGACGAGGCTCTGGACCCGAGAATCTCCATCTTGGACAAGAAGGGCAACGAGTTAGTCACCTACTATCTGCCTGGAAACTCATATGTTTCTGTGGAAGACGGAGCATATGTCAAGGCTGGTGTGGAACTGGCAAAGATGGATAAGGAAGTCACCAAGGGTTCTGATATCACCGAAGGTCTTCCACGTGTCGAGGAACTGTTCGAGGCCAGAATTCCTAAGAATCCTGCAGTTCTTGCAATGGTTTCCGGAACTGTCAAGTTCTGCGGAAAGAGCAAGGGCAAGAGAATCATCATCATAACAGATGAGCAGGAGAGAGAGTTCAAGCACCTTATCCCTATGGGAAAGAACCTGCTTGTCCGGGACGGCGATAAAGTCGAGGCTGGCGAGGAGCTGTGCGACGGCGAGAAGAATCCGCATGACATCCTGAACATCCTTGGAGAGAATGCACTCCAGTCCTACCTGATGAACGAGGTTCTCAAGGTATATAAGAAGGTTGACGTAAGGATCAACGACAAGCATATCGGTGTAATCATCCGCCAGATGTTAAGGAAGGTGGAGATTGCCCATGTCGGAGATACTAAGTTCATCCTCGGAAGCCAGGAGGACAAGGTCAAGTTCCAGGAAGAGAACAAGCGTGTAATCGAGGCCAAAGGTGCTCCGGCCGTTGCAAGGTCCAAGCTCCTTGGAATCACCAAGGCATCGCTGGCTATCGAGTCATTCCTCTCGGCAGCTTCCTTCCAGGAGACCACCAAGGTTCTCACCAAGGCAGCTATCGAAGGAAAGACAGACCATCTCCATGGACTTAAGGAGAATCTCCTGATCGGTCACCTTATCCCGGCCGGAACCGGAAACAAGATGTACCGCAATGTCAAGCTGTATAACGATCAGAACGAGGATCTGGACCTGATGGTGCAGGAGGTTCTGGAGAAACGGAAGCAGGAAGCGCTGGAAGCTGCCGAGAGCGGCCCGAAGCAGCGCAGTATTGAGGAATTAGAGTAGGAAATTAAATCCCACTTGACTTTTTCCAGCCAGATTGTTAATCTAATGTTCTGGAAAAAATAGGGCAGTATATCTGTCAAAAATAATATAGGAGAAGGTAGTTATAAATGCCTACAATTAATCAGTTAATCAGAAAAGGTAGAAAAGCGGTCAAGAAAAAGACCAAATCTCCTGCTCTTGAAAGCTGTCCTCAGAAAAGAGGCGTATGTACAAGAGTTATGACTGTAACACCTAAGAAACCTAACTCAGCGTTAAGAAAAGTTGCCAGAGTAAGACTTTCAAACGGCATCGAGGTTACAGCTTACATTCCTGGTATCGGACATAACCTGCAGGAGCACTCAGTAATCCTTTTAAGAGGCGGAAGAGTAAAGGACCTCCCTGGTGTAAGATATCATATCATCAGAGGTGCAAAGGATACCCTTGGTGTAGAAGACAGAAAGAGATCACGTTCTAAGTATGGAACAAAGAAACCAAAGGCTTGATAGAGGAACGTATAAATGTCTAGAAGAAGCGGTGCTACAAAAAGAGAATTTATTCCAGATCCACGTTATAACAGTACAGTGGTTGCAAAGTTCATTACACGCATGATGTTTGACGGCAAGAAATCGATCAGCACAAAGATCATGTATGATGCAATGGAATTCTTAAGCAAAAAGACAGACAAGGAACCTATCGAGGCACTCACAACAGCACTTGAGAACGTAAAGCCGGTTGTAGAGGTAAAGTCCAGAAGAGTAGGTGGATCCACCTATCAGGTTCCGATGGAAATAAGAGAGTCCAGAAGAGAAGCACTGGCCATGAGATGGATTATCCAGGCTTCCAGATCCAGAAATGGAAAAACTATGGGCGAAAAGCTGGGTGCTGAGCTGCTTGATGCATTCAATTCAACAGGTACAGCATTCAAGAAAAAGGAAGATACCCACAAGATGGCAGAGGCCAACAAGGCATTCTCCCATTATCGGTGGTAGTCTGAATAGCCCTTTTTTCGTTGAAAATGGGGCTATAAACCATTTATTTGCTTGATTTTATCACATTTTAGTATTGCCAAAATATTCTGCTTGTGATAAAACAAGATGAAATAGGTCGTTTTTCTACGGCCATTTGTGCATTTGGTTGAGCCAAACCAATTGCTCGGAGCTGCCTGCGGCAGCTGGAGTGGTAAGGTGGTGATACTGTCATTCATATCTTTTTTGAATAATAGTGTTGTCATCTTTTTATCTCAATTATTTTTTGAAAATGAAATTTTTTAAGTATTAGATTCTTTAGGAGGAAACTAATGGCAAAAGAGAAATTTGAAAGGACCAAACCACACATTAACGTTGGTACAATCGGACACGTAGACCATGGTAAGACAACTCTTACCGCAGCAATTTCTATGTACTGTGCAAAGAAGAACGGCGGAAAGGTAATGAACTATGATGATATCGACAACGCACCAGAAGAGAAGGCTAGAGGTATCACCATCAACACAAGACATATCGAGTATGAAACAGACAAGAGACACTACGCTCACGTAGACTGCCCGGGCCATGCCGACTATGTAAAGAACATGATCACCGGTGCCGCTCAGATGGACGGCGCAGTTATCCTGGTAGCAGCTGACTCTGGTCCAGAGCCACAGACAAGAGAGCACATCCTGCTTGCAAGACAGGTTGGCGTTCCAAAGCTGATTGTATTCCTTAACAAGATGGACCTTGCAGACCCAGAGCTGGTTGAGCTTGTAGAGGTAGAGGTTCAGGAACTTCTCGAGAAGTACGGTTTCGATCCTAACTGTCCTATCATCAAGGGATCTGCATTCGAGGCTATGTCTCATCCAGACGATCCAGAGAAGACAAAGTGCATCCAGGAGCTTCTTGATGCAATGGATACATATTTCCCACTCCCAGAGAGAGAGATCGACAAGCCATTCCTGATGCCAGTAGAGGATATCTTCTCTATTTCCGGACGTGGTACAGTAGCTACCGGAAGAATCGAGAGAGGTGTTGTAAAGGTTGGCGATCCTGTTGAAATCGTAGGTATCAAGGAGACCAGAGCTTCTGTAGTTACAGGCGTCGAGATGTTCAACAAGACAATGGATCAGGGCGAGGCTGGAGACAACGTAGGTATCCTGCTCCGCGGTGTTGAGAAGAAAGAGATCGAAAGAGGTCAGGTACTTGCAAAACCAGGTACAATCACACCACACAAGAAGTTCAAGGGAGCTATCTACTGCCTGACAAAGGAAGAGGGCGGACGCCATAACCCATTCTTCACAGGTTACAGACCACAGTTCTATTTCAGAACAACCGATATTACCGGTACTGTTACACTGCCAGCAGACAAGCAGATGGTTATGCCTGGTGACAACACCGAGCTTACAGTAGAACTTATTTATCCTATCGCTATGGAGAAAGGTCTTAGATTCGCTATCCGTGAGGGTGGAAAGACTGTAGCCAGCGGCCAGGTAACAGAGATTATTGAGTAACAAGAATATGCCCTCCGTATCTTTGCGGGGGGCCATTTTTTCGGGAGAAAGTAATAAAAATGGCTGAAGAAAGGATTAGAGTAAGGCTTAGAGGTTTTGACATCGAATTGATTGACCAGAGCGCAAAGTCTATTGTACAGACTGTTGTAAAGGCTGGTGCAAAGGTTGCAGGACCAATCCCTCTGCCTACAAAGATCAACAAATACACTGTTCTTAAATCTCCGTTTGTAAACAAAAAATCACGGGAACAGTTTGAGATGAGAACACACAAAAGGTTAATTGATATTTTTGAGCCATCCTCTGAAGTAATGGATGCCCTTATGAAACTTGAATTGCCCGCAGGTGTTGATGTAGAGATTAAGCAGTGATTGGGGTGATGAGATTATGATCGGGTTGATAGCAGAAAAAGTTGGAATGACTCAGGTTTTCGACGAAAGCGGAGTGCTCACACCTGTTACAGTTATCAAAGTTGACGAGAACACAGTTGTCGGCGAAAGAACAGCCGAGAAAAACGGCTACAGCGCTGTAGTGCTTGGATATGGTGACATCAAGAAAAAACACATGACAAAACCATATGCAGGTCAGTTTGCAGAAGGCATTGAGCCAAGAAAGAAACTGGTTGAGTTCCGGGACTTTGAGCTTGAGTGCAAGCCTGGCGATAAGCTTGGAATCGAGGTTTTTACAGACATCGACACAGTTGATGTAATCGGAACCTCCAAGGGAAAAGGCTATGCAGGTGTTATGAAGCGCCACAACTTCGGCGGCGGAAGAGCTACACATGGTTCCAAGTTCCATAGACAGAACGGTGGAGTAGGTATGTCTTCCACACCAGGAAAACTGATGAAAGGCCTTAAGATGGCTGGAAGAATGGGCAGCGACAGAGTTACTGTCCAGAACATCAAAGTTGTTAAAGTTGACGCTGAAAAGAAAGTAATTCTTATTGCAGGCGCTGTTCCGGGTGCTGCAAAGAGTTTGGTACTTGTCAGAAAAGCAATAAAGTAGACAAAGAGGAAAATAAATGGAAGCTAAGGTCTTCTCAGTAAAAGGTGAAGAGTTACGGACAATAGAACTTGAAGACTCTGTTTTTAACTGCGAAATAAGTGACGGAACTATTTATTACGCAATAAATAACGAACTTGCCAACATGAGAGTTGGAACAGCATGCACAAAAGACAGAGACGAAGTAAGCGGCAGCACAGCCAAGCCATGGGCTCAGAAGGGTACAGGCCGGGCAAGAGCAGGTCGCAAGAGAAGTCCGTTGTGGGTTGGCGGTGGTGTAGTATTTGGTCCAAAGCCAAGAGACTACAGCTACAAGATGCCAAAAAAGATGAAAAGACTTGCAATGAAATCTATCCTCAGCCAGAAAGTGCTGGGCGGTAAATTCAAAGTTGTTGAAGATTTTACAATTGAAAGCGGAAAGACAAAGGATATTGCCGCTGTTCTCAAGAATCTTGTTCCTGCAGAGAGAACAGTTCTCATTCTGAAGGATGACGATGCCATGATCAAGAGAGCAGGACGCAACATTCCTTGGCTTACTTTCCTTTCATACAATAGATTGAGAGCTCATGATCTTTTCTATGGAAAGAACGTTCTTGCACTGGAATCAGCTGCAAAGGGACTGAACGATTTTTATAAGGAGTGATAGGTATGGAAGCACAGAATATTCTTATTGAACCTGTTGTGACAGAAAAGACCAACCTCCTTAGAGAAGAGAAAGCAGCAAAGTATGCATTCAAGGTTCTTCCTGAAGCAAACAAGTTCCAGATCATGGAAGCTGTAGAGAAAGTTTTTGGTGTAAAGCCTGTTGCATGCAACACAATGTGGGTTCGCGGTGACAAGAAGGCAACAAGAACAAGATCAGGCTACAGAATTGGTCAAAAATCATCATGGAAGAAGGCGATTATCACACTTGCTCCTGGTGAAAAAATAGATATGTTTGAAGGCGTGTAAGGGGGCAGTAAGTGGGTATCAAGAAGTATAAACCACATACACCTGGTCTGCGTACCAGAGCAACACTCGATTTCTCAGAGCTGACAACAGACAGACCGGAGAAATCACTTACATCAGGTTTTGCTCCATGTGCCGGAAGAGGCGCTTCCGGACGCATCAGTGTACGGCGCAGAGGTGGTGGACACAAGAGAAAATACAGAATTATCGATTTCAGACGCGATAAGTTCGATATACCAGGAAAGGTTGCAACAATCGAGTACGATCCGAACAGAAGCGCTAACATCGCTCTTATCAACTATGTTGACGGCGAGAAGAGATACATCCTGGCTCCTAAGGGACTCAAGGTAGGCGACATGATCCAGAGCGGTCCTGCAGCTCCAATCAAGGTTGGAAATGCACTTCCACTTGAGAACATTCCGCTTGGTGTATCGATCCACAACATCGAGCTTGTTTATGGAAAGGGCGGCCAGCTTGTAAGATCTGCAGGTTTAAGCGCACTTGTAGTTGCAAAAGAGGGAGACTATGTAACATTAAGACTTCCTTCCACCGAGATGAGAATGGTATTCAAGAAATGCATGGCTACCATCGGCGAGGTTGGAAACGAAGACTACATGAACATTTCCCTTGGAAAAGCTGGAAGAAGCAGATGGCTTGGCAGAAGACCAAAGGTCAGAGGTGTTGTAATGAACCCGATCGACCATCCACATGGTGGTGGTGAAGGTAAGACAGCAGCCGGACGTAACCCTGTAACACCTTGGGGTCTTCCTACTAAAGGTTATAAGACCAGAAAGAAGAGAAAGCTTTCCGGTAAATTTATCGTTAACAGACGTAAGTAGGAGTAAGTTGTGTCTAGATCAATAAAAAAAGGACCATTCATCGATAAGAAACTCTATAAGAGAATTGTTGAGGCCGGTAAGGGAGCAGACAAGAAGATGCTCAAGACTTATTCCCGGACATCCACAATCATTCCTGAGATGGTTGGTTATACAGTTTCAGTTTACAACGGAAAGACATGGGTTCCTGTATATGTTACAGAAAACCTGGTCGGTCATAAGCTGGGGGAATTTGCTCCTACAAGAATCTTTCGGGGGCATTCTTCCGATAGTAAAGCAAAGAAATAAGCGGCTGTGGAGTTAGAATATGGAAGAGAAAAAAGGATACAGAGCTGTAGGTAAATACCTTATGGTTTCACCTAAAAAGGTTCGCCCTATTGCAGATCTGATCAGAAGAAAACCTTATACAGAAGCAGTGGCTCAGCTCGAGGCTATTCCGAACGGCGGAGCAGCTATGCTCAAGAAGGTGCTTCAGTCTGCAGCAGCTAATGCACTGTCACAGAATAAGCAGCTTGACGAAGAGATGCTCTATGTCAAGGAATTACAGGTCAATGAAGGTCCACGGCTTAAGAGAGTATGGGCAAGAGCTAAAGGCAAACGCGATATTCTCTTGAGAAGAATGAGCCATATCACTGTTGTAGTAGATGAATTAGCGAAGGTGGGGGAATAAGTGGGACAGAAAGTTAATCCAATAGGCCTGAGACTTGGAGTAAATAAAACCTGGAAGTCTAAATGGTATGTTGATCCTCGTGAATATGCAGCAACACTTCACGAAGATCTTAAATTGAGAGAAGAGCTTGACAAGTGTCCTGAGACAAAGGGAGCTGAGATATCAGAAGTTGAGATCATCAGACAGCCGCAGAGAATCACGGTTGTCATTGAGACTTCAAAACCTGGTGTTCTGATTGGAGCCAAAGGAGCTACCATCGAGAAGATCGGGGAGCGGCTTCAGAAGGTTACAGGAAAGAAGATCCAGCTCAAGATTAAGGAACTTAAGAAACCTGAAGTCAATGCACAGCTTATTGCCCTCAACGTGGCAAGACAGCTTAAGTCAAAGAGTTCATTCAGGAAAGTTCTTAAGCAGTGTGTTTCAAGCGCCATGAGAGGCGGTGCTCAAGGTATCAAGATCAGAATCTCCGGACGTCTTGCTGGAGCCGAGATGGCCAGAATACAGCAGCACAAGGAAGGGCGTATTCCACTGCATACTTTCCGTGCAGATATCGACTATGGTTTTGCCGAGGCAAACACAACATTCGGCCTTATCGGCGTTAAGGTTTGGGTTTTCAACGGCGAGATTCTTAAGAAAGATATGAAAGAAGATGCCGGACAGCTTCTGGTCAAGAAAAGACCAAAGAAAGCTGTGGAACAAGGAGAGTAAGTCATGCTTAGTCCAAAACGTACTAAATATAGAAAAAGAAATCGTAGCAGCGCAAGCTTGACTGGAAATGCACACAGAGGCAATACAATCGCATTCGGCGATTACGGTCTTATCGCTCTGGAGCCTAAGTGGATCACAAACAGACAGATCGAGGCTGCCCGTGTTGCAATGACAAGAGCCATCAAGAGAGGCGGTAAGGTATGGATCCGGATTTTCCCCGATATGCCTTATACAAAAAAACCTGCTGAAACCAGAATGGGTAAAGGTAAGGGAGCTCCTGAGTACTGGGTAGCTGTTGTAAAGCCTGGAATGGTTATGTTTGAGATGGGTGGTATTTCTTCCGAGCTGGCCCGTGAAGCTATGGAACTGGCTGGCGACAAGCTGCCTATCAGGACTAAATTTGTAGAAAGAAGGGACATGGAGTAATTTATGAAAAACAGCTTTAAAGAACTTACACATGAAGAACTTCTTGCAAAATATGAAGAACTGATTAAGAAGTATATGGATTTGAGATTCAAGACAGTTCTTGGCCATGTTGATAATCCTCTTGAGAAGAGAACTCTCAGAAGACAGATTGCCAGAGTCAAGACACTTATCCATGCTAAGAATCTTGGAATTAGGTAAGGGAGACTGACATGGAAGAAAATACTATAGGCAAGAAAATTTATACAGGTCTTGTAGTCAGCGACAAAATGGAGAAGACAATTGTTGTTTCTATTGTCAACAAAACACTTCACAGATTGTACAAGAAATATGTTGTCAGAACCAAGAAGGTCAAGGCTCATGATGAGAACAACGAAGCTCATATCGGCGACACTGTAAGAGTAATCCAGTCACGGCCGATCAGCAAGGAAAAATGCTGGAGACTTCTTGAGATTGTAGAGCGGGCTAAATAATTAAGGTGGTTAAGTTATGATACAGATGCAGACATATCTGAATGTAGCAGATAACAGCGGCGCAAAGATTGTACAGTGTATCAAGGTTCTTGGCGGAAGCCACAAGAATACCGCAGGAGTCGGAGAGATCATTGTAGTAGCAGTTAAAGATGCCATTCCTAATGCACCGGTTAAGAAAGGTGATGTTCAGAAAGCAGTTATTGTCAGAACAACCAGTAAGATCAGAAGAACTGATGGAACTTACATCAGATTCGATGACAATGCCTGCGTGATCCTGGATGCAAGTCTCGCCCCAAAAGGCAAGAGAATTTTTGGACCAGTTGCCAGAGAATTGAGAGATGTTGATCAGATGAAGATTATTTCTCTTGCTCCGGAAGTACTTTGAGGGATTTGTATATGGAAGTTGTTAAATATAAACTGAAGAAAGACGATCTGGTTCAGGTTATCACCGGAAAGGAAAAAGGAAAGTCCGGCAAGATCCTGAAGATTGATCGCGAGAAAGGAAAAGTTCTTGTTGCAGGGCTCAATATGGTCAAGAAGGCCAGAAAGCCAAAAAGACAGGGCGAGAAGGGCGGTATCGTGGATATCGAGGCTCCAATCGACATTTCCAACGTTATGATCGTTTGTAAGAAGTGCGGACCTACCAGAATCGGTATCGAAGGCACCGGGGACAAGAAAGTCCGCAAATGCAAGAAGTGTGGAGAAGTACTGTAATGAGCAATAAAGAACCGAATCTTAAGATTAAATATAAAAAGGTTGCAGAAGAGCTTAACAAAGAATTCGGCTACAAGACTGTTATGCAGATTCCTAGAATCGAGAAAGTTATTGTAAGCGTAGGCTGCGGAGAAGCTATCGAGAACAAGAAGCTTCTTGACGCTGCTGTAGGCGAGCTTGCTCTGATCACAGGACAGAAGCCGGTCAGAACAAAGGCCAGAAAGTCTATTGCAAACTTTAAGCTGAGAGAAGGCTACGAAATCGGAGCCAAGGTTACCCTTAGAAGCAACATGATGTGGGAGTTCCTGGACAGACTTATCAATGTGGCTCTTCCACGTGTAAAGGACTTCAGAGGTGTCAACCCGAATGCATTCGACGGACGCGGAAACTACTCTTTGGGTGTCAAGGAACAGATCATCTTCCCAGAGATTGACTTCGACAAGATTGAACGGGTAAGCGGACTGAACATTGCAATTGTAACAACATGCGGCACAGATCAGGAAGCTAAGAGTCTTTTGGCAAAACTTGGTATGCCTTTTAGGAAGTAGAGGTAATAGATGGCAAAGAAATCAATGATCATCAAGGCTTTAAGAGAGCCTAAGTTCATGACTAGAAGAGTTAACAGATGCCGGATCTGCGGTAGACCGCGGGGCTATATGAGAGATTTCCAGATGTGTAGAATTTGCTTCAGAAAACTGGCAAGCAAAGGCTTGATACCTGGTGTAACAAAATCGAGTTGGTAAGGGAGATAATAATGGCAGTATCAGATCCTGTTGCAGATATGCTTACAAAAATAAGAAACGCAAGTCGCGCTGGCTTTGAGAAGGTTGACATTACTCCTTCAAAATTGAAACTTGAGATTGTCAAAGTTTTGAAGAACGAAGGATATGTAAAGAACTTCAAGAAGATTCAGCTGGACGGCAAGAATTTCATCAGACTTTTCCTTAAGTATGATGAGATGGAGAATCCGATCATCCACGATATTGAGAAGATATCAACACCTGGTAGAAGAATCTATTCAGGCTATAAGAAAATGCCTCGGATTAAGAACGGCTACGGAACAATAGTAGTTTCCACATCCGCTGGTGTGACCACCGGAAAGAAAGCTACAGAGAACAAGGTCGGCGGAGAGCTGATCTGCTCAATTTGGTAGGAGTTGGAATATGTCACGTATTGGAAAATTACCGATTCAGATACCTGCAGGAGTCAAGGTTGCAGTTGCAGACAACACTGTCACTGTAGAAGGCCCTAAGGGAAAATTGAGCCAGACAGTATCCCCACTCATCACTGTAGAGGTCAAGGATAACGAGGTTGTTCTCAAGCGCCAGAATGACGAGCGGGAAAGCAGAGCATTCCACGGACTTTACCGCAGCCTTGTAAAGAACATGGTTGAGGGTGTCTCCAAGGGATATAAGAAGACTCTGGTCATCACCGGTGTAGGTTACAAAGCTGAAGTTCAGGGAAAGATCCTTCTCCTCAGCCTTGGATACTCAACACAGATTATGTATCAGATTGCAGACGACCTTAAGATTTCCTGCGACGGTCCTAACAAGATCATCGTGGAAGGTATCGACAAGCAGCGCGTCGGCCAGACCTGTATCGAGATCAAGAACTTAAGACCTGTAGAGCCATACAAGGGCAAGGGAATCAAGTTCGACGGTGAGTATGTACGGCGCAAGGTCGGAAAATCAGGTACAAAATAGGATAGGTTGATATGAAGAAGTTAGTTGAAGGAAATAAAAGACGCATTAGACGCAGAAAAAGCATCCGTGCTAAAGTAAGCGGAACTTCAGAAAGGCCAAGACTTTCAGTTTTCAAGAGCAACTGTCACCTGTACATCCAGGCTATTGACGACATTGAGGGAAAGACACTGTGTGCAGTATCCAACCTTGAGAAAGACCTGCGGGATGTAAAGTCAAACGTTGAAGGTGCCAAGAAGCTTGGTCAGATTGCCGGAGAGCGGCTTAAAGAGCTTAAGATTGAGACAGTGGTATTTGACAGAGGCGGTTACCTCTATCACGGAAAGATCAAAGCTATTGCAGATGGCGCAAGAGAAGCCGGCATAAAGTTCTAGGGGGACGACGTGGATCAGGAAAAAGAATATGTTGAAAAACTTATAAAGCTTAACAGAGTTGCCAAAGTAGTAAAGGGTGGTAGAAGATTCTCATTCTCTGCACTGGTTGTAGTGGGAGACAAGCAGGGATCTGTCGGCTACGGCTTCGGAAAGGCAAACGATGTTACAGAAGCTATAAGAAAAGGTGTTGATAAGGCAAAGAAGAGCCTTATTACAGTTCCTCTGAAGAACAACACCATTCCTCATGCAGAGCTCTGCGAGTTCAAGAGTGCAAAGGTTATCTTGAAGCCTGCTGCACCTGGTACTGGAGTTATTGCAGGTGGTCCAGTCCGGGCTGTTATGGAAGCTGTGGGAGTTACCGATATTCTCAGTAAGTCTCTGGGCACAAAGAACAGCATTAACATTGTTAAGGCAGTTTTCTCCGGATTTGAGAACATCATGGATGCAAAGAAAATTGCTACAGACAGAGGCAAGACTCTGAAAGATATATGGGGTTGAAAATGGCTGGTAAGATCAAAATTCAATTGGTTAAAAGCACAATCGGCAGAAAGCCCGACCAGATCAAGACTGCACACGCCCTGGGACTGAATAAGATCAGCTCTTATGTAATCCTGGACAGCAATCCTGCAATCCTTGGCATGGTCCGGAAAATCAATCACCTTGTAAAAGTTGAGGAGATGTAATCATGTCTGATATTACACTTAAGGCTCCCTGCGGAGCAAATAAAAACAGAAAGAAAGTCGGACGTGGTATGGGTTCTGGCCTTGGAAAGACCTCAGGAAAGGGTCACAAGGGACAGAATGCAAGATCCGGCGGCGGAGTTCGCCCAGGATTCGAGGGCGGTCAGATGCCTCTGTTCAGAAGAGTGTCCAGAAGAGGATTCAAGAACTATCCTTTCAAGACAACATTTGCTGTAGTCAACGTGGCTGACCTTGAGAATAAATTTGAGGCTGGCGATACAGTGACATGGGAAGCTCTTGTTGAAAGAAACCTTATCAAGGCAAAGGATGTCCTGGTAAAGATTCTTGGAGATGGCGAGCTTACCAAGGCTCTTACTGTTGAAATGCTTGATATGTCAGCATCTGCAAAAGAGAAAATCGAGAAAGCTGGTGGCAAGATCGTAGAAGAAGAGATAGGTAGGTAACATGGCTGGCAACGCACTTGTTGATATATTCAGAATTAAAGATTTACGGCAGAGACTTATCTTCACCTTTGCTGTTCTGATGGTTTTCAGAATCGGTGCCACAATTCCTATCCCGGGAATCAATGTGAATGCACTCAAGCTGTACTACCTGACAGCTCAGAGCTCATCAAATGGTGCGATCGGTCTTGCTGATTATATCGATTTCTTTGCCGGTGGTGGTTTTAAGAACTTCTCCGTATTCATGCTTGGAATTATGCCTTATATTTCCATGTCGATCATCATGCAGCTCCTTATTCTTGTCTTCCCTAAGCTGAAGAAGATTTCACAGGAAGACGGCGGCAGAAAGAAGATTGCACGGTACACCAGATACGGTACAGTTGTAGTATGTCTTATCCAGTCCTATGCGGCAACCGTATATGCCAGACAGATTCCGGATGCAATTACAATGTCAAAGCTTTCATATTCCCTGATTGCCATTGTCACTGTAACTACAGGAAGTATGCTCCTGGTATGGATGGGTGAACAGATCACCCAGCGGGGCGTAGGAAATGGAGTTTCCCTTATCATTTTTGCCGGTATTGTGGCTCGTATGCCCGAGGCATTCATCCTTATGTTCGGAAGAATCAAGTCCAAGGACATCAACCCTGTATTCCTGATCATCGTGCTTGCACTCTTTGTAGTGGTTATAGCACTGGTTATCTACGAACAGCAGGGACAGCGCAAGATTCCGGTACACTATGCTAAGAGAGTGGTAGGAAGAAAGATGTATGGCGGACAGAATACTTACATTCCGTTTAAGATCAATCCGTCAGGCGTTATTCCTGTTATTTTTGCATCTTCAGTAATGACATTCCCTCTCCAGATTCTCGGTGGCATGGGTGTCAAGGTTCGGTGGATGGGTACACTGGCTTACTGGTTCAGACCATCAGGCTGGCTCTATCTTACAACCTACACACTGCTCATCATCTTCTTTGCATATTTCTACACTCAGGTAACACTGAATCCGCAGGAAATCTCAAAGCAGATAAGAGAGAACGGAGGTTCTATCCCAGGAATCAGATCTGAGAAGATGGAAGCCTATCTTATGAGAATCCTTAACAGAATAGTTCTGGCAGGATCCTTGTTCCTGGCATTTATCGCACTTATCCCTACACTGGTGCAGATAATATTCCACTTCCCAAGTCAGGTTGCAATGCTTATGGGTGGAACATCATTGTTGATTATGGTTGGAGTTGACCTTGACTTCATGTCTCAGATTGAGGGGCACATGAAAATGCACCATCATGAGGGACTGGTAAAGAAGGGCAGGATCAGATCCAGGAATTTATAAAGAGGAGTGATATGAAAGTCAGAGTGAGTGTAAAACCTTTGTGTGAGAAATGCAAAGTCATCAGAAGAAAAGGTGTTCTGAGAATTGTTTGTCAGAATCCAAAGCATAAACAAAGACAGCGGTAAGGGGAGAGAGAAGAGTTATGGCAAGAATTGCGGGTATTGACCTTCCCAACAAAAGTGCAAAGATAGCACTTACATATATCTATGGTATCGGCAGAACTTCTGCAGTTAAAATCTGCGAAGCAACTGGAATCGATGCAGACAAGAAGATCAACGATCTTACACCGGAAGAGGTTAACAGCCTTAGAAAGGTAATCGAGACCGAATACAAGGTTGAAGGCCGGCTCAGATCCGAGATTGCCCTCAACATCAAGCGTCTTATGGACATTGGATGCTACAGGGGACTCAGACACAGAAAGGGACTTCCTGTGCGCGGCCAGAGAACAAAGACCAATGCACGTACCAGAAAAGGCAAGAAGAAGACTGTTGCCGGAAAGAAGAAGTAAGGTTGGAGGACATAAGTGGCTACTGTAAAAAAGAAAAAAGAAAAGATTTCAGTTTTCAGCGGAAATGTTTATATCAAGGCTAGCTTCAATAATACTATTGTTACTGTGACCGATTTGATGGGCAACGCTTTGTCTTGGGCAAGCTCCGGCGAGCTTTCCTTCAGAGGTGCCAAGAAATCCACTCCTTTTGCAGCACAGTCTGTATGCGAGACAGCTGCTAAGAAAGCTATGGACTACGGCCTGAAAGAGGTTAACGTTTATATCAGCGGACCTGGCGTCGGCAGAGAATCAGCTATCAGATCCCTGGGCGGACTTGGACTTAAGGTGCTCTCCATCCGGGATGTAACTCCGATTCCACACAACGGATGTCGGCCTAAGAAAACAAGAAGAGTGTGAGTTCTAAGGAGAGTACAGTATGGGAAAAAGTATGCAGCCCCTCTTAAAGCGTTGCAAGGCTTTAGGAATCAACCCTGTTGTCATGGGGTATACAAAACAGTCAAAGAGAAAAGGCAAGGAAGTCAGAAAGAAGAAATCCGGATATGGCCTCCAGCTTGCTGAAAAGCAGAAAGTGCGCTTTATCTATGGCCTTCTTGAGAAGCAGTTCAAGCTTACCTTTGAAAAAGCAAACAGAATGAAAGGTAAGACTGGTGAAAACCTGATTGTTCTTCTTGAGCGCCGCCTTGACAACATGGTATTCAGAATGAGATTCGCCGCAACAAGAAAGCAGGCAAGACAGATGGTTAATCATGGTCATATCCTGGTTAACGGCGAGAAAGTGACAATTCCTTCCTACCTGGTAAAAGCAGGGGATGTCATCGAGATCAAAGAAGGAAGCAAGAACTTTGTTATCATCAAAGAGAGCCTTAAGGAATTTACAAAGTCCGGCGTTATGCCATGGCTTGAAGTCGATCCAGATGCTATGAAAGGAACTGTTAAGGCACTGCCGCTGAGAAGCGAAGTCACAGACTTGGCTGACATCAACGAGCAGCTGATTGTAGAATTCTACTCGAGGTAATTAGATGGCAAGAAAAAACCTTTTAAAAGGGTTTAAGAAACCTTCGGGACTTTCCTTTGAACAGAAAGATCTTACCCAGGATTATGGAAAGTTTGAAGCCTATCCATTCGAGAGAGGCTTTGGAACAACTATCGGCAACACCATGCGCCGTGTGCTCCTTTCCTCCATCCAGGGGTTTGCTGTGGTTGCTGTTCGTTTCACCAGCTATGATGCTGATGGGAAACCCCACGTGATTCCAAGCGAATTTGAACGTATTCCAGGGGTAGTGGAAGATACACCGGAGATTATCAGCAACCTTAAGGCTCTCTGCGTAGCTCTTATAGGCGATGTAGAGGACCGGGTCATTCTCCTTGAGAACAAGTCAGGCTGTGTCATTACTGGAAAAGACTTTGAGGTGGACACCAACATCAAGATCATGAATCCAGATCTCAAGATTGCTACCCTTATGAAGGATGCAAACCTGGATATGGAAGTTCAGATTTCTCTTGGAAGAGGATATGTTCCAGCCGAGGTCAACGAACAGTATAAAGAGTTTGTTGATGCAATTGCAGTAGACGGAATTTTCTCACCTGTAAAGAAGGTGAAATATTCTATCGAAAACACACGCGTCGGAGACAGAAGCGACTACGACAAGCTTATCCTGGAAGTATGGACCGATGGTACAGTACGTCCTGAGGATGCAGTAGGCGAAGCTGCCAAGATAGCTAAGGAGCATTTCACTATCTTCATCAACTTTGACGAGAAAGAGATCAACAGCGAAGAAGAGAAGGATAAGACCGACAAGCATATTCTTGAGGTCAAGAATACTCCTGTAAGCCAGCTTGAGCTTTCGGTGCGGGCAAGCAACTGCCTTAACAAGGCAAAGATATCGACACTTGGCGACTTGACTGCAAAAACCGAGGAAGATATCCTTAAGACCAGGAACTTCGGTAAGAAGTCACTGGCAGAGATTAAGGGCAAGCTTGAAGAGTGGGGTCTTACTCTGGGTATGACAGAGGCAGACTACGCAAATAGAAAAATAGGACCAAAAACACTACAGAAGGAAAACAAAGATGAAGCATAAATCAGGTTTTAATGCGCTCAATATGAGAAGCGACCGCAGAAAAGCGGTAAAAAGAAGCATGGTTACCTCTGTCTTTAAATACGAAAGAATCAAGACAACCAAAGCAAGAGCTCTTGAAATCAGAAGAATGGCCGAGAAAATGATTACCCGGGCAAAAGAGGATTCTGTACATAACCGCAGAGTTGTTGCCGAGGATATCAAGGACGAGGCAGTTCTGGCAAAGCTCTTTACTGATATTGCTCCAAGATTCGCCACAAGAAACGGCGGATACACAAGAATCCTTAAGCTGGGCAGACGGAACAACGATGCTGCAGAGATTGTTATTCTTGAGCTTGTGGACAGAAAGGTAAAAGAGAAGAAAGACAAAAAGGATAAGAAGGAAAAGGCAAAGAAAGCTGAAGAGACAAAAGCTCCAGCAGAAGAGAAGGCCTGACCTTTTTAATTTAATTTGTGCACCAGGGGGAAGTAGAAAACTTCCCCTTGTTTTTATCAGGGGAATTGATGGAACGGGACGGTTACATAGCAAGGCGCAGGAAAAAGCTTGATGAGCTTAAGGGAAAGTATAACCCTGCACCGGAACTGTGTGATGTAAAGCCCCATGACTATGTGGGGATGGGTTTTGCAGAAAAGCTTATCAACATGGAGGATGACGGTATTGCAAGCATTATAGAGCTTGAAGACCTTAAGCAGGGGACCGATACTGTCATTGATTTTTCCGACGGAGTATACGAGATAAACTCAAGCGTATACCAGAATGCCGCAACCCCGGCCGACGAAGCCCTGCGCCGCCTGATTGCCGATGCCATCGGGCAAGGCAGCAGCCCAGACCCGGAGCCCGCACCACAGCCGGAAACCCAAGGATCACCCGAAAGCCCAATACCTTCCGACAGGATTGGTATGGTGAATGAGCTTTCTTCTCTCCTCGATGGCACCGGCAGTCCCTATGCCGCCATCATTGCCAGGGAAGGGGAGGCTTTTGCCGACGTGTTTGCCCCCGGCTTCGGAAGCAGAAAGGGGAGCATATTCAATTTCCCGATGGAAGGGGATGTGTACACCCAGCTTATCTCGAAGCGGCGCACCCTTATAATAAATTCAGCTTTCTGCGAACTGCCGGAGCTCGCCGGCCTTATTCCAGACAGGCATCTTACCCATATCCAAGGCTGCTGTTTTGCCCCGCTGGGGCCGGAAACCGACGGCCGATATCTCTTCTTTGCATTCGACAGCAAGGTCATCACATCAGATAATGTGAAAAAAATCATAAAAAAAATCAATAATATCTCTGTTATTGCTTGACCCATAAAATAAATACATATATTATAATTAACTGGAATACTATGTATTAGGAGGAAGTATGATTTACATATGGTTTTGTATTCTTCCTCTCTTAGGTTTGATAATAGGTTGGACTGTACGTTGGGTATATGCCAAGTTTCAGCTTTCATCCTCTGAGCAGAAAGCAGAGCGCATAAAGCAGGATGCTGTAAAAGAGGCGGAAGCGATAAAGAAGGAGCTTGTCCTTGAGACTAAGGATCAGCTCTTGAGGGAGCGCAACCAGCAGGAACGGGAA
>JAFZIU010000126.1 GCA_017554185.1 Spirochaetia bacterium
CGGCAATGGAAAGTGCTCCATGTGCGGCGAGGACTTCGGTTTTATCCTGCAGAAGCTGCCCGGTGTCTATTTCCATCTGGGGGTGGGGGAGAATTATCCGTCGCTCCATGATTCGGCATATAACTTTAACGACGATGCACTGGAGGCCGGCATCCTTATGATGTGCGGCCTGGTGCTTGAACGATAATTCTTTGGGAAAAGGAGCCCAAATATATGAAGCGGAACGATATCAAAAAAGTACTTATCATCGGATCTGGCCCTATTGTAATCGGCCAGGCGTGCGAGTTCGACTATTCAGGAACCCAGGCCTGCAAAGCCCTTAGAGAACAGGGATACAAGATAGTCCTGGTAAACTCAAACCCGGCCACCATCATGACCGACCCGGTCATGGCCGATGCCACCTATATCGAGCCGCTTAATGTGGAACGGCTTGCCCAGATCATCGACAAGGAGAGACCCGACGCCCTGCTGCCTAACCTGGGCGGCCAGACAGGACTCAACCTGGCCTGCGAGCTCAACAAGGCAGGCGTGCTGGACAAATACGGCGTGCAGGTTATCGGTGTAAACCTGGACGCAATCGAGAGGGGCGAGGACCGTGAGATATTCAAGGAGACAATGAAAGGACTTGGAATCGAGACCCCGCGTTCCGGTATCTGCCACACAGTGGCCGAGGCCGAGGCTATTGCAGCCGACATCGGCTTCCCTGTAGTAGTGCGCCCTGCATACACTATGGGCGGCCAGGGCGGCGGCTTCTGCTACAACGTGGAGGAACTCCGCACCATCACCCGGAACGGCCTTGAGCTTTCACTTACACATCAGTGTCTTATCGAGGAATCTATCCTTGGCTGGGAAGAGCTGGAGGTGGAGGTCGTGCGGGACTCCAAGAACCAGATGGTTGCCATCTGCTTCATCGAGAACATCGATGCAGTGGGCGTCCACACCGGTGACTCTTTCTGTTCTGCACCATTCCTTACAATAGATAAAAAACTGGAGGAAAAGCTCCAGGACATGGCATTCAAGATTGTAGAGCGCATCGGAGTAATCGGCGGCACCAACGTGCAGTTTGCCCATAACCCCAAGACCGGGCGTGTGGTGATCATCGAGATCAACCCGCGTACATCAAGGTCATCTGCATTGGCTTCTAAGGCAACAGGCTTCCCCATCGCCCTTATCTCTGCAAAGCTGGCATCAGGCCTCACTCTGGACGAGATTCCATATTGGAGAGATGGAACCCTGGAGAAATATACTCCGGGCGGAGCACCGGACGGCGACTATGTAGTTCTTAAGTTCGCACGCTGGGCATTCGAGAAATTCCGCGGTGTAGAGGACTCTCTGGGCACATCTATGAAAGCGGTTGGCGAGGTCATGGCTATAGGCAAGACTTTCAAGGAGACCTTCCAGAAGGCTATCCGTGGTCTTGAGAACGGTCGTGCAGGACTGGGCTTTGCAAAGGACTTCAACAAGAAGAGTGCAGGCGAACTCTGCGATATGCTTAAGACTGCTTCCAGCGAGCGCTACTTCCTCCTCTACGAGGCTATCCGCAAGGGCGTTTCCATCGAAAAGCTGAATCAGATCACCTATGTCAAAGAGTACTTCCTACAGCAGATGAAAGAACTGGTTGACTTCGAGGAAGAGCTCCTCAAGAATCCGGGCCGTGTCCCTGCCGACGACATGCTTATAAAGGCAAAGAAGGACGGCTTCTCAGACAAGTACCTGGCCAAGATTCTCAAGGTGAGCGAGAAGGATATCCGCAAGAGACGGAACGAGTTGGGAATCAAGGAGGCATGGCTTGCTGTGCCTGTAAGCGGAGTAAAGAATGCAAGCTACTACTATTCCACATACAATGCCCCCGACACATCAAAGGCAAGCGACAACAAGAAGAAGATCATGATCCTGGGCGGCGGACCGAACAGAATCGGACAGGGAATCGAGTTCGACTACTGCTGCTGCCACGCCGCAATGCAGCTTAAGGAGATGGGCTACGAGACCATCATAGTGAACTGCAACCCGGAGACAGTATCCACCGACTACGACACATCGGACAAACTCTATTTCGAGCCGGTCACAGCCGAGGATGTTCTCCAGATCTACGAGAAGGAGAAACCCTACGGAATCATCGTGCAGTTCGGCGGCCAGACACCTCTCAACATTGCACGGGAACTGCAGGAGAGCGGCGTTAACATCCTTGGAACATCCATCGACTCCATCGATATAGCCGAGGACCGGGACCTGTTCCGTAAGATGATGGACAACCTTGGCATCCCGATGCCGGAGAGCGGAATGGCTGTTGACTTTGACGAGGCCAAGGCTATTGCAGAGAAGATTGGCTATCCGATTATGATCAGACCTTCCTTTGTACTTGGAGGCCGGGGAATGGAGGTTATCTACGACGAGGCTACACTCAAGGAATATGTTGAGAAGGCTGTAGGTGTGACACCTGACAGACCGCTCCTTATAGACCGGTTCCTTAAGAATGCACTGGAATGCGAGGCCGATGCCCTTGCAGACGGAGAGCATGTATATATCCCTGCAGTGATGGAGCACGTGGAGCTGGCCGGCATCCACTCAGGCGACAGCGCATGCGTCATCCCTCCTGTATCCATCGACCAGCCGCACCTGGACACCATCAAGCAGTACACCAAGAAGATTGCAGAGTCCCTCCATGTGTGCGGACTTATGAACATGCAGTACGCTATCGAAGATGGCAAAGTATATGTGATCGAGGCAAACCCGCGGGCATCCCGGACAGTGCCTCTGGTGTCCAAGGTATGTAACACACAGATGGCACGGCTTGCAACACGCCTTATGCTGGGCGAAAGCCTCCAGAGCCTGGGGCTCAAGGAAAAGGTTATACCGCACTTCGGAGCTAAGGAAGCTGTATTCCCATTCTCACGGTTCCCTGGCGTAGACCCTGTTCTTGGACCGGAGATGCGCTCCACAGGCGAGGTTCTGGGACTTGCCGACAACTATCCGCTTGCCTTCTATAAATCACAGGAGGCAGCAGGCTGCGCACTTCCTCATGCACCATCACCATGGGAGAACAAGAAAGTGCTTATCTCCTTAAGCGACACCCACACACAGGAAGAGCAGGTGATCACCATCGGAAAGACATTCAAGGATCTGGGATTCACAATCCTGGCCACCGAGGGAACAGCCAACTTCTACAATGCCCACGGAATCAAGTGCGGCAAGGTGAACAAGATAGGCGAGGGGCGCCCGGATGTAGTCGACCTTATCCTTAACAACGAAGTATGCCTGGCCATCAACACACCTAAGGCAAAACGGAACTATGCCGAGGACCGGAAGACAATCCGCAAGGCCTGCCTCAAGTACAAGGTGCCGTACATCACCACACTGGCAGGAGCGCTGGCTGCGGTGAAAGGCATCGAGTCTGTCAAGAACGGAATCGGTGGCGAGGGTGGCGTGAAGAGCCTCCAGGAGTACCATGCCCAAGTCAGATGAGATAGAAAAGCTTCCGAAGCTAACGCCGGCTCAAATTATAGATTACTGCAAGAACAAGCTTGGAATCACCTTCAATATTGTTGACGAAGAGTATGTGACAACTTTCCTGCAGAAGCAGAACTACTTCTTCCGGCTCGAGCAGTATCTGGGAATCTGCACAAACCAGACAAGGGGCGGCAAATATATCGGGCTGGATTTCGGCCACCTGATCGAGATGTCCACCATCGACATGTACCTGCGGAAGATCCTCTTCAAGATGACCATCGATCTGGAGCACTATCTCAAGGTGAAGCTGGTGAACGACTGCCAGAACAATCCGCAAGATGACGGCTACGAGGTGGTGGCTTCTTTCCTTGAGAAGAATCCAAAGGTCAAAGAGTCCATCAAGACCGGCTTCAGACTTATCGGATACTACGATAAGACCATGTTCCGCTACACAAAGGCCCCCGCTGTATGGAACTTTGTGGAGATGCTGGAATTCAACGATTTTAGCAGCTTCTATTCTTTCTATTATGATTATTTCAAGAAAGACGGCGGCTGGTCCAAGCAGTTCGAGGCAGTGCGCAAACTGAGGAATGCGGCGGCTCACAACTCATGCATCCTGTGCGCATTCAAGCCTGTATCAGGCTTTGTGGGCGACTACGAGACCACTCTGGAGCTCCTTGAAGGGAACATGGGAGTAGGCAGGGGAACCATATCCAGTATGATGAAGGTGCCGCTCCTGAACGACTTTGCAGTGCTGCTCTCGGTATATACCAAGAGTGCCACTTATAAGACAGTGAGGGATAAAACCCTGCAGGAAGTGAAGGACTTCTTCGACGGCCGCATGATACAGCACAAGGATTACTTCAAGGACTTCACCGAGGTGAAGAATGCATACCGCTTTGCAAGGGGAGTGCTTGAATATTACAGCTCCAAGGTCTTAACATAGTTGACCTTATCCCTTATTAGGGATATTCTTAACAGGCATTTACGGGCAATAGCGCAGTTGGTAGCGCGCAACGTTCGGGACGTTGAGGTCGGCGGTTCGAATCCGCCTTGCCCGATTTTTTTATGAGTACCACCAGATCAGGTGGTGTTTTTTTTTTGGAATTTTACCTTCCTACATTAAACTAACACTTTAATGATTTCCACATAATTCTCTTGTACAATTTAATTGTAGGAAAAAAATGAGCAGAAGTTACAAGAAGAATTGCGGAGGGAAAATCACCACAACCAGTTCTGATAAAGAGGATAAAAAGATTTGGCATCGCTCTGTCAGAACCGCGACTCATAAATGGGAAAATCAGGTACAGAGAATTCCAGATTACGATGCTGCTCCTGAACCACCTGGGTTGTATGATTCACCTAACTCAGATACATGGTCATGGCAAAGTGACGGTGGAAGCAGCTTGCATGAAACCGATGCAGATGTCATACGGATGTTAAATGATATATATAACTGTCCCGAAGAGGCCATTGCCGCGTTTAATCCTAAATATGCATCAACATGGAATATGATGACTGTCATATCAAAGTTTATAAAAATAGAATCTGCAGTTCAACTGAAAGAGTATTTATCCAATAAAAATAACTTTAAGAAAGTAATCGAACTATGGAAAAAGCTTAATTATGGGAAATGATAATTATGACAGGTTTATTCCGTAATACTTTTCTAATGCTTCAAGCACTTGTTTACTGGAGTTCTGTTTGATGAATTCAATTGTTTCTGCAGATATATTGAAAGGTTCATCTGATTCTTTGACAGAGTCAACAGAGGATATTTCTTCTTGTATGACAAGTAAATCATCAATGCGGATTTTGTACAGTTTTGCAAGGATTACAAGGTTATCAATGCAGGGCAGAGTCTTATTATCCGGGTTCTCCCAATTGTATATGGATTGAGGATTTTCCATTGCGAATTCTTCTTGTAGTTGTGCAACAGAAAGATTGTGCTGAACCCGCATGGCTTTGAGCTTTTTTGAGGTTGCTTCTACATCGATTACAGGA
This sequence comes from Spirochaetia bacterium, assembly GCA_017554185.1. GTDB lineage: Bacteria > Spirochaetota > Spirochaetia > CADAEX01 > CADAEX01 > CADAEX01. Next base: position 5,452 of record JAFZIU010000126.1, read on the forward strand.
ATATTTAACATATATAAAAGATACGAAAAAAGGTGTCAAAAAACAAGAAAAAGGAGAGTGAAAAGTGAAGAAAAAAGCAAGTTTATGTGCTCCAGAAATTGATTCTTATATACGATTTTTAGATTATTCTTTTTCAAGGCCATGTACTGAAAAATCTAAGAAATTGTTATTAGAGCTTTTTGAACTTCTTAGAAAAATAGTTCCTGACTACAAGGATATTGGATGGCATTTATATTTGTCTGCTGATCGGGGACCAATCAGCAAATTTGCTGATTACAAAGAGATGCTGGAGGAAGGAGAGGTAAAAAATCGTAAGGAATTTATCGATTATTGGCATGAATGGTATCCAAATAAAACAGCTTGGTATGCTTTTTATGCATCTTATGATGATGGATGGTATGTTGTTGCTCTCAATAACAACATCATAGCGACAATGGGTCCTGAGGAATATGAAAAACCTTCAGGGCGTGATTTTTCGCCATTGATTGAATGGATTATTGAAGCAGTAGGCAATTGCATAGAAGAATTGAAAAATGGGAATTATAACGCTCGTGTGTCGAAAGAGCTCCCTTATGATTTACGTACTGGTACAATAAGTCGGAATGATTTCTGGGATATTTATCCAGAGGAAAAAACAGACTATTTCAAAGATCTTTCGCAGGAAGAAATAGATGAGTTTGTTGAATTTGTAAAAAGGCAGGATAACTCCACTCGTACTCCAAAAGATCGGATAAAAACAATGACTGCCCATGATTTCTATTCTTGGTGTTCCTTGGGATATAAAGCTAATAAATATGATCGTCTAAAAGGCTTTACAGTAAAAAAGCAATACCTTAATCATGCTGATGGCCGTGATGAAGGATTACGGAATATTGACGAGTATTCCCCAGAGGCTTTTCATGATTGGCTACATAACAGGGCAGAAGGAGGCGGTCACCCTTGGGAAGTATGCAGAGGAGGTAATTCTACCCATATTGCATTATATGTGCACGAGGATGAAAAGGGATATTTTGCAAGTTTGGCCGGTAAATCTTGGGGCCGTTCAGTAGAGACAATAAAGTTTTGCTTAGCTTTAATTCATAACAATATTCCTGTGTACTTGTGGGATGCAGAAGGTCTTGCTGACAGGGTTCTTGGAAAAGATTTTATAGGAATTGTGCCTCATTATATTTTCCCACGATACTGCGAAGACCATTTCCCAGACCAGAAGATTTTAGATTTTACACATCTTCCTTATGAAAAAGATGAAGAAAAAGCGTTCATAGCAAAAGCTAAATGGCAGAAGATTCCTAAGGTTGTGTTGGTGGAAAAATGAATAATACAACAATTAATTTTCCAGAAGATTTTGTTAAATCAGTAGAGGAGATGGATGAAATGTGTGATCAGCAGGAAAACATTGCAGCAGTTATGCTTTATCGCCTTATGTTTAGGCATGAATGTAATTTAAGTATTCTTGATTATTATGCAGATAAGATTCTTGAAGCTTTATCAAGTGGCGACAGTGAATTTGCGGCCGAAGATTATCGTTATTATTTAGAGTATTTAAAGCGGGTTATACCTACTGCATATGGATCATATAGGAGAATGTTTGAAGAATATTTATATGGTCTTCAGAATAATTAATAAAGTTAAAAAAAATTAAGGAGCAGGATATGGAAGAAAAAACTAGTATCAATTTTGATAAGGCGGTAATCACACCTTTGGAAAAAAGAGTTGATGTAACATTGGAACTCGATGCAGAACTGATAGCATATTTAGAGAAGCTTGCAGAGGAAACAAAGCAAAGTATAGATAATGTGGTTTGCCACATCCTTTCTGATATGATGGCTGAGCATGTTGACATAGCTACTTTGAACGCAGATTCACTTCGTGCAGCGGCTGCAAAAAGTAGGCGTATTTTAATTATGGAGGATGATAAGCCGTTTGCAAGAGTTACTATTTTGGGAGGAGGAAACTATGAACGAAAACACACAGATTAAGCTTTTTGAAGACAAGAAAGTACGTACCGTTTGGGATAATATCACAGAAGAATGGTACTTTTCGGTTGTGGATGTAGTTGAAATACTGACAGAGAGCCCAAATCCAACAGCATATTGGCGTAAGCTAAAACAGCGTCTAAGACAAGAAGGGAATGAAACCGTGACAAATTGTCACGGTTTGAAAATGGCTGCTCCCGATGGGAAGTTGCGCTTGACCGATGTAGCAAATACTGAGCAACTTTTCCGCTTGATTCAGTCTATTCCTTCACCAAAGGCTGAACCTTTCAAACTTTGGATGGCACAGGTGGCAAAAGAGCGCATTGATGAGGTACAAGATCCAGAATTAACAATTAATCGGGCTTTGCGGGCTTATAAAGCTCTAGGATATTCTGACAGCTGGATAAATCAAAGGCTTAAATCAATCGAGATTCGCAAGGATCTTACTGATGAATGGAAGAAGCATGGTCTAGAAGAAGGTGTTCAGTTCGCTGCGCTTACTGATATCATCTATAAAACCTGGGCAGGGAAAACAGCAAAAGAGTACAAAGCCTTCAAGGGACTTAAGAAGGAAAACCTCAGGGATAACATGTCCAATAAAGAGCTTGTCCTTAACATGCTGGCAGAACTTTCCACAAAGGAAATATCTGAGGCTTCAGATCCACGAGAATATTCTGACCATGTTCAGAATGCAGTCGATGGAGCCATGATAGCAAAGAATGCCAGAATTGAACTGGAACAGAAGACTGGAAAAAGCGTAGTTACACCTTTAAATGCCAGGGATAGAGGTAAGGGAAGACTGTTAAATGATGCTAAACCATCAGTAATGATAGAGGATGAAGAAGCGCATTAAGAAATGACCAAGCAAGAGTTTGATAAATATATAAAAAATGTTGACGAAAGCAAGAAAGAACTGGCTGCTAGCTGGGCGATAGGTATTGGGTTACAACAGGTGGATCGACTTAATGTTTCTGAATACTTACTTGACCTTGCAAAACGGAATATTGAAGGAGAAATATCTATTGCCGAGGTAAAAAGATTGATTGATGAATATTATGATAAACGATGTCCTTCTCGTAAATACAGATATCGTTCAACATATACCAGAATTCCCAATGATTCAAAGTTATGCTATACTCGTCTTAGAGGTACTAAGATGAAAAACATTCCATACATTGACCTGCATTGCCACCTGGATGGCTCTATCACACTGGATATTGCCAGGAAGCTGGCAGCCCTGCAGAATATAGAGCTCCCTGCTGATGATGCCGAACTGGAGGCAAAGCTTTCGGTGCCCGAAAGCTGCGAGAGCCTGAATGAGTTCCTGGAATGTTTTGCCCTTCCATGCTCCCTGATGCAGACTATCGAGGGAATAACCGAGTCTGTCCACCTGGTGCAGGAGAAGATGAAGGGCCAGGGTATTGCATACCTTGAGCTCCGGTTTGCCCCCCAGAAGCACTGCGACAAGGGGCTTACCCAGAAGCAGGTGATTGATGCAGCCCTTGCCGGTCTTAAGATGAGCGATCTCCACACCAACCTTATCCTGTGCCTTATGCGGGATAAAGGAAACGAAAAGGAAAACATGGAGACCATAGAGCTGGCTAAGGAGTATCTGGTCAAGGACGGCGGCGTTGTGGCCGTAGACCTGGCTGGTGCCGAGGCTCTGTTCCCGACTGCAGACTTTGCTTCTCCATTTGCCAAGGCCAAAGAGTATGGTATTCCTTTCACTATCCACGCAGGGGAGGCCGACGGTGCAGGCAGTGTTCACACTGCCCTTGATTTCGGTGCAAAGCGCATAGGCCACGGTGTGCGGACAAAAGAGGATACAGCACTCTTGGAATACATAATAAAGAACCAGATTCCACTGGAGATGTGCCCCAACTCCAACCGCCAGACCAAGTCGGTGGATGATATGTCCAAGTATCCTATCTGGGAGTACCTGGCCAAGGGTGTGAAGGTGACCATAAACACCGACGACCCGGCTATCTGCCGCACAACTATTGCCAAGGAATTCAAGTATCTTGAGGATAAGTTCGGCATCACTGCCGCTGACGAAAAGATAATGCTTTTGAATGCCACAGATGCCGCCTTTACCGATGCAGCAACCAAGGCAGCGCTCAAGAAGGCTATTGAATCAGCGTTTTAAGAGGGATGCGGCCCAGGCTTGGGCTGCAATTCCAAAGGCAACCCCCACATTCACCGACCGCTTTATTCCGTAGATAGGGATAGAGACTATTCCCAGGCTCTCCCGGGCCATTGCCATAAGCTCATCGCTTACTCCTGTCTCCTCGGAGCCCAGTATCATTATTCCCTCGTTCGGGAAGTCAAATTCATCTATAGGTGTGCCACCAGTCTCCAGCGCAAACACAGGCTTCCCGGCCAGCTCTTCCTTGGGCAGGGTGTGCCATTCCATAATAGAATCGGTACCCATGGCGCTCCGCTTGGCACGGGCCTGGGCAGGGGTAGGGGTGTCGGGGGATAAAAGCACCTGGCTGAAGCAGAAAGACTCGGCGCTCCTGAAGATGGAGCCCACATTGAATGGCGACCTGATATCCTCAAGGTACACAGAGATAGGGAGCACTTTCCGCTCCGCGCCTGGGATATCGGTATCCAGGGCCATATCCCAGTCTGCCGCCTGGATCCCTGCCTTGGCCATCACTTTATACTTGTAACTGTTGATTGAACGCAAAAAAAAGCCCTGGGAGGTGTTCTCCAGCCTTATCTCGGGCTCCTCCAGGGCGCTGCGCAGTATCATGTTCAGGTAAGGTGTATCTACCTCTTCGCCCCTGCGCAGGGCGGTTTCGGCATCTTTCAGAATCTTGGCCGCCTTACGGCAGCGAAGCTGCGGTTCTAGAGAGCTGAACTTCTTCTCTGTGAACATCAGACGCCGAGCATGTCGACAATTTTATCGGCTACATTGTTGATTACAGTCTGGTTGATGTAGTCTGGATCCTTGAGTTTCTGGATTGCAGCTTCCACCTTGTCCATCCTGATATCTGGGACAGCGCGCAACTCCTCGGAAATTGCATACACTTCTCCCATAGCTTTTGCTTCCGATGACAATGTAATGGTGTCCTGTTCCGGTAATTTCACTGTCTGTGCCGGTTTCTCAATTCCGGAGCAACCATTGATTGTTTTAACTCCGTTTAGGCCGTTAAGGCTGTTGATAGTCATCGATTTACATTCTCCTTACTACTTTTATCGGCATAGTCAGCATAAAAAATTACAAATTATTTTCCAAAAATACAGACTGCGAATTCACCTTGTATTTTATCCCGATTCTGCAGAATGTCAAGAATTTCCCCGGCTGTGCCCGACAGGAACTCCTCGTGTATCTTGGTCATCTCCCGTCCCACCACAATATGGCGCTCGGGATCGATGGCAGCCACGTCTGCAAGGGCCTTTGCAATGCGGTAGGGGGACTCGTAGAACACAAAGCTCTCCTCCCTCTCCATAAGCTCACGCAGCCTGCTGGCCCTGCGTCCTCCCTTGGGGGAGAGGAAACCTTCGAAGGTAATGCCCCGTCCCTGTGCTCCGCTGGCACTTATCAGTGTGTTGAGTGC
>JAFZIU010000127.1 GCA_017554185.1 Spirochaetia bacterium
ATAAGACCCCAGAAGGTCCGGCTCTGCCTTAGGGTTGATGAACTCGGTTCCGATCATAAGACCTTTGGCCCGGATGTCGCCGATAATGGAGACCTTCTCCTTGAGAGCACGGAGGCGTTCCTCAAGAATCTTCCCTTTCCGCACCACATCGGCCAGGAATTCAGGCTTGGAGACCCGCTTGAGCAGGATGGTTCCTGCCTTCATAGCCAGCTGATTGCCGCGGAAGGTTCCGGCATGGGCACCCGGCCCCCAGGCATCCAGCTTCCTGTTGTAGATTACAATAGAAAGAGGCAGAGATCCGCCCAACGCCTTGGAGGTGAGGATCACGTCCGGCACAATGTCGGCATATTCAAATGCAAACAGCTTTCCGGACCGGCCGATTCCGCACTGGATCTCGTCCACGATCATCGGGATGTCCAGCTCTTTTGTCACGCGGCGCACGGTCTGCAGGAACTTCACGGGGGCCGGGATAACGCCGCCCTCGCCCTGGATAGGCTCCAGGATTACAGCTGCCGGCTTGGTGATACCGCTTTCGGGATCCTTGAGAACCCGCTCAAAGTAGTTGCATGCAGCTGTCACACCAGCTTCGCCGCCAAGCCCGAAGGGGCAGCGGTAGGAGTATGGGTATGGGAAGAACTGCACTCCCGGCATAAGGTTGGCCACCTTGGTTTTTGCACCCAGGTTTCCGGTGCAGGCGAGGGCTCCGTGGCCCATTCCGTGGTAGCCGCCCTGGAAGGCGATTACAGTAGACCTTCCTGTGGCTGTCTTGCACAGCTTAAGTGCCGCATCAGTTGCATCTGTACCGGATGGACTGCAGAACTGAATCTTTGCATCCTGCAGCTCTTTCGGCAGAAGCGACAGCACTGTGTTTACAAATTCGGCTTTTACAGGGGTGATTAAATCAAGGGTGTGCAGCGGAGCATCTGAATTGATCATCTCCACCAGTGCCTGATTTACTTCGGGGTCGTTGTGACCCAGTGCGAGAGTACCTGCTCCGCACAAGAAATCCAGATATTTGTTTCCCTCAACATCTTCCACCCATGAGCCTTTGGCTTTTGCAATCGCAATCGGGAACTTTCTAGGATAGCTCCGGGCGTTGGATTCTGTGGTTTCCTGTCTGGTAATGTAATACTGATTGGTGCCCTTTGTCTCAAGCATCGACTTTCTCCCATTACTTAACGTTATACAACTATCCAGTTGTTGTAGACCTAACCATATACCAAAGAGGGGTCGGGCGCAACCCTTTTTTTGAAAAAAATTAAAAAAAATAAAGGGTCACACCAAATCGGCATGACCCTTTAGAAATGACCTTTTAAATTATGCTTACTTCTTCAGAGCAGCGCGGATGTCCTTGAGGATGTCCTCAACAGTCTCTGCAGGTGGCTCTGCTGCCTTTGCTGCTGCTTCTGCAGCTGCCTTTGCCTCGGCCTCTGCCTTGGCTTTTGCCTCTGCTGCATCCTTAGCCTTTGCAATGGCGCGGATCACACAGAAGATACAGAATGCGATGATGATGAAGTCGATGATATTCTGGAAGAAAAGACCATAGTTCATTGTTGCATATCCTGCCTCGTGAGCAGCTGCAACTGTCGGGTAAGCAGCATAGGTGAAGGTCTGGCCTTCCACTGCGTTAGGATTGATGCAGTAGTAGAGCTCCTTCAGGTTGGCTCCCTTTGTGGCACAGCTGATAAGCGGAGTGATGATATCAGCAACGAGAGATGATACAATTTTTCCGAATGCACCGCCGACTACAACGCCGACAGCCATATCAACAACATTTCCTCTGGAAATAAATGCTTTGAAATCTTTAACGAAACCCACGGATTTCCCCCTGATAAATTTTATTCTTATAAAATGGTATATACAGAAAAACCACTTGTCAAGTAGATAAATTTGATTTTATAATTACTTAATTAATATTTACGGAGAGGAATATGTTCGGAAATATGTTTTCAACTGATATTGGAATGGATCTGGGCACCTGCAACACCCTGGTTTACATCAAGGGAAAAGGGCTGGTTATAAACGAGCCTTCTGTAGTTGCCATTGAAAAGAACACAAAACGGGTTATCTCTGTTGGAAAAGAGGCCAAGAACATGCTTCTCCGCACCCCTACCGACATCGTTGCCATAAGGCCTCTCCGGGATGGAGTGATCGCCGACATCGAGACCACCGAGAAGATGATCCGGCATTTCATTGCAATGGGTCTTCCCCGCAGATGGCTGGTAAAGCCGAGAATGGTTATCGGCATCCCGAGCTGCATAACCGAGGTTGAACGCCGGGCTGTAGAGGAATGCGCATACAAGGCCGGTGCCCGGGATGTAAAGGTGATCGAGGAATCCCTTGCTGCTGCAATCGGAGCCGACATCCCAATCCAGGAACCTGCAGGAAACATGATCTGCGACATCGGCGGCGGAACATCAGAAGTATCTGTCATCTCCATGAGCGGTATTGTAGTCACCAAGGCTATCCGTGTGGGCGGCGACGAATTTGACGAAGCTATTGCAAAGCATATCCGCACAGTACACAACATGATCATCGGCCTTCAGGCCGCAGAGCGGATCAAGATCAAGATCGGAAGCGCTTACGACACCGCAAACACCGAAGGTAAAATAGAGAAGATGGAAGTGGGCGGCACCGATGCAATCACTGGACTTCCACGGAGAATTGAAATCGACAGCCTGGAGATCAGGGACTCCCTCAAGGATCCTGTGCACTCCATCATCGTGACTATAAAGAACACTCTTGCAGAGACTCCTCCTGAGCTCAGCGCCGACATAATCGAGCGGGGCATTGTCCTCACCGGCGGCGGTGCGCTTCTCCAAGGCCTTGACACCCTTATCTCCAAGGAAGTGGGTGTGCCTGTATTCATTGCAGAGGAACCTCTTCTGTGCGTTGCCAAGGGAGCTGGAAAATACTACGACCACATGAGGGGCAACATCTACAGGAAGAACAGCAAGAATTCTTTCGGCGACTGATGACACCTGATGTTCAAAGGGATATCGTTCCGAAGACATAAAAAAGAGCTTATCACTCTGTTTATCCTGATGACCTTGAGCATCGGGATGCTGGTTTATACCGCTTTCTCGGATATCTCGTTCAAGCCCAAGCAGGTGGGGCTGGATTTCTTTTCCCTGTTCCAGCGGGGAATTGTGAACACAGGCAAGTTCTTCTCCCAGACCGCAGGCTCAATAGCAGAGCTCCGCAACCTTAAGAAAGAATACAACTCACTGCTCAAGGAGTATGCCGACTATCAGCAGATGAAGCAGGATTACGAGCAGCTTGAGCAGGAGAATTCCATGCTGAAGGAGCAGATGGGATATCTGGAGGACGGCAGCATAGCAAAGATCCCGGCCATGGTGATCGGCGGCAACACCAATAATTTCTTCAAGAGCATAATTATCAACCAGGGAAGCAATAAAGGGATAAAAAAGGATATGCCTGTCATAGCCTATGTGGACGGGTATCAGAGCCTGGTGGGCAAGGTGGTGGAGATAAGCGCCTATACAGCCGTCGTAAAGCCTATCACCGACTACAGCCTCTATGTCCCGGCCGTTCTGCAGAAATACAGATACCGCGGCTTAGTCAACGGCCTTGTAATGGACTTTGTAAGCCGGGAGGCCTCAAGCCGTATAGGGTGCGGCGACCTGGTTGTAACATCCGGCTTCAACGGAAGCTATCCCGAGAACATCTATATCGGAAAAGTGAAAAGCATAAGCAGCAAGGAGTACGAGACATCGCTGCGGCTGGAGATAGAGCCATTTGTGGATTTCTCCAGGGTGGAATATGTGTTTGTGCTCGACCGGGAGGAAAAGAATGAAAACTAAAGAGTCGTTCTTCATCTCCATTCTCCTGGTCTTTATTCTGGTCATACTCCAGAGCACCCTGTTCTACTTTGCCATTCCCAACATTGTCATTCCCGACTTTGCCCTGATAGTCGTCGCTTTCTGCGGAGCCCGCCGGGGTATGCAGGAGGGGCAGGTCCTGGGCTTCCTCAACGGACTGGCCGAGGATTTCATGACTGCATCCTTCCCCGGGTTCAACGCCCTTGTGAAGACCCTTATCGGTTTCCTTGCAGGAACTATAAAGAACAAGATGCTCTTTGACCCGGTCATCTTCCCCAGCCTCTTCATCCTGTTCGTCACGCTGCTCAAAGGCATTCTGGCCACAGTCACAGCATACCTGTTCTTCCCCGAAGGTTATTTCCCTGCAGTGTTCAGCAACAGCTTCCTCCTTGAGATTGTGCTGAATTCCCTGTTTGCCCCGCTTATATACCTTATCCTTAAGAAGACACATCTGATTCCGGATGATATCTGGAGCGGTAAGTGAGCAATAAGCCTTTCGAGAATCAAAGTATAAAGAAAGAGCGGATGTTCTTTCTGATTCTTGTTGTATGTGTGGTGTTCGCTGTTTTTTCAGGATATCTTTTCTCCATGCAGGTTACCCGCTGGATGGAGTATCAGAACAGGGCCTGGGCTGTAGCCCGGAGAACTTCGGAAGTACCTGCACTCAGGGGAGAGATTTTTGACCGCAACTACGATGCACCGCTTGCCTCGAATGTGGATTCCTTCGCTGTTTCCATTGTCCCAGCCGAGACAGACCGTCAGAACTTGCCGCAGATAATTTCGAACTTGTCTGCGATTCTTGGCACAGATTCTGATTCTCTTATGAAAAAAATCCCCTCATCCGATGTATTCCAGAGCATAGAGCTTAAAGACAATGTCACCTACGGACAGGTGGTCCAGATAGCATCAAATATAGAGGATTTCCCCGGCATCTCCTGGAGCAGCAAGCCGGTGCGCCATTACAACCACACCCCATCCCTCTCCCATATAATCGGGTATGTGGGAAACATCAACTCCGAGGAGCTGCACCTTCTTTACAACAAAGGCTACGATGCCAACAGCATAATAGGCAAGAGCGGAATAGAGAAGGAATACGACCTGCTTCTGAAAGGAAATCCCGGATTAAAATCCATAACAGTGGATGCAAAGGGGCGGAACGTCCAGGAGGAACGGTATATCAGGCCTCCCGTGCCGGGCAAGAACATTGTCCTAACCATAGACCGGCGGATCCAGGAGCTGTGCGAGAAAGCCCTGGGAGAGCGGATGGGCTCTGTGGTGGTGCTCAAGCCTGCCACCGGCGAAATCCTGGCCATGGTCTCATATCCATCCTATGATACAAATCAGTTCTATACGCCGGACAGCGCCAACTACTATAAGGCTCTGCTGGAAAACGGAAACCATCCCTTCCTGAACCGGGCCATCCAGTCGGCAAATGCGCCGGCATCGGTGTTCAAGACCATAATGATGACAGCAATCCTGGAAGAAAATGCTTTTCCACCGGCCAAGACAATAGACTGCACCGGCAAGCTTTTTCTTGGAAACCGCATCTTCAACTGCCACCTTAAGACAGGACATGGCCCCTTGAACCTTTCAGATGCCCTCAAGGAATCCTGCGATGTCTACTTCTGGGAAGTGGGTGGCAACTATCTGGGACCTAAGAAGATAGAGCAGTACTCGCGCATGATGGGACTGGGGGAAAAGACCGGAATTGACCTGCCGGGGGAGGTTGCCGGCCTGGTTCCAAATCCCGACTGGAAGCTTAACCGGATAAACGAGATGTGGGTTGGGGGCGACACCTACAACATGTCCATAGGCCAGGGCTATACACAGGTCACCACGCTGCAGATTGCAGACCTCATTGCCATGATAGTGAACGAGGGAACCATCTACACGCCCCACATTCTCAAGGAAGTGCGTGATGTTGTCACCGGCGAGGTGGTGGAGAAGCGCACTCCCCGTATTCTGCACAAGGCCGACATAAGCAGCCATACCTTCCACGAGCTTAAGAAGGCTATGCGCCGGGTTGTCTCGGAAGGTTCGATACGCAGGCTTTTCAACAATAAAGTTGTGGAAGTTGCGGGAAAGACCGGTACCGGCGAGGTGGGCTACCTTGACCGGTGGACCAGCTGGTTTGCCTCCTTCGGCCCATATCAGGCAGAAAAACCCGAAGACCAGGTTGTGGTGGTGGTTATGGTAGAGGCCTCCAACGAATGGGAATGGTGGGCTCCAAAGGCCAGCAACGCCATCTATCAGGGAATATTTGCAGACCAGAGCTACGAGGAAGTGGTCAAGACTCTGGATATCTGGTATCTGAACAACGGCACCGATGTAATCAGGAGGAGAAGTGAATAGCAGAAAATCCTACCTGACCTTTGATTTCATCATTATCCTGGCAGTGCTCTGCCTGTCGGTGATCAGCGTCTGCTTCATCTATTCAAGCGGCCTCAACTCCGAAGGGGTCAACACATCCATTGAATTCATCAAGCAGATAATCTGGGTTGTCACAGGCTTTGCCCTTATGGCACTGATCATCTACATCGATTATAAGTACCTCTATGATTTTGCATATTATATCTATGGCGTCTGCATCCTGCTCTTGATAATAACCCTGCTGGTGGGCAACAAAGTCAACGGTGCCCGCTCCTGGCTGGGCTTTCCCGGCATCGGTATCCAGCCGTCGGAATTCACAAAGCTTGCCACTATCATAGCCCTGAGCGCTTTCTGTACAAAGAACAGAGAGAATATCAGGTCTCTGGCGGTGTTTCTCCGGGCAGCCTTGATTCCGGCCCTCCCTATGGCCCTTATCCTGGCCCAGCCTGACCTGGGAACAGCCCTGGTTTATATCCCTATCTTCCTGGTCATCCTGTTCATGGCGGGTGCAAAGATACGCTATCTCTTCTTCCTGGTTGCCTGCGGAATCTGTGTCACCCTGTTCACCATAATTCCCATGTGGTCTGGCTATGTCCTTAAACAGGAGACATTATTTGTAGCTGTCTTCTCCAAGCAGCTTCTGATGCTTGCGGTTCTGGGGGCCGGCATCCTGGTCATAATCCTCTCTGCCGTGGGCTGGTTTGTGTTCAAGAAAGAGCTGTATTACTGGCTCTGCTACAGCTCTGTAATATTCTCATCTTCCCTTTTCCTTGCCATGATGGCACAGAAAATCCTCAAGGCATACCAGATTATGCGTCTTGTTGTATTCCTGGATCCAAGCGTAGATCCGCAGGGGGCAGGCTGGAACATTCTTCAGTCCCTTACAGCCATCGGTTCGGGTGGCCTGGTGGGCAAGGGCTTCCTTCAGGGGACACAGAGCCACTATCACTATCTTCCCCAGCAGAGCAACGACTTCATCTTCTCCATAATTGCAGAGGAAACCGGCTTCTTAGGCGGCATCTTTGTGTTCCTGTGCTTCTTCATCATTATTGTCAGGGCCTTCATCATAGCCAATTCATCCAAGGATTCCTTCGGCTCTTATCTGTGTTTCGGTGTAATTGCTATGTTTTTCTTTCATTTTATGGTAAATATTGGAATGGCCATGGGCATTATGCCTATCACGGGTATTCCGCTGCTCTTTCTTTCCTACGGAGGCTCATCCCTGTGGACCTCTATGATGGCAGCCGGAATTTTGATTAATATCTATTATAGAAGATACGGATTTAAGATTTGAATATTTCTGATTACAAACATCTTGATAATATACTCCTTCAGGTCAACAAACCGGCCCGCTACACCGGCGGAGAATTCGGCTCTTTCAGGAAATACGGCTGTCCGCTGAACATGGCAATCTCTTATCCAGACCTGTACGAGATAGGTATGTCCAACACCGCCCTCAAGGTGCTTTACAACATCTTCAACGGCATTGAGGGGGTGAACTGCGAACGGGTCTTTGCCCCTGCACCAGATTTTGAGGAGAAACTGCGTGAGGCCGGGATTCCTCTTTATACCCTGGAGACCGGCATGCCCCTTAAGAAGCTTGATATCATCGCCTTCACCATAGGATACGAGCTTACCGGAACAAATGTGCTCAACATCATTGATATGGGCGGCATACCGCTGGAAGCTGATGAAAGGGGCGAGGACGACCCCATAGTGATTGCCGGCGGCCCCGGAGTGACAAATCCCGAGCCTTTTGGAAAAATATTCGATGCCATATTCATAGGGGAGGCAGAGGATGCCTACGAGCCTCTTCTTGAAGAAGTGATAGCAATAAAAAAGAGGGGTGGAAAGCGGAGTGATATTATTGCTCTCTTTGAATCCAAGAGCTTTATCTGGACCCGCAATAAAAAAGAGAAGGTGCACCGCGCCATCTGGAGCGACTTCGGAAAGCGGGTCTACCCGGCAGCCAGGGGGCCGGTTCCTTCTATAAAGGCGGTACAGAACAACGGAGTGGTGGAGATAATGAGGGGCTGCCCCAACGGCTGCCGCTTCTGCCATGCCGGCATCTACTACCGGCCCCAGCGGGAAAAGGATATACCACTTATACTGCAGGAGATCGACACCCTGGTGCATACCTACGGCTACCGGGAGATAACACTGCTGTCCCTCTCCTCCGGCGACTACTCGGTGATGCCCCGGCTTATCACCTACCTGAACCAGAAGTACGCATCCTACGGCGTCTCCTTCGCCTTCCCCTCCCTCAAGGTCAGCACCTTCTCCCTCAACCTGCTGTCACAACTGAACGAAGTGCGGAAAAGCGGACTCACCTTTGCAGTGGAGACGCCGCTGCCCGCATGGCAGGCAGACATGAACAAGACAGCAACCATGGAAAGCATAGTGGAGATAATCCGGGAGGCCAAGAAGCTGGGCTGGCGTGTGGCCAAGTTCTACTTCATGATAGGGCTCCCTGTCTCTGGCAGCGGGGCTTCGGAGGAAAAAGAAATTGTAGACTTCATACTCCGGGTTTATGCTCAGACCAAGATACAGCTGAACATAAACGTGGGCACATTCGTACCGAAGCCCCACACGCCGTTCCAGTACGCCGCCCAGCTGACCGAGGAGGAGAGCTGGAAAAAGCTGTCGTATATAAAGGACTCCCTCCGGGGGCATCCTATAAAAGTCAGCTACCACTCCCCGTTCCTCTCCTACCTGGAAGGCCTTTTCTCCCGGGGAGACTGCCGGGCGGCCGACCTGCTTATAAAGGCCTTCAAGATGGGCACCAGACTGGATGCATGGGACGAATACTCAAAGCTTGACGTATGGAAGCAGGTGCTGGCCGAGGCCGACTGGGATGTGAAAGAGGAAATCTGCCGGCAGCGCGGCACAGAAGAGCCCCTTCCATGGGACAATGTATCCATGGGGCTCTCCTCCTCGTTCTACAAGAACGAATGGAACAAACTTGGAACCAATACCTTCACCTCGGTCTGCAGCCCCGACTGCCACCACAACTGCGGCATCTGCGGCACCAAGAATGCGGTGCGCAACATAGATCAGAACATCCAGTTCCCGCCGTTGCCACCCCAGGAGCCGCTTCCAGAGGGCATTTCCCGCGTCTACTTTGTCTTTGCAAAAAAAGGCGAATCCATATTCCTAGGCCACCTGGACCTTATGGGAATAATGGAAAAATCTATACAGCGGACCGGGCTATTCATCGAATTCTCCCAGGGCTTCAACCCCAAGCCCCGCCTTGAGTTTGCCCATCCTCTCTCCCTTGGCATAGTGTCAGAGGGCGAAATTGCCTCTATAAATATCCACGGAACATGCGAACCAGAAGATTTTGTTCAAAAAATGAACAAATGTCTCCCCTTGGGGCTTGAGGTGAAAGAGGCTTATGTTGTATCAAAAGAGACCTATAAAGCCAAGAAGATCCAGTCCCTCATGAGCCTTTACAGCGGCAGCCAGTACACTCTGGACTACACAGGAGACAACATCGAGGATTTCCAAGCCAATCTGGAGAAATACATCAAAGAAAACGAACTCAAAGATTATGTCAGCACACAGCGGAAAGATACCAGCTTCACTTTCGACATCAAGGCGGGAAACAAGAAAGCCAATATGATGGCCCTTCTCAAGGAAGTGCTGGGCACCGACTATCCTCTGGAACAGTGCAGGATAACCCGTAACCGCCTCATGTGCTCCCCTGCGCCGGTTGAAAGGCTCCCATATCAGGATTATTTCAAGACAATATAAGTATATTGACAAAATCAATATATAAATTTAATAATTTTTTTAAGGAGATGCCGATGTCAAAACACATAGAGACAACATGTATCCAGGGCGGATATGTACCAAAGAATGGAGAGCCCAGACAGATTCCAATAATCCAGTCCACAACCTTCAAGTATGACACCAGCGAGGATATGGGCAAACTTTTCGACCTGGAGGCATCCGGCTATTTCTACACCCGGCTCCAGAACCCTACCAACGATTATGTAGCTGCAAAGATCGCAGAGATGGAGGGTGGTACAGCCGCAATCCTTACATCATCAGGACAGGCTGCCAGCTTCTTTGCTGTCTTCAACATCGCCACAGCAGGCGACCATGTGGTTTCCTCCGCTGCAATCTACGGCGGCACCTTCAACCTTTTCAATGTGACAATGCGGAAGATGGGAATCGACTTCACCTTCGTCTCTCCCGATGCATCTGATGAGGAAATCCAGGCTGCATTCAAGCCCAACACCAAGTGTGTGTTCGGCGAGACCATTGCAAACCCGGCCCTTACAGTATTTGACATTGAAAGATGGGCAAAGATAGCTCATAAGAACGGCGTTCCGCTGATTGTGGACAACACCTTCCCTACACCTATAAACTGCCGGCCTTTTGAATGGGGTGCAGACATTGTCACCCACGCAACAACCAAGTACATGGACGGCCATGGGGTCGCAGTAGGCGGCGTTGTAGTGGACTCCGGCAAGTTCGACTGGATGGCCCATGCCGACAAGTTCCCGGGGCTCTGTACTCCAGACGACAGCTACCACGGCATCACATACGCAACCAAGTTCGGCAACGCAGGGGCCTTCATAACCAAGTGCACCGCCCAGCTTATGCGGGACTTCGGCAGCATCCAGTCGCCGCAGCACGCCTTCTACCTTAACCTGGGGCTGGAAAGCCTCCACGTAAGAATGCCAAGACACGTTGCCAATGCACAGGCTGTGGCAGAGTTCCTGGAAAAGCATCCTAAGATTGTAAAGGTCAACTACTCCGGCCTTAAGAGCAGCCCATACTACCAGCTGCAGAAAAAATATATGCCTAACGGCGGCTGCGGCGTTGTCTCCTTCGAGCTCAAGGGCGGCCGTGATGCAGCATTGAAGTTTATGAAGGCCCTCCGGGTTGCGGCAATCGAGACCCACGTGGCCGATGCCCGCACCTGCTGCCTCAACCCGGCTACAGCAACCCACCGGCAGCTTACAGACCAGCAGCTTGTGGAGGCCGGCATCTCACCAGGCCTGGTACGCTACTCCTGCGGCCTTGAGAATGCCCAGGACCTCATCGACGACCTGGCACAGGCCTTAGACCAGATTTAAAAGGGGATTACATGCCGATCAAGATTCCAAACAAGCTGCCTGCAGCAAAGACACTGGAAAAAGAAAACATCTTCTTCATGACCGAGACCCGGGCTATGACCCAAGATATCCGTCCGCTGCAGATTCTGCTTCTGAATCTTATGCCTATAAAAATCGACACCGAGACCCAGTTTGCACGGGTCCTGGGCAACACCCCCCTGCAGATAGAACTGGAGCTTATTGCTCCTACAGGGCACACATCCAAGAATACAACCCAGGAGCACATGCTGGCATTCTACAAGACCTTTGCCGACATAAAGGACAAATATTACGACGGTCTTATCATCACCGGGGCTCCTATAGAACACCTGGACTTCGAGCAGGTGGATTACTGGAAGGAGCTGTGTGAAATCATGGACTGGAGCACATCCCATGTGTTCTCCACCCTCCACATCTGCTGGGGCGCCCAGGCCGGCCTCTACCACCATTTCGGCATCCCAAAGGTGGAGATGAAGAAGAAGCTTTCCGGCATCTATAGGCACCATCTGGAAGGAAAGAACTTCATGCTTTTCCGGGGCTTCGACGACACCTTCTGCGTTCCCCATTCACGGTACACCACAGTGCTCCGCAAGGATGTGGAGAAGGTGAAAGGCCTTAAGATTCTGGCATCCTCCCAGGAGGCCGGCATTTATGCCATAAAGACAAACGAAGGGCGCCAGATCTTCCTGCTGGGCCATGCAGAGTATGATGCAGATACCCTTAAAAAGGAGTACTTCCGGGACCTGGAGGCTGGAATAAATCCGGCAATCCCAGAGAACTATTTCCCGGACAACGACCCCACCAAAGAGCCCATAGTCTCCTGGCGGAGCTGCGCACACCTGCTCTATGCAAACTGGCTCAACTACTACGTATACCAGAGCACGCCGTACGACCTCAAGAGCATTCCTACAACCTGATATGGAAGCAAAGCTCCCTTTTTACGGCTATTCTGAATATCTCCAGCATAAATATGGAACAAAAGTTTACCGCATTGCGGTGGACGGCGGCTTCTCCTGCCCCAACCGGTGCGCAGGCCGCCAGGAGGGCGGGTGCATCTACTGTGGCGAACAGGGCTCCCGGGCCGCATACCTGGACAAGGCAAAGGCAATAGAGGAGCAGATAAGGCGGGGAATAGCATTCACCAGGCGGCGTTATAAGGCGGAGCTTTTCCTTCTTTATTTCCAGGCTTTCTCCAACACCTTCGACACAGTGGAAAACTTAAAGAAGACCTACGACGCCGCCCTGGCCCTGTACCCCTTCCGGGAGCTTATTGTAGCCACCCGCCCAGACTGCATCGACGAGGCCAAGGCCGAGTTGCTATCTTCCTATATAAAACCAGATTTCGACGTATGGGTGGAACTGGGATTGCAGAGCGCCAACGACCGCACCCTGGTGCGGATCCACAGAGG
>JAFZIU010000128.1 GCA_017554185.1 Spirochaetia bacterium
CATCATGTCGTAGAAACCCTTAATGATGTAGCGGATTCCAAAGAAGAGCACAGCAAAGCTGAGAACTATGCCCATGAAACCGAGCCGTCCGGTGAACCGTGCCAAGAGCACTGCAGCAACAAAGATAAGGACACCGCGGAACACTGAATTCCAGCCCACAACAGGAACCTTTTCCCTAGGCGCCCTAGGCTTGAAGCCATGAGCCCAGGCATTGCGCTGAGCCTGCTGGTACCTGTGGGCGTTGAAGAAATAGTTGAAGGCGCCGATAAAGTCGTCGGCAGTATAATTTTCGTAAGGATTGTGCCATGTGCTGCTATACCCTTCCACGCGGCAGCGGAACATCTGCCCGTCGTACTCTGAACGCTGCTCTGCATCGCTTAAGACAGCGTAGGCACTGCTTATTTTCTTAAAGATATATTCAGCTTCCGGGTCCCCTGGATTGAAGTCGGGATGGTAGCGCATAGCAAGGTCATGATAAGCTTTCTTTATCTCATCCTGTGTTGCGCTCCGGTTTACACCCAGAATCTTGTACAAATCTTCCATGACACTCTTCCTATATTAAAGATACCACAATCTGGAGCGAAAATATAGACGATTATCCCTTTTTTATTGTAAAATGATTCCAAATGGAGAAAATAATGGCAAAAATCAACTATAGAATCTGGGAAAAACTCTCTGACAAGCAGAAGGAGAAGATATTTTCCAGAAGCGAGATAAATATCAACGAGATCCGCGAGACTGTGGAGAAAATAATTGAGCGGGTCAAGAAATATAAGGACAAGGCACTTAGGGAATATGCCCTCAAGTTTGACAAGGCCGATCTTTCCAAGCTGCCCATAAGGGTGCAGAAGAAGGAGTTTGACAAGGCCGAGAAAAGCCTTTCGCCGGAGCTCAAGAAAGCCCTTGAGTTCTGCATAGAGAATGTGCGCAAGTTCCATGTGGCAAACAAGCCTGCACCGGGCAAGATGGTTACTGTAAGGCCTGGAATCAAAGCTTACGAGAAGATGACACCGGTTGAGTCGGTGGGCCTTTATATACCGAGGGGCAGAGGAAGCTTCCCTTCCATGCTCTATATGCTGGGAGTGCCGGCAGTGGAAGCCGGAGTAAAGCGAGTGTGCGTAGTGACACCGCCCAATCCGGACGGCACCGTGGATGCAGCCTGCCTCTATGCTGCCAGGCTGTGCGGTATAGACGAAGTCTACCGCACAGGGGGCGCCCAGGCAGTGGCCGCCCTGGCCTACGGGACAGAGAGCATAGCACCGGTAGTCAAGGTCGTAGGCCCTGGCAGCAAGTTTGTGTCGGCTGCCAAGCGCATCCTGTATGGCAAGATCGACGTGGGACTGCCGGCCGGGCCGTCTGAGTCCATCCTGCTGGCAGACGAAAGCGCAGATCCATACCTGGCAGCACTGGACCTTATGGTGGAGGCAGAGCACGGCTCAGACTCATCCGCACTCCTCATAACCCCGTCCAAGGCTGCAGCCGACGGCGTGCTGGCTTATCTTAAGAAGATGATCCCGCAGATCCCGGAGCCCCGCCGCACCTTCCTAAGCGACGTAATGTCAGGCTACGGCGGAATCATCCTTACCAAGGACATGGACGAAGCATGTGATATTGTGAACAACTTTGCCCCGGAGCACCTTGAGATAATGACCAAGGATCCTGCTGCAACAGCTGAAAAGATTGTGAACGCAGGGGAAATCCTCCTGGGAACCCACACTCCGTTCTCGGCAGCCAACTACTCCACCGGGCCCAATGCAGTGCTCCCCACAGGCGGTACAGCCAAGACATTCTCTGCTGTCTCCATCCGGGACTTTGTAAAATACACCTCTGTAATCCAGCTGGACGAAAAAGGATACAAGGCTGTGGAGCCTCATGTGAAAGCCCTTGCCGACTATGAAGGATTCATAACCCATGGGAATGCATTCAAGCTCAGGCGCCTTTAAATATATCGAAAGCTTCACCAACCTGGAGCGCAGCTTCACCAGCGCCCAGACCGAATACAAGCTTGAGCGGATGGCATATATGCTGGAGGCCTCCGGTCATCCGGAGCGCTCTTTCAAAAGTGTGCACATAGCCGGGAGCAAGGGAAAGGGATCCACCGCAGCAATCACTGCACGGATCCTGGAAGAGCTGGGATTCAAGACAGGTCTCTTCACCTCCCCACATCTTGTCACCTACAAAGAGCGGATAACGCTGGCCGGTACATTCTTTTCCGATGATGTCTATGTCCGCAACACAGAGTACATAAAAGAGATGCTGGACAGCGGAAAGCTTACCGGGAAACTGGGGCAGCCCACCACCTTCGAGCTTCTTACATTGCTGGCCTTTCTAATCTTCAAGGAACAGGGATGCCGATGGGCAGTGCTTGAGACAGGCATGGGAGGCAGGCTCGATTCCACCAACCTGGTTATGCCCGAGGTATCCATCATCACGCCGATAGAGCTGGAGCACTGTGATGTCTTGGGTGACACAATAGAGAAGATAGCTTTCGAGAAGGCCGGAATAATAAAGCCGGGGGTGCCGGCGGTGGTGCAGCATCAGAGGCAGGAAGCGCTGGCTGTGATCAGGCAGAAAGCTGATGAGATGAAAAGCCCCCTCCTCTATGCCGATGACCACATCAAGATAGAAGACCGCAGAATGGGGCCTGACGGCAGTTCATTCACTTTAGTTTGTGATGATGAAAAGTACAGAATAGTGACAAACCTGACCGGAGACTTCCAGTGCGACAACATAGCCTGTGCCCTGCTGGTTCTTAAGCAGGTTATGCCTGATATGGATATGACCAAAGTTCTTGATGCCCTTAAAGATGTACGCCTTGAGGGAAGGATGGAAATAATCGGAACAGAGCCCCCTGTCGTGATTGACGGTTCCCACACAGCCTACAGCATCAGGCGTCTCCTGGACTCATGCAAGGAGATCTTCGGCGAAGGCGGAGTGCTGGTGTTCGGCAGTGTCAAAGGGAAGAACTACCAGGCCATGCTGGATCTCCTTATCCCCTCTTTTGATGAAGTGATAATATCTGAACCACAGGGATTCAAGGAGACTGATGTGGATGCAGTCTATGCCTATGCAAAAGACTCGGGAAAAGCTGCACTTGAGAAATCCCCTGAAAAGGCCCTCGAGCTGGCTGTCTCGAAGGCAGCAGAGCTGGGCAGTAAAAAGCCTGTGGTGGTCACCGGATCCTTTTACCTGGCCGGGGCTGTGAAAAAGTATATTGCAGAAAGGAATAGAAAATGAGCCTGAATGCCTCTGAGATAAACCTGATACTCGATGAGCTGGATATCGCCGGTTCCTACATACAGAAGATCATACAGCCCGATTTCCACACCCTTATATTCTCAATTTTCTCACCGCGGGACAGGTTCAACCTCCTTATTTCAATGAAGCCCGGCACATCCCGGCTACACCGCCATACAGGCAGGATCGGGAAGGCCGAGAAGCTGCAGCGCTTTGCCCAGTTCCTGCGGGCCCGCATACTGGGCGGCAGAATAACAGAGTGCTCACAGCCCGGTAACGACAGAATCATAAGGATGTCGATACACAAGGGAGACGATATAACAACACTGTGGATAAGGCTCTGGGGAGGCAACTCCAACATAATTGCAGTGGACAAAGACAACATAATACTGGACAGCTACTACCGCCGCCCTGCCAAGGGGGAAACCTCCGGGGCAAAGCTGGTGTACCAGGTGAAGGAGAAGGACATCTCGGCCTTCCCGGTGCGCCCCTACCCGGCTGGCGAAAGCTTCAACAGCTACATAGATTCATACTACACAGAGCTTGAGACCCAGGACCTGCGCAAGCAGCTCCACCAGCAGATAGAGGCCCTGGCAAACCGCTCGCTATCCAAGCTGGAATGCAGGCTTGCCAATGCAAAGGAGCTGGTGGAGAAGTACGAGAACTTCGAGCAGTACAAGCAGTACGGCGAGCTTATACTGGCCAACACCCGGAGCATACAGCGGGGTGCCACATTCCTTGAGACAGCCAACTACTACAGCGAGAACGAGACTATACAGATTCCGCTGGATCCCAAGCTCTCTGCCTCCGAGAACAGCGAGAAATATTTCCACAAGTACAAGAAGGCAAAGAATGGCCTTGCCCTGCTCCAGGATGATGTGCGTAACCTTACTGCAAAGATTGCAGAGCTTACCGCCAGCCGGGACAGCCTTCTGGCTGAGCAGGATGTGTATGTCCTTGAGGAATGGTACGAGAAGGAGAAGCAGCATCAGAGCAAGGTGGTGGCAAGGGACATCCCGGGACTGCAGTTCACATCAGGGCCGTTCATGATCTATGTTGGGCGCACCGCCAAGGAGAACGACCAGCTCCTCCGCCGCCATGTGCGGGGTTCCGACTGGTGGCTCCATACCCGGGATTATGCCGGAGGCTATGTGTTCATCAAGGTGGAGAAAGGAAAGACAGTGCCCCTGGACACCCTACTGGATGCAGGCAACCTGGCGGTGCACTTCAGCAAAGGAAAGAACAGCCAGAAAGCTGATGTCTACTACACCCAGGTAAAATATTTAAGGCGCGCAAAGGATGGTCCTCTTGGTCTTGTCCTCCCCACACAGGAGAAGAACCTGGCTGTAACTGCCGATCCTTCCCGCCTCAAGCGCCTGCTGGGAGAAGAGGAATAAATAATTAAAAACCCCAATCAAGGGGCTTTTCAATTATTTCATTTTAAAATTAATCATACCGAATTTCTTTTCCACCTGGTTTGATTACACGAACTAGATTCCCATCTTCATCATACCAAACTTCTTCTCCATCTGGCTTTTTCTCATGGACAATATTTAAAGTGGAACCAAACCAAGTTTCTGAACCATCTGGGTCTTTCTCGTGAATTAAATCTCCATTATCATTATACCAAGCTTCTAAACCATCAGACCTTTTCTCATATACTTTTATATTTTCAAAATTATATTTATACCAAATCTCTTTATAGGAAAACTTATGTGAATATTTTAAATATATTGTTCTTCCTTTTTCATCATATTCATACCAGTTTTCATCGCCATTCGAACAACGTTCAGAGATTAGGCGACCTTTATCATCATAGTCATACCACTTTTCTTTTCCATCAGAGTATATTAAATGGATTTCTCCTTCTTTTGTATCATAGTCATACCAACATTCTCTGCCATCCGAGTATTTTAAATGTATTTCTCTTCCTTGGTCATCATATCTATGCCAATACTCTTTTCCGTTAGACCATTTCTCATGGATTTTGTTTCCTTTATCATCATAGTCATACCAACATTCTCTGCCATCTGGCTTTTTTAAATAAATCTTATTTCCTTGGTCATCATACTTATACCAAAACTCTTTGCCATCAGACCATTTCTCGTGGATTTTATTTCCTTTAGTATCATAGTCATACCAATATTCAGCCCCATCTGAGTATTTTTTATAGATTTCATTTCCTTTGGAATCATATTCATACCAACATTCTCCTTTCGACATAAAAATGGTTTCTTTAACAGGAATATCTTTTTCAATATAAAATATTTCTTCTCCAGCTGACCATCTTTTGTTAATTAACTTCCCTTGTTCATCGTATTTATACCAATACTCTTTCCCATATATATTTCTTTCATAGATTTTATTTCCTTTGGCATCGTATTCACAATTAAGATTAGTTAATTTTTTTTTAGTTGGCGTCTTTTTCCTTTTTTTATTATTACTAAAGACTATCAGATTAAAGATAACATCAGAAAGAACAAAAATCGGCCAACCAAAGAAAACAATAAGAAATGATGATAAATTAACTTTCATTAAAAGTGGTGGCAACTCTGTTCTATCAGGCGTAGCAATCCAAATAAATGATTTTAGAAAACCTGTAGTAAGATAGAATAGACAAATACTTAAAAGTATAGAATGACTTATAAACCAAGTAATAACCCCAACAATTATTCCAACAATCATATAATTTCCATAAATAATAAAAAATACAATAATATTTTAATCTGTAAAAACAGTTTTAGCAATAAAAAACGAATAGCATCTTTTATCAGAATTGACAGTAAAGAAATGGGTATAATATTATATTATTATCAAGGGGAGGAAGTTAGATTGAGATTTCAAAATGCTATTACAATAAGTTATAAAGAGAAACTTGATGAAGAACTTTTTTGGATTGTCCGTTTTAAATCTAAAATAGCAAGAATAGTTGTTTGGATTATTAAATGTGCCAATAATTTTTCGTTTTCCAACAAAAGAAAACGTGTAGAAATTATGACATTCCTTTTTTTCTATGCTTCTCGATTTTGTTTTCATCTCTTGTCCGAAGAAGAAAGAAGAAGAGTTGTTAATTTATTTTATGACCGTATTACTGTTATTATTAATGGTTATCCATCTTCTCCAAGTAACTCTATCAATGTCCCCTCTTATTTAAATCTTAGATTTAATTCTTATATAAACATTTTTGAAAAAGTTCCTCCTAAAGAATATTTAAAAGTTTTAATTGATTTCCAAATTAGTCTATTCAACAATATTGATAATAAAAATTTTTCAACTCAAATCTTCCAAGACTATATTCCGTCTAGAACTGATTATCGGGTTTCTACAGAAATTGCGGAATACTATAAAGAAGTAATGCCAATCTTTATGAATGAATTAAAAAATCTAATTTGTGGGGTTGGTTATACTAATCGATGGGATGATGATAACTTTGACATACATAATCCTCCAATAGCTGATGAAGGAGAAGAAGATGAGGGTGATGAATGGGAAAAGGTTAATGTTGATAATTATAAAGTTGTAAATATTATGCCAGTTTACAAGAAAGAAAACATTTATGGCAACTTCTATGATAATTCAAACATTGATAGTTATGATACAACAAGTGAATTTTCTTTTCACGACAAATTAGATAATTGTATAAATCCTCTTGATAAAATAGAGAAGAAAAGTATTTTAGAAGGGAAAATATTTATTCTTCTAGGTATAATCCTAATTGGAGTGATTATTTTCCTCTTTAATTTATAATAATGAATGTCTAAAAAATTCATCCAATAATTCTTCAAGACAATCTTTCTCTGCCTCCTTATCCACTATAACAACAAAAAAAAGCAAGCCCAATAAAAAAGCCCCTTAGCAGGGGCTTAAAATTTGACTATATGTCATCCCATTATTTTTCTGTGTCATATTCTGTGCCATTTATAATAATCTTCTTTACCTTGCTATCTTTTTGAACTGCATATAATGAACAATTTGCCGACCCTTCAGCACTCTCTCGTAGAATATTAGAAAAATCAAAAATAATGCTGTCTCCACCTGTCAAAGTGCCGGTCAGGTTTACTTTATAGTGTGTATTGTCCAAAACCACATCATCTATTTCAGCATTAGTAAAAACAAGGGCATTTTCACTTTCACTTACATTAGCGGGCAGAGTACCGGAAGAGTAATATTCATATAATATATCACTAATAGCCTGAATTGCGACAGCACATGTCAGCCGTTGAGCATATGGAGCCTCTGAAATTGGAGGGAGGTCATCATCACTGCTACTGCCACTACAGGAAACAAAAAACACACAAAGTGTCATCAGAAAAAACAAAAGAATCTTTTTCATATCTATACCCTACCATCACAATGGATAATACTCAATACATCTTTTTATCTTGCCGTTGCTCCAGAAATCATATCCATACCAGTATTCATAGCCATCGGAGTTTGTCTCGTGGATAATGTTGCCATCAGCATCACGCTCGTACCAGGTCTCTAATATGTCAGGGTTCTTTTCGCTTCCATCCGACCATTTTTCGTAAGTCATTTTCCCTTTGGCATCGTACTCATACCACCATTCTTCGCCGTTCAAGGCTCTGGTGTGAATCTTGTTCCCGGCAGAATCGTATTCATCCCACCATTCACCGCCTTCATTATTCTTCTGATGAATCAGATTACCCTTGGAATCATATTCATATTCATTACGATATTCATAGCCGTCTGACCATTTTGAACGGGTTCTGCTTCCATGTTCATCATACTCATGCCAGCCTTCAAGAGGGGCAGAGCCCTTTGTCTCCCCTTCTGACCATTTCTCGTGGATCATTTCCCCTTTGGAATTATATTCAAACCAATATTCTTTATCATTCAGAACTGTCTTATGAATCATGTTGCCCTTGGTATCATATTCCTTGACAACATTGACCTCGAACAGCTTATTGAACTTGTTTCCATCAAAGATGATTTCTTTGGTGACCTTATCGCCCACCTGCTGGGCAAATGCCGCTGTTCCTAATACGATGCCTATTATGCAAATAAAAAGAATATTTTTTCTCATCATGGGGTTCCTTTCTCAATCACATTTCCGTTTTCATCAAACCACTCTTCCGAGCCGTCGGAATACTTTATATGGATCAGCTTACCGTTGTCGTCGAACCACTGCTCCTGGCCGCCGTCCCACTTTGCGTGGGTTACTTTTCCATAGATATCGTACCACTCTTCGTCGCCATTAGAATACCTGATATGCGCCAGATTTCCTTTGTCGTCATAATCAAGCCAGAACTCTATGTTGTCGGATCCTGTGCCGTGGGTGGCATCGCCTGCCTGATTGTATTCATCGTACCACTCTGAGTAGCCATCGGCCCACTTTATAAAGATTATTCTTCCGCTGGAATCGAACCATTCCTCGGATCCGTCTGAGTTCTTCTCCCGGGTCTTGTTCCCTTTGCCGTCGTACCAGACTTCGTGGCCGTCGGTGGATCTTGAGTGATTCTTGTTCCTGTTGATGCCGTACCATTCCTCGTAACCATCTGGCCACTGTATATGGATAAGCCTGTCGCTGCCATCGTAGTTCCACAGCTTTCCTTCCTTGTCCAGATATCTCTTGCTGACTATTTTTCCGGCATCATCATAGTCTGTCCAGGTCTCTAATCCGTCTGCATTCTTCTTGTGGGTTGTCCGCCCCTGGGCATCGTACCATAATTCAGTGCCATCAAGCTTTTTCTCGTGGATCTTATTTCCTCTGACATCATATTCTACTAAAAGAACTCCAGAAGGCTCTGATGACTGTGCAAATAAATCTATATCTAAAAAAAGGAATAATAAACAAATTACAAGAGTAATCTTTCTCATATTTATAATGTACTCAATAAAAGCTGATTTATCAACAAAAAAAAGCCCCTCTGAAGGGGCTTTTTAGTAATAAGTTCAAACTCATTTAGCCAGCGCTTTCTCCAGAACCTTAGGTGCCCAGTCATACTTGGTCATGAAGCCTCCCGGTATCTTGGAGATATCCCTGCCACCCTTCTTGAGCCACTCGTACAGGTCGCAGTCATAGACATCCACATTGGTCAGGTGACCGCGCTTGGTGGAGATAAGCAGGTCCGAAATAACATCGTCTGCCAGTGCATCCTTGAGCCGCTTGATGGCGTTGTAGTACACCTTCATGTTAACGTTGTTGTACTCACGTCCTTCCCACAGCACGCTGTAGATCTCTTCGTTGGAGACTTCCTTGCCCTGCATGATGACGCAGTATGCCAGAATCTCCTTGGCCTTTCCTGTGACAGAGGTAGGCTTGCCGTTCTTGAGCACCTCGAACTCGCCGAATGTCTTGATGAAAAGCTCCTTCTGCTGCCTCTTCGCCAGAAGCCTCATACGATCCATCATCATCTCCAGTGTCTCGTGTTTGTATGGCTTAAGGATGTAGTAGTCGGCTCCGATAGCGTTGGAATCCTTGATGTAGTCGCTGTAGGCAGAGATGATTACAATAAGGATATCGGGTCTGATTGCCCTGAGCTCCTTGGCCAGCTGTATTCCGGACATGGTGGGCATCTCGATGTCAAGGAAGGCAATCTCCACAGAATTGCTCTTTACAAATTCAATGGCATCCTCGGGACTCTCGAAAGTGCCTAATACCTGGAGATCCTCGATCCCGCTGCTCAGTCTTAAAAAGCTTTTCAGCATCAACGGCTCATCATCTACAACAATTGCTCTCATATCTTCCTCCCATTATAATTTTATCAATTGGCAGGGAACGTCACTGTGACAGTTGTCCCCACCCCTATTGTGCTCTGTACATCAACCTTTGCCCCCATCATCTTTTCAAAACGGAAGATAAGGTTCATCATTCCTGTGGAATCACGCTTGCCGCTGGCAATTTCGGCCTTAACCTGCTCGAAGTCGAAGCCCACGCCGTCGTCGGCCACCTGCACCACTATATTGCCTTTGTCATCGCCATAGCTGCGTACTGTTACTGTACCGCCAGCCTTGCCCCGCCTGTAGACACCATGGCGGATCGAGTTCTCCACCAGCGGCTGGATACCCAGCGGAACTATCTTGAAATCCTTCTTCTGGATGTCGTAGACCATCTTGAGCCTGTCGCTGAACCGCATTTTCTCGATGTTCACGTATGCATTGATATTGGTAAGCTCCTGCTCGAAGGGGATAAGGTCGCTGTTTGACATAGCCTTTATGCATGCCCTGAGGTGTGTGGTGAAGTCGTATACCAGGTCTGATGCGTACTGCGGGTCGTCCAGGATTATCTCGCGGATGGAGCCCAGTGCGTTGTAGAGGAAGTGGGGCTGCATCTGGCTCATGGAGTTCTTGAACCTTGCCTCCTTGAGCTCTTCCTTGAGGGCCTCCACCTGTTTGGTCTTCTGGCTCATCTCGGTTATATCGTAAGCTACGAACAGAGCCATAATATTGCCGGTACCGGTGTTGCGGTTCACAAAGAATACAACACGCAGGGCACGCTCATCATCGCCCGAGAGCTTGACGCGGCACTGGATCTCAAGGTATGGCATGCCAGAGTTGAAGGCAGAGATAAGATATGACGGGCTGCAGGATTCTATGAACTTGTCCTTTGCAGAGAGGATCTGCCCTTCGGTGCACCACTTGAGGAACCTGCTGTAGCTGTAAGGATGCTCCAGAGGGATTTCCACTTCCTTGGGGTTTGCCGAATTCACAGTGCTGTAGAAATCGATGAGTGTATCTTTGGAAAGATTTATATTGCCGTAGAGGACACAGCTAGAGGTTATGGCGTTGCGGTAGGCCTTCTCCTTCTGGAGCATATCGGCCTCGTGCCTGATGGAAGCATCGATATTTCTTATTCCCACATAGAGGATGTTGGAGTCGTTTGCATTGAGCATTCCGCGGAACTGATAGTAGATAGGCTGGCCGTTGTGCACCACCCTGTAGTTGAAGATGTAGTTCTTTGATGTCTTGAGTTCGCTGATTATCTTCTCTTTATTCACCATGGAACAGACATATTCGTAGTCGTCGTGGTAGATATGGGTGCGGTAATCGTAGTTGTTCACATCGAAGAAGTTGTCTCCCTGGGTCAGGATTCCTATCTCGCCGAACTCGCCGCTTGAGTTGATGGTCTTGAATGCGTTGGTGGTAAGGTCCACCACATAGAGACATTCGAAGTCCTGGGCAAAGGCTTCGATTACGCTGGTCATCTCGGCAGACTTGAGCATTGCCAGGTGCTCTCGTGTCCGGTCCAGTATGGAACCGAATACATAGGTTACCTTGCCGTCCCTGTCCTTGAAGGGAGAGAGGACAATGCGGTGCCAGATGTTGTCGCCCTTGCTGCCTACATCGAAAGTATAGGTGGTTCCTGTGGCCTTGACCTTGTCCAGCGCGTCACGGAATGTATTATCGTCGAAACCTGCGAACAGGGTGTCTGAAAGCTGTCCCATAGTGTCCCGGGTGTAGACCTGCCCGCGGATCTTGAGCTCGTCGGTTGCTATGTTGTAGTCGAAGAAATCGCAGTTAAGCTTGTCCAGGAGGATGGCGTTCCGCTCCTGCTCGAACCTGATGTTCTCTATACCCTGGCGGCGGCGGTAGATGTTGAGGAATATCACCATGGAAAGATAGACAAAGACAGCCCAGCTTATCACTACAGACAGGATTATGATGATGTTTGTGTTCTTCTGTCCCACCCCGTATGCCATGGCCAGAGCCTCCTTGTCGCCGGACACAATAAGGTGCCAGTCGTTGATCCCGATAGGATGCTGGACAACAAGCTGCTTGCCTATATTATCATATTGATACTGGATGTTCTGATCCCCCTGCAGGCTTTTGGAAATGTAATCCCAGTCCACATCTTCCTTTAGTATATCCGGCAGATGCACACCTCTGGTATAACCGGGTCCGAGATATTCCCGGGCCGCTGCATTGGTTGCCAACACCTCAAGCTGTGAGTTGACGATAAGGATTCTTAAAGGTTCCGATTCCAAGCTGTGATGGAAAAGATATTCCAGGTTGTCCAGCTGCTTTATGGCATAGAGGACACCCTTAAGCTCTTTGTTCTCGTAATATGGGATAGCATAGAAGAGGTAGATGTCGTGGCTTATGAAGGAGTCCCACCTCATGCGGAGCATCTGGGGCTTACCGTTCCTGGCAATCTCGTAGAAGAAAGGCATGTCGGAGACATTGCCCCGGTCCTGGCCATCCTGGTTTATGGAGTTTCCGTTAAGGTCGGCAAAGCGGAGGGCAGCCCACTGGTTTCCCTCTATCATGGCCTTGAAAAAGTCGCTGCCTATATTGTTCTCGAACCCGCCGTGGAAAGAAAGGTAATCCGATATAAACATGAGTGGTATAAAGTTTCTATCCATGGAACGGTTGATCATAGCAACTTGTTCGGCGGCGATGAAATCCATCTCTTCCATTACTTTCCTGGAGTTGTAATTCTGGATCAAAACGTCGGAAGACAGCTTTATTACGAGGATTCCGACACACACCACAATAATGAAGATAGCATAAAAATGTGTCTGGAGTGATTTTGAGATGGCTGTGAAAAATTTAGAACCCTTGCCCATTTCTAAGAACAGTATACCAACTTTTTTGGATTTTGTAAAGATAGAAACTTAATATAAACATAAATATGTGTTTACACAGTTTTTCATGCCGGATATACTTAAAGTATGAGAACACCGATAGTTGATGGAATATTCTATCCTGCAGATAAAGAGGGCCTGGAAGCCAAAGTGGCGGAGTTGTTGGCCCAGGCCAAGGGAGTACCTGGCAAGGGAGGCGCCATTCTGGTGCCCCACGCCGGGTATGCATACACCGGGGCCCTGGCAGCCGCCGGTTTCAAGAGCGCCATGGAGCGTGATATACGCACTGTGGTGCTGCTGGCCCCGGTGACCCGGGACGCCCAGGATGGGCTTTTCCTTTGCGACTACTCGGCTTTCCAGACCCCGCTGGGGGCTGTGCCTGTGGACACCGCATCCTGTGCTGCCCTGCTGGCACACAAAGGAAGGTTTGCCGTGAACCGGTTCCCGTTCCTGGAGGAGCACAGCATAGAGGTGCAGCTTCCATTTGTGCAGACCCTGTGGCCACAGGCGCAGATTGTGCCGGTGCACATGGGCAGGCAGAACCCGGGGACGGTGAAGCAGCTTAAGCGGGCGCTGCAGGAGGTGTTTGCGCCCCGTATGGAAAGTACCCTGTTTGTGGTAAGTGCAAACGCAAGCCCCTACCTGCAGCGGGCTCTGGCCCAGGAGTACGCCGATGCGTTCCTTTGCCTGGTCACAGCGGGAGACTGGGAGGCCATACTGGCAGAGCTTCAGAAACGCAAGTCCCTGCCGGGGGGCACTGGCTGTGCCTCTGCGGTGCTGGGTCTTGGACTTGGGACGGGTGGCAAGAAACCGGCTGTGGAAGTACTGGAAACTTCCGACTCGGGGGGAGATAAGATAGTGTGCTACGCTTCCCTTGCTTTCAGCTTTTAGCGATATCGCAGATTATATCCACGCACTTTTCTATGCCCAGGGATGATGAGCAGAGGCACAGGTCGTAGTTTTCGGCCAGGCCGAACTCCCGCTGAGTGTAGTAGTTGCAGTATTTACGTCTTCCCTTGTCCACGTCGTGGAGCAGAGCCTTAAGCTCGCTGTAGGACAGGTCGGGATAAAGATTATTCTTGATATATTCCAGACGCCAGGATTCAGCACCATAGATAAAGACATGGAGGGTGCTGTCAAACTCCGACAGGATTGCATCGGCATTGCGCCCTACAATTACGCATTTTCCATGGTTTCCGAACTGCTCAATCACCTTTTTCTGGGCTTCCATGAACCGGTCTTCCAGTGTGGTGCGGTATACTCCGAAAAGGCTCTGTGCAAAGCCGTATTCGTGGGGCACCTTTTCGTCCAGGTCTGAGCTCTGTGCCAGGGTCAGGTTGGCCTTCATCGCTGCATGCTCAACCAGGTCGTGATCCACATATTCATAACCAAGTCGGTCTGCCACTATGCGTCCTATCTTGCCGCCGGCTGCACCGAATTTTCTGTTTATAGTGATGATCTTTTTCATGGCGCCCCCTTACAGTACCTTGCTCAGGAAGCTCTGGGTCCGTTCCTGCTTAGGATTATTGAGGATCTCCTCAGGGGTCCCCTCTTCTATTATGTAGCCGCCGTCCATGAATACAATGCGGTCTGCAACCTCCCGGGCAAAGCCCATCTCGTGGGTTACAACCACCATGGTCATACCACCCTTGGCCAGATCCTTCATTACCTGCAGAACTTCTCCTACCATCTCAGGGTCCAGTGCCGATGTAGGCTCGTCGAAAAGCATTATGGAAGGGTTCATTGCCAGCGCCCTTGCTATTGCCACACGCTGCTTCTGACCGCCGGAAAGCTGCTGAGGATATGCCTCGGCCTTGTCCTTAAGCCCTACCCTGTTAAGCAGGTTCATACCTGTCTCGTGAGCCTGAGCCTCGGTCATCTTCTTGGTCTTGACCGGTGCCAGCATGATGTTCTTGATAACGTTCATGTTGGGGAACAGGTTGAAGTGCTGGAACACCATTCCTATGTCTTCCCGCACCTTGTTGATATTTATATTTCTGTCGTTTATGTCGTTGCCGTCCACAATTATGGTGCCGCCGTTGGAATGCTCAAGCTTATTGAGGCACCGGAGGAATGTGGACTTGCCGCTTCCGGAAGGGCCGATGACAACCACAACCTCTCCCTTATGGATATCGATGCTTATGCTCTTGAGGACTTCCAGCTTGCCGAAATGCTTCTTTAAATCTTTTACATGGATTTTCACTGTATCTGTCATAGCATCCTCCTACTGGTCCCTGTGCCGCTTGCGGGGCATGCCCTCGCTGTCTGCTATCTTTATCTTACGCTCAAGCCGTTTTGAAGCCTTGCTGAGTGAGACAATGACTATCATGTACAGGACACCGACAATTGCCCATGTCTGGAGGCTTAAGAAGGTGTTTCCTGCAATGGTGCGGCCCATGTTGGTAAGCTCTGGATAACCGATTACAGAAAGGATTGATGTATCCTTAAGGGTTATGATGAACTGGTTGATGATGGAAGGAATCATCACCCTGAAAGCCTGAGGCAGGATTACGCATTTCATACTTGTGCCATATGTAAGGCCCAGGGAGCGGCTTGCCTCCATCTGCCCCTTGTCTATACTCTCGATTCCGGCACGGAAAATCTCGGCCATGTAGGCACCGCAGTTCATAGCCAGTGCTATGGTACCAGCCTGCAGCGCAGGAAGACGGAACCGTGCAAACCCCATCATCTTGAATGCCTGGGGAACACCGAAATAGATAAAGAATGCAAGTACAATCAAAGGAACACCACGGACAGCATCTACATAAATTGCTCCTATAATATTCAATATGCGGCTGTGGCTTACATTCATAAGGGCAAATATAAGACCTATGATCATGGCAAATATAAGTGCCAGGACTGTCAGCACCAGTGTATAGCCCAGGGATCTGAGCAGCATTGTAGAATAATTCTGTAGGATAGATATCATCCGCAGTACTCCTTTTAGAAAAAAAAAGCCAGAGCCCTCCACCTGGAAAGCTCTGGCACTATGTAATAATTATTACTTAAGATATTTGTCCAGGATGGCCTGATACTTGCCGTTAGCCTTGATGTTCTTGAGGCCGGCGTTGAACATATCCAGAAGCTCCTGGTTAGCCTTGTTCATGATAGCAAAGCCGTAAGGTGCACCTTCGCTCTCCATTCCTGCAGGAATCTGAAGCTTGAGGCCTGCATCCTTGATGTTTGCAGCCATGATAGGTGTATCCTCTACACATGCAGCGCTGTTGCCCAGTACAACGTCGTTGTACATAGCTGGGGAATCGTCGAATACAGAGATTGTGTAGCCATACTTGCTCTGAAGTGCCTTTGCAAAGTCTGCACCAGCTGTTCCGTTCTTAACTGCTACGTTCTTGCCCTTGAGGTCTTCGAACTTAGCAATCTTGCTGTCTTTTGCAACTACGAATGTCTGTGTAGCAAGGAAGTAACCTTCGGAGAAGATCCAACCCTTGTCAATGCGCTCCTGCTTGATTGTTGCGCCTGCGATAAGACCGTCTGCCTGGCCAACCTGTACGGCTGCGATACCAGCATCCCAGCCCAGTGACTGGAGGTCATACTTGAAGCCCTGATCAGCAGCAACTGCAGCCAGGATATCAACATCAATACCTACGAATTCGTTCTTCTCGTTGGTATACTCGAATGGTCTGAATACTGTATCAGTAGCAATAATCCAAACTTTCTCTCCAGATGCTTTCTCTTTCTTTCCACCAGCAAAGCAGATGCCGGCAACAAGAAGAAGAATAAGAGCGATCATTAAAATCTTTTTCATTTTTCTCTCCTAATGTTTAGCCTTATATATTTATATACAATATGCAGAAAAGAAGTTTAAGTCAATGGCAGGAAAGCTCAAAGGAAATCTGGCAGCTCTTGCCCGGCTCCAGGGTCCCGGTCTGTCCGAATGCGTAGATAAGTGTGGAAAGATACTGGCCGCTGTCATGGAATATGTTGCGGTATGTGAAATGGCTTACCCTGTCCGATGTTAAGGTTATGGTCCTGGACTTGTCCTCGAACTCGATCCCCTTCTCCAGCATCTTCGGCTGGAATATGTGCTCTGCACTTGAAAGAGATATGTTGAAGCTGACAGCGCCCCCTATGTTGATGGGCAGGCCGCCTATGTTTATAAGCTCGTACTTGACTGCAGTAAGGAAGTTGAAGAACCGGTATGTCTTTATGATGCGTATAGGCCCTTCTGCCGTCTTATGCCTGAAAGAGAGGACCAGCTTCTTGTTCTCCCTGTCGTAGTCGTCCACATCATAGATTATGGAGGAGAAGTCCTCGAAGCCTGAGCTGGTAAGGGTCTCTACATCGCCACGGAACTGGTCCGGATTGTACATGCTGTCGCGGAAGAGCCCAGGATACTGGTTGTCGGGACAGTAGCTGGCGTAGTTCCATGCCGTAGGTATGTTGTCAAATTCAAATATAAGGCCCCCTGCCCTCTGGATATAGGCGTTGCAGGTGTCGCCCTTATACATGTACTGCTTGTATCCCTTGAGCTTGAAGTCATATTTTACAAGAGATGATATGAATGATTCCTGGCTGCGGGACAGCTTCTCTGATGTTATGAAACAGCTGTAGGCCTTGCGGCTGGCCTGGCATGTGAAGGCCGAGAAATAGCCCTGTCCCTTCCAAAGCTCATCAAGAGCGCTCTTCTTCTTATATTTGTCTCCGCGGATGGAGTTGGCCAGTGTCTGGACATAGATCATCTTGGCATAGAGGTTGTCCAGCTCCTCCGACTTGAGCAGCACATTCTTGCATATATTCTTGCTTTGGAAATACTCCCTTCCTATTGCAGGATCATCCTTAAGATACTGTGAAGGAGAGATAAGCTCTATCGCCTTGTTAGCGGTTATAAGCCTGAAGAATTCATCAAGCCATACCAGGTCCAATACCCTTATGCTCTTGAAATCAAAGAACAGGGAGACCACAGGATCCTTTCCCTTGATCTGCAGAAGCTTCTGTATAAATTCTTCGGGAGTCATCTGCCTGCCCTTCTCCAGCAGCTTGTTTGCCAGCGGGAATATGGTGATTATCTTGCCCTGGTCCTCGGTCATGGAGACATGGTAGTCGGGAACCCGGTATCCTTCCGGATAGAACAATGCAGATTTGTCAAGGAAAACGTAGTCTATTCCACAGCTCTTGAGACAGCTGATGAGGGAATTGTCCCAGCTGTTGCTGTCGATAAGGCACCCCTTTGGGCGCTTCATGAACCGCTGCCGTATTGCAGTGGTAAGGAAATCTATCTGGCCTGTCCTGTCATTGGTCTGGAGCAGCGGAAGATAAGGCTCGTAATATGCACCGCCCAGAATCTCTATCTGCCTGTTCTTCTTCATCATCTCGGAGATAAGGCTAAGCACCTCAGGATGCTCCTCGGCCAGCCATTCGTACCAGAGGCCGGAGAAATAGAGCACTATAGGGATTGAGGAATGTCCATAGAGAATCTGAAAGAATGGACGATAGAAAGAATTGTACTCGGACAGAAAAGAATTGCCGGAAATCTGACTAGGCAAATTTCCGGACAATCCAACAATAAGCTTCAAAAATGCCTCTTAAATAAATTTATTTAGAAGCCCTTAAATCAACAATACACTTGGAAGGACAGGATGCACATGCAGTATCCCGCTCTCCAGTCTTGGAGTAATCAATTGTAGCGAGGAAGTTGTCTACGACAAATCCTCCCTCAGGAGACTTCTTCTCACACATTTTACAACCAATACAGCCAACTTTGCAAGCTTTTTTTACAGCAGGTCCTTTATCGTGGCTGTTGCAGTCTACAACATGGCTTGCAGAGATAGGAATCATCCGCATAGCATGGGTAGGACATACCTTGGTGCAGGCACCACAGGAGATACATTTCTCCTTGTCAACCTGAACCAGACCTGTGCCTGTCTTGGAGATAGCACCGGCCGGGCATACCTTGATACAGCTTCCGAATCCAAGGCATCCGTATTTGCAGGCTTTGTAGCCCTGGAACATGGCAAATGCCGCGTTACAGTCTTCAATACCCTTGTAGTTCATAGCCTTTACAGCGTTCTCGTTGTCGCCGCGGCAGTGGCAGTGTGCAACCATCTTCTCTGCAGAAAGGTCGATGGCAACTCCCATGATCTCTGCAATCCGGGCAGCAGACTTGGCAGCACCTGGAGCACACTTTGTAAGCTCTGTGACAGAGCCGTTGAAGATAGCCTCGGCATAGCCGGAGCAGCCTGCGAATCCGCAGGAACCGCAGTTGTATCCAGGAAGAGCGGCCTCAAGAGCCTCCAGCTTCTCGTCCTTCTTTACAGCAAAGTGCTTGGCAGCAATGGAAAGGCCTGCTCCGAAGAGTGCTCCCAGTGCTGTTACGATAATACAAGCAAAAATTATATTCTGTACCATATCTCTACCCCGCTCAACCTATAAGATTGTTCAGCAATGCTGCATCGAATGCCATGAAAGCCAGAGCCATGAGGCTTGCTGTGATGAATGCGATAGGCACGCCCTTGAATGGCTTTGGAATATCGGTGTCTGCCAGCTTCTCGCGGATGCAGGACATAAGAACGATAGCCAGAAGGAATCCAAGACCTGCTGCCATACCGGCAACAAAGCTCTCGATTGCATTGTAATTCTTACCTACTGCGATGATTGCAATACCAAGTACTGCACAGTTTGTGGTGATAAGCGGAAGGAAGATTCCCAGAGATTTGTACAGGGAAGGTGAAACCTTGCGCACTACCATCTCTACAAACTGAACCAGAGCAGCGATAACCAGGATGAAGGTGATGGTCTGGAGATAGGTAAGACCGAATGGAACCAGAAGGAAATGCTGGATGCACCATGTGGTCAGGGAAGCTACGCTGGTTACGAATGTAACGGCGAATCCCATTCCGATGGCAGACTCATAATCCTTGGATACTCCGATGAACGGACACATACCCATGAACTGGTTCAGAATGAAGTTGTTAATGAAAACATAAGTAATGATAATAGCAATTAATGACATCTTCTACCCCCTTATTTCCTTCCTTCCCTGTACTGGAAGTAAGCCTTGAGCAGTCCAAGTACCAGAAGAGCTCCAGCAGGGAATGCAATGACTCTCATAGGAGCAATGGAGATTACAGGAACTGTGATGACACAGCCTGGAAGTGTGATTGTACCGGATCCCAGCACCTCTCTGATCAGGGCTATGAGAGTAAGGGCCAGTGTGAAGCCGATACCCATTCCCAGACCGTCCAGGATGGATGGGAGAACCTTGTTCTTGTTGGCGAAAGCCTCGGCACGACCAAGGATGATACAGTTTACTACAATCAGAGGTACGAATACACCCAGTGCGGCATAGAGTGCCGGAGCGTATGCCTCCATAACCATCTGCACGATAGTTACGAAAGATGCGATTACTACGATGTATGCAGGGATTCTCACGTTGTCTGGAATGAAATTCTTGAGCAGTGAGATAAAGATGTTGGAGCATACAAGTACGAAAATTACACCTGCGCCCATACCCAGAGCATTGATAACCATTGTGGAGGTTGCCAATGTAGGACAGAGACCAAGTGCGATGACAAATATCGGGTTTTCTTTGAAAAGACCCTTGGTGAATTCCTTAATCACTTCTGGCCTCCTAATTTCTTAGCAAATTCGCTGCCATACTCAAGTGCCTTCGATACTCCGGTGAATGTGATGGTTGCGCCGGTCACTGCATCGGCATCGGCAGACTCAAGCATAGTCTTCTTTACAGGAACCGGCTTGTCTGCACCGGTGCCCTTGAACTTATCCATATACCATGCGTTCTCGGCCTTCTTTCCAAGACCAGGGGTCTCGGAATCTTCCATAAGCTTGGCATCGATGATCTCGCCATTGGTCTTGAAGTTTGCAAGGATGACCAGGTTTCCGCCATAGCCCATGCTTGTAAGGCTCATGATATAGTTTGTTACCTTTCCGCCGTCAGAAACAGGGAAATAGTAGTTTACGCCGGCTCCGTCCCCTTCAACTCTGTCGCCGATAGTTCCGGCCTTGTTGATTACAGAGAGGGCATCCAGCTCGGCCTGTGCCTTGGAAGCTGCAATCTGCGGTGCTGTGATTCCGTTTACGAATCCCAGAACAAATGCTGCAACCAGACAGATGACGGCAAGCTTGACTGCAATAGTTATAATATTTTTCATTTCTTTGCCCCCTTCTTGACCGGCTCAACTCCGAACACTCTGGTCTTGCTGAATCTGTCGATCAGCGGAACAGCCATGTTCATAAGTACGATAGCCAGGGAAACGCCTTCCGGGAAGGATCCGTAGAACCGGATAAGGAATGTGAGGAAACCGCATCCGATACCGAAGATTATCTGTCCCTTGGAGGAAAGAGGTGTGGTCACCATATCGGTTGCCATGTAGATGGCACCCAGCATAAGACCGCCGGAGAGCAGGTTGAACAGCACGTCGCCTGTAAAGAGGCTGTGTGTGAACTTAAGTCCTCCGAAGACCCATGTGAACACTGCGAATGTAAGAAGGTATGCACCCGGGATTTCCCATGTGATGACCTTGCGGTACAGCAGGTAGATTCCGCCCAGGATAAGGAGCAGGGCAGAAACCTCGCCGATACATCCGGAGATGTTTCCAAGGAAGAGATCCAGGTAGCCCACATCATAGCCGGCC
This sequence comes from Spirochaetia bacterium, assembly GCA_017554185.1. Taxonomy (GTDB): domain Bacteria; phylum Spirochaetota; class Spirochaetia; order CADAEX01; family CADAEX01; genus CADAEX01. The sequence goes on from JAFZIU010000128.1 coordinate 21,395, forward strand.
TGCTTCATATATTCGATAGGACCGGATACAGAACCTGTGAAGTCCATCATTCCAGTCTTTACAAATCCCAACGGAGAAGCGCCACCTACGGCATCAATGGTGGCAAAGTTTGTGCATGGTGCACTCCATTTTGTCATGTAGCTTGTCCATGAGAAGAATACAAAGAGTCTTCCGCCAAGGGCAGGGTTCATCCAGTTGCATCCCAGACCGCCGAATGCCCACTTTACTACGAGCATTGCGAAGAGAGAAGCAAGGAACGGCACAAACAGAGGAACTGCAGGAGGCATGTTGTAGCCCACCAGAAGTCCTGTAAGCACTGCAGAATAGTCTGTCAGGGTAAACTTCTTGAAGACCTTGCACATGATATATTCGCCAAGAACTGCGCCGATGATGGATACAGCGATGACGATAAGAGCTTTGACTCCGAACACAAACACACCCCAGATACCGGCAGGGATCAGCGCGATGATAACATCAAGCATGATCCGTGAGGTTGAATCGGGATGATGGAGATGCGGGGAGCTTTCAATTATAAAATTATTGTTCATTTTCAACCCTTCTTTGGTGGCTTTGGTGCCATTCTCTTTCCAAGTCTGAAGCCCTGGACAAGCGGAATATTTGCCGGGCAGACAAATGCACAGCAACCACACTCTTTACAATCCATCAAGTTCAGCTTAAGAGCCTCTGCATACTTTCCGGCATTGATCTTCTTGAACAGCTTAGTAGGCTGAAGTCCGATAGGACATGCCTTGAGGCACCGTCCGCACTGGAGGCAGGCGGTCCGCTGGCCTTTCTTGGCCTCGGCTGCAGAGAGAACCAGGATTCCGGATGTTCCCTTGATTACAGGGGTATCCAGATCGCTGAATGTGAATCCCATCATAGGACCGCCCATGATCAGCTTTACGGCGTCGTCGGTGAATCCGCCGCACTGCTCAACAAGGTCGCCCACTTTGGTTCCCACCTTAACCAGGTAGTTGCCAGGATTCTTGATTCCGCCGCCTGTTACGGTGACTACTCTCTCGTACAGCGGCTTGCCGAGGGCTACTGCCTCGTATACAGCATTCACTGTTCCAACGTTGGATACAACTGCGCCGATAGCGATAGGAAGCTTTCCGGAAGGAATCTCTTTATCGATAACAGCCTTGAGAAGCTGCTTCTCGTCTCCCTGAGGATATTTAAGCTGCAGCGGAACAATCTCGATGTCGCCGCCGTTCTTTGCAGCATATTCTTCCATCTTCTTGATTGCATCTGGCTTGTTTGCCTCGATTCCCACAAAGATCTTAGGAGCGTTGATAGCTTTTGCGATAATCCGCATACCGATGAAAAGCTGTTCTGTCTTCTCCAGCATAAGTCTGTGGTCTGCAGTCAGGTAAGGCTCGCACTCAACACCGTTGATAACCAGGGCATCTACCTTGGAATCTGGCGGAATGCTGTATTTTACATTCACAGGGAATGTAGCTCCACCAAGACCTACAATACCAGCAGCTGCAATCTTGTCCACGATTTCCTTAGGGGTAAGCTTTTCCCAGTCCGAACCTTCGAACTTGACTTCGCCCGGTTTGAAATCCTCAGCTGTCTCCACAACAACTGCCTTGGTCTTCATTCCGCTTGCCAGGTAGATATCCTTGATCTCCTTGACAACACCTTTTACTGAGCAGTAAATGTTAGCAGAAATAAAGCCGGCAGCCTTTCCGATAAGCATACCTTCGTTTACTTCGTCCCCCACCTGTACTAAACATTCAGCAGGAGCGCCGATATGCATGGACATAGGGAATATCAGTGTGCCCTTAACCTCCGCATTGCGGATGGCTATAGCATTTGACAATTCCTTATGGCCCGCAGGATGTACACCACCTTTTGAAAAAGTTTTCATGCCGTTTACCATTTTCTCCTATTAAGAAGTATTATTAATTTGTTTAGTTTCATAACATCATACCCATATTTGAAGAAAAGGTAAACTGGGTAACCGATTATTTTTGGGTATCATAAAATAGAAAAAAGTGATATAATCCGGGGTATGTTAAAGAGAATATTCAGGCCGATAGCCTTTTCAATCTCGGTATGCTGTATAGTGCTGACAATGATAGACTGCCCACGCCACGTGGAGCTTTTCTCTTATTTCACCATCCAGAGCAACGTGTTCTGCCTTATAATGCTGCTGTGGGGGCTTAAGAAGGAGCCGCCTGCCCTGCTCCGGGGGCTGGCCACAGTGTGCATCACCCTAACCTTCCTGGTGTTCCACTTCCTGCTGCATCCGGCAGACCTGACCTTGGACAACCTGTGGAACATAAAGAACATGGCCACCACATTCGCCCACTATGTGGTGCCTGCCGTCGTATGGATCGACTACCTGTTCTTCACCCCCAAGGGGAACATGCGGCTTTCGTATCCACTTAAGTGGCTGGCCTACCCCCTGCTTTATCTGGCCTACCTGCATTTCTATAAGCTGGCAGGCGGCACCTTCATAGTGGACGGCCAGGTCTGCCGGGTGCCCTACTTCTTCCTGGACACTGCGGTGCTGGGTTCCGGTGGCGTGGCAGTCTGGTGCGTGATAATAGCGTCCGGTTTCTTTGCCCTCTCGTACCTGTTTTTACTCCTGGACAGGCTTCTGTCTCGTTGACTATATTTTCTAAATATATTATACTAAAGTTTTAGAGAAGTGGAAATCATTGTGGAAAAGACACCCGAAATATTGCGTCAGGAAGCTGTAAATTACATAAATATCGGCGACCTGGAGAAGGCAGAGAAGAACTTCAGGTCCCTGCGTTCTGCAGACATATCTGACGAGCGGGTGAAGACCGACATCATGTACACAGGCTTCTGGCTCTCCAGAAAGGCCAAGTACCATGAGATCGAGGACCACTACAAGAGAGGGATTTTCATACTCCGGCAATGGAAGGTGTTCCAGGACTTCATAAAGGAGCGGGAACGGGACGAGAAGGTCTATTCTGCCATCAAAGCCAGAGTCTTCAGCCAGGCGCTGTACAGCTTCTCCAGGTTTGCCAGCGAGTCCAGGATTTCGGATTCTGCCACCCTGTTCCACATCGGGGTGTGCTATAAAAATATAGGCAATTATCTGGAGGCCATACGGAACCTGGAGGCGGCCAACAACAAGAAGAACAGCGATGCTGCCGTTCTTGCAGAGCTTGCCGACTGCTACGAGATGGTGAACGAGACCAGGATGGCCAGGGTGTTCTTCCGGGAAGCCTTCTATATAGATCCCCAGAAGGTGGATCTGGACAACCTTGAGTCCGGGATGATACACCAGCTTGCGGATCTTCTGAGGAGTATGGGATACACCGGTGCGGCACTTAAGGAATGGATTCCTGTATATGGGGTGCTCAAGGGAGTGTTCGATATCAAGAGGGAGCTGAGGCCGCTGGAGACTGCACAGCTGAAGCAGTCCATAGTGACCTTGGAGACAGCCCTGAACGACGGAGAGAACAACGAGCTTAACATCCCCAGGCTTATAAACCGGTACTTCTGGCTGATTGATTTCTACGACATCATTGGGAATGACAGCGGTGCAAGAGAGAACACGCTGAAGAAAATAAGGGATTTAAACCCTGCGGTATATGAACTTTATACAAACTGATGGAGAAACTGAAATGGATTCAAACATTACTGAAAAAATAAGCCATCTCCTCAACGAGGAAAAATGGACCCGTGCTGCCATAAGCAGCTTTTCTGTATCAAACTTTGACGAACTTGACAGCATTATCAAGGAGATTGCTGATGACGAGACCAAGGCTGCGGTGCTTGACGACTGCGAGGAACATCTTGCCCACAACAAGAACAGCATAATCGGTCTTTATATATCTGGAATCCTTACCCTCTCCAGGAACAGGCTGGACGACAGCGGAATGCTGCAGCTCCTGGCACTGTTCACCGAGGCTGGCAAATGGAATGTGGCAGAAGCACTGTGCAACAAGATGCTTGCCCTGGGCGACAACAAATCTGCCCTCAAGATCCTTGCCGACTGCTACAAGGAACAGGGACAGGAAGACAACAAGATCGCCACATGGGAAAAGATCATCAGGATCGACCACGAGGAGACCGAGATAACCAAGGCACTGGCCGAGAAGTACGAGGCCGACGGCGAGACCGAGAAGGCCATCAGCTACTATAAGAAGGCAATACTGCGGTATTCCCAGAAGAAGCTTTTCACAAACATCAAGGAAATCTGGACAAAGCTTCTGGAGATAGATCCGGAAGACCTGGATTTCTTCCACTATTTCCTCAAGAAGATAGGAAGAACTATTCAGTCCGAAAAGATAGCCATGCTGATGGACGACCTGTACAGGCACTATAAGGCCAACAAGGACTGGGACAACGCCATCGGAATGCTCAAGGATATCATTGCCCTCAACTTCAAGGGCGAGGAAGTGAGAAAAGAGATCATTGAGTGCTACACCGCAAAATATGGCGACCTGCCCCACTTCCAGAACGCACTTAACGATTCAAACCTCTCTCAGAGCTGGAGACCGCTTAACGATGCCATCAGCGACTTCGAGAAATACATCGACTTCGCAAAGGGCAACTTCGTGTCCCACAACGACTGGGGAATCGGACGCATCAAGGCAGTCAACGACGAGATCATAACCATCGACTTCTTCAACCTGGACACAGGGAAAACCCAGTTCGGACAGGAAATGAACATAAAGATGGCTGTAAGCACACTCTCAATCCTTCCAAAGGATCATATCTGGGTCATCAAGTGCACAAAGAAGCTCTCGGACCTCAAGCAGATGGTGCTTGGAGATGTCAAGGGAACACTCAAGACTATAATCAAGAGCTTCGACAACTGCGCCGACTTGAAGCTTATCAAGAAGGAACTTACCCAGAAGATAAGGAAAGAGGGAGTCCTGAACGACAAGGAATGGGCAGCCTGGAGCCAGGAGGCCAAGAAAGTGCTTATGTCCAGCCCTGAGTTCGGAAACATCCTGGACAAGAAAGGCTTCTTCGAGGTAAGGATAAAGCCTATAACCCAGGAGGAGAAACTGTTCAATGTATTCAAGAACAAGGGCAGCTTCTTCGACAAGTACTCAGCTTACGAGGACTATATAAAGGCAAAAGTAGAGAAGAACGAGTTCTACAACGATATGCTGGATTATTTCTACAATGCATATAAAACCACCGGAAACTTCGGCGAGAAGATAAGCAGCTGGCTTATACTGGAAGATACCGACAGCAGCGCTTCCGAGTCTTTCACAGAGTTCTACAGCCAGATTCCTGATGTCAAGGAGGCATTCAGCGCCATCCCCGAGAAACAGAAGGCCCTGAGGGAAAGCTTCCTGGCAAAGATCAAGGATAATTTACAGGATTGGCCCGACATCTACTGCAACCTGTTCCCATATCACCTTGAGTCCTACATTCCAGATGCACTTATCGCAGCAGGATATACAGACAAGATCAAGGATGTCTTCAAGAAGGTTGTGGATGAGTTCAAGACTTACAGAAAGCCGTTTGTATGGGTATGCGAGAATGAGGAGAACTACTCATTCATCAAGGAGATAATGCCACCGGAAGAGAAAATCCTTACCGAGATGATCCTTCTGCTTGACATCACCAACCGCGAGATTGCCGGCAAGAACAAGAAGAATTCCGAGGAAGACCAGAAGATAAGCAAGAAGATCGTCCAGTACCTCTTCATGCCTAAGGACAAGAAGAAGAAAGGCAGCTTAAGCCGCCTCGACGAATATATGCTGGATATGGACCAGAAGACTGCAAAGCAGATGCTGTTCCGGCTCGAGGGTGTTGCAGGCTTAAGCTATGAGATTGTCTCCGGCTTCAAGAATAAGATCAAGGAGAAATATCCTGACATCAAATTCGAGACAGAGCGGCCTCTGGAGGTTGTATACAGCGGCGGACTCCTGGTAACCCAGGCAGGCTTTGCCAAGAAGCAGGAAGAGCTTAAGTACATCCTTGAGGTGGAGATCCCTAAGAACTCCAAGGAGATCGGCGATGCAATCGCACTGGGAGACTTGAGCGAGAACGCCGAGTATAAATACGGAAAAGAGAAGCAGGCAATGCTTAACGCTGCCGCAGGCAAGCTGAACGAGGAGCTCAACAGCGCACAGGTGGTAGACAAGGCTAACATCAAGCTGAACAAGATCTCATTCGGAACAAAGGTGACCCTGCTCAACCTGGATTCAAACCAGAACGTAGTTTATAATATTCTTGGACCATGGGAGTCTGTTCCGGAGAAGAACATCATCTCTTATCAGGCACCGCTGGCCGACGAGATGCTGGAGGCAGAGGTAGGCGAAGAGCTGCACTTTGAGATAAACGGCACCAAGTACAACTTCAAGGTGCTTGCAATCGAGGTTTCTGATTTACTCTGATAATCAATACGTCATCCTGGCTTCAGTCAGGATGACTTTTTCCTGCGGCTGAACCACAGCATAAAGAGGGCGTTAAGACCCAGCACCTTGAACATAGCCAGGACTAATACGGCAAACACGCCGCAGACAGCCAGGAATGCACCCAGATATCCCAGGCTTGCACCGTCATGCCACCAGCTGCTGCATGAACGGAGATAAACCAGGATCGGTATCATGCCCACAGCAACAGCAATAAGTATCCGCACAAGTTCCCGCCCCATTCCGGTCAGCGAAAGATTCTTGGAATGCAGCTTTATATCAGCCAGCATAAAGCAGGTCCCCAGCGTAAAGGAAATGGTGTTTGCCCAGGCAAGACCTGCAACACGCAGCGGGGTCTCCTTAAGCCACAGAGAAAGAAGCACATCCATGGTTGCACAAAGCACCGCAAAGAAGAATGGTTTCTTGTAATTGTTCAGCGAATAGTAGTATCTCTGGATAAAGTTGAAGGCACCTGTACCCAGGAGTCCCCAGGCATAGCCCTGGAGCACAAAGCCTGCCATGGCGGTGTTCTCCACAGTAAAGGAGCCCCGCTGCATTCCTATGGAGATTATGTCGTAGCCAAGGAAATACATTATGACAGATGAAGGTATAAGAAGCCCCATCAGTGAGACAATGCCGGTGGTAAGGGTGTCTGTAAGCTGGGCAATCTGTCCGGTGGCCCCCTCCTTGCTCATCTGAGGGAACAGCACTGTGGTGATCGATGCAGAGAAAATGCCGAAAGGCAGCTGCCAGAACACAAGAGCATAGCTTATAGCCGACGAACTTCCTGTCTCAAGGCCAGATGCAAACCGCATGGCTATCTGCTGATTTATGGCAAATATGCAGGAGGTAGCCAATACCGGGAACCAGTTGACCATAATCCTCTTGAACTTATCATTCTTAAAATCAAAAGAGAGCCTGAAGTCATATCCCAGCTTCTTGAAAAGCGGGCATTGGAACAGTATCTGCAGCACTCCTCCGGCAAGGACACCCACTGCCATGGAGTAGACGCCCATGCTCTTATGAAGACAGATTATGCTTATTATGACAGCAATAGAGAAAAGAATCGGGGTAAGCGCCGGAACAGTGAAATAGTTATGCACATTAAGGACAGCAAGCAGAACTGCACTAATTGAAATAAGCAGGATATAGCTGATGAACCATCTGAAAAGCGATACAGCCAGCTCCTGCAGCTGCGGGTCGGCAAAATCAAGGAGCACCTTGTTCACCAGGAAGTCTGAGAAGATTATGGAAAGGACACAGACAGGAACAAGCACCACAACCTGGAAAGCCATGATGTTGCGTACAATCTTCCGTGTCACAGAATGGGGCTCCTTGTTTGCCAGGGAACCGGCAAGGACCGGGATAAAGGAAGAAGAAAGGGCTCCCTCTGCCATAAGTTTCCTAAGGTTGTTCGGAATGTTGAACACTGCGTTGAGGACATCGGCCTTGCCGGAGCCTCCGAATACAGCACCTATAAGGACAATCTTGACAAAGCCCAGTATCCTGGAGAGCATTGTGCACAGCATAACAGAGATTGTGCTCAAGCTTCTGCGTCTTTTCTCGTTACTCTTCTCTGCTTCCACTTGTGTACCTGCTTAAAAAATCTTTCTTGAAAGTCTCAAAACAATCATCATCTATGCTCTTTTTTATATCTTCAACCAAATTATACATAAACTGGAGGTTGTGGATGGTGGCCAGCATAGGCCCCATGATCTCGCCAGTCTTGAACATCTGCCGCAGGAATGCCCTGGTGTAATGGCGGCAGGTGTAGCAGTTGCAGCCCTCTTCTATAGGTATGAACTCGGTGGCAAACCTCTCCTTCTTCATGGCCAGGAGTCCGTCGTGGGTGAACACTGCGCCGTTTCTTGCAATGCGGGTGGCATAGACACAGTCCAGCATATCGATACCGTCCTCGAATGCCTCGAGAATATATTCAGGAGTACCTACGCCCATAAGGTAATGGGGCTTGTTCTCATCCAGATATTCACAGGTATAGGCCAGGAAGTCCTTGAAAGCCGACGGCTCCTCCCCTACAGAAAGACCGCCGATGGCAATACCGGGCAGATCCAGGGAATTGATGAACTGGGCACTCTCCTTACGTAGATTCTTAAAGAAGTTGCCTTGCACTATTCCGAAAAGATTACCGCCCCACTGGTCGCGGCACTTCATCCATTCATCCTTGCACCGGGCCGCCCACCTGTGTGTTATCTCCATGGCCTTGACAGCCTCTTTTTCGGTTATTCCAGGTGCTGTACACTGGTCCAGGGCCATGAGTATGTCGCTTCTGAAACCGCACTGCAACTGGACAGCCAGCTCCGGGGTAAGCATGTGGTAGGAGCCGTCGATATGGGAGCGGAAATACATCCCCTCCTCCTTTATCTTGCGGAACGGTGCAAGGGAGAATATCTGGAAACCGCCCGAATCGGTAAGGATATTGTGGGGCCAGGAGGTGAACTGGTGAAGGCCCCCTGCCTGCTTAATAACTTCTATTCCAGGCCGCAGATAGAGATGATAGGTGTTCCCCAATATAAGACGATACCCCATGTCCGACACATCCTGATGCTTTATAGCCTTGACACTGCCGTTGGTTCCCACCGGCATATATACCGGGGTCTCCACAGTGCCGTGGGGCAGAACTATGCGGGTGCGGCGGGCTTTGGATCTTGTACTTTTCTTAAGAATTGTAAATTCCATCTCTACCTTTCTTTATGTATCGGCATATTTAAGCATTATAAGACTTAAAATAATGAATGTTATAAGAGCTCCCCACGCTCCTGCCAGCGGCGGGATATAGCCCATCTTTGCAAAAAGCATAAGCACCATCTGCAGGATATAGTAGCCGGCGGCAATCATCATACTGGAGAGAAGGCTCATAAGGAGCACGTTCTTCCTGAACTTTCCGGTGAAAGATATGGAGATAAGGGCAACTATAAGGGGGGTAAAGGTAAAGGAGAACCGCTTGTAATATTCGGTAAGTGCCTCTCTGTACGGGAGTCCCGCCTTGCGCAGAGTCTCAATCCAGGCCTTTGCTGTCTCCTTCTCCATCTCCTCCACATTGCGGGAAATATTCCGGAACGAGTCGGGGCTCTGGTCATAGGACTCATCCGTAAGCATCTTCTGCTGGGTCATGGCATAGAGGTTTTTCTCGGGATCCCACTTGAACATCACCACATTGTGGAACACCCAGCAGTTGTCATCGCTGCTCCACTCCCCCACATTGGCATCCAGCCGCACCGGCCAGCCTGAACCGTCGTTCTCGGTTATCACCACATTGGAGAGAACCTTTTCTGTATCGTTATAGTAGTCGGCATGGTAAATGCGGTTATGTGCATGATCTATTATGGTCACATTGGCGTTGTTGTAATTGCGCTGACTGTTCAGAAGATTGTAGGTAAGCTCACCTTTTTCCCTGTAAGTCCTTATCACCACCTTCTCTTCAAAATAGAAGGAGCCGGTGCTGAGCAGCACACCGATTATTATGAAAGGAAATACAAATTTATAAAGAGAGACACCGCATCCGAATATAGCGATAAGCTCGTTGTTGGCATAGAAGTTTCCCAGTGTGTAGGCAATGGAGAAAAGGACAGAGATAGGAAGAGAGAACACCACGCACTTGGGGAAATAGAGCGCAGCCACATGAAGGATCTGGCTCAACGGCACACCGTTGTTTATATAGCGCCACAGGTTCGAGAAGATATCAAGGAGCTCAAGGATAAGGACAAAGAAGAGGATGGAAGAGATAAGGTAGCGGAAGAAGTATCCCATGGACATCTTATAGAGCAGTCTCATCTTCTTACAAACCTCACTATATAGAGCACCAGGGCTATGAAGAGGATTACAAAGTTAGGAATCCACATAGCCATGAAAGAGTTGATGTCGCTCTTGATTCCTATTGTATGACCTGCAAACATCATGCACCAGTAGAAAAGGGAGAATAAAAGCCCTATTCCAAAGCCTACAGTACGGCCGCTCCGCTTGGAGAAAAGGCCTGCGGGGAAAGCAAAGAGGACAAAGCAGAGGCAGGAGAACGGCAGGGAGAATTTCTTGTAGAACTCCAGCTTGTGGATCTTGTAGTTCCGGTCTGTGTTCTTCTCGAAATAGACATCACCGTAAGCCTTAAGCTGGCTGCGGATATTGTTTATCAATGCTGTCTTGTCTTCAGGACCGGTGGCCAGGAACCAGTCGGTCATAGCCTGGTTTATGTTGGGCCCCATATATGAAAGCTGGTTTGCATGTTCGGCCTGGAAATCGCTGTCCATTTTCTTAAGTCTTTCATACACATCCACAGTGCTCATCTCCCGTGGACCCAAGGTCCGCACAGAAGAGGACATGTTGGCAAGCAGTATGTTGTACTCCATCCGCTTGGCTGTGAAATAATCATAGTCGGAGCGCTTCTTCTGGTCGCTCACATGGCTGAACACATTGTGCAGCTCAAGAGAGATCACGCCGGTGCTGGATCCTTTGGTATCGCTCAGGAACTGGGCTGTATCGGCAGTGATGACACGCCGGTTTCCATCCTTATCTTTATCCAGGATCATTATATCGTGGATCACATTGTCCTTGATATCACCTGTCACAATAACGGTATCCAGGTATTCCTTGACCGAATAAGGAACCAGCTCAAGGGCCGGGTTTGAATAGATAAGCTCGCGGTAGAGCTTGGTATATTTAATAGTGCCGTAAGGCATCAGATAATCGTTTATATAGAAAGATGAAATCGAGAATATTATTCCCAGGACAATAAGGGGATAGAAGATTTTTATATGGCGGATTCCCAGGGCCTGCATGGCCAGAATCTCGTTGTCGGATGAAAGCCGTCCTACTGTCATAAGGCAGGCAACCAGGGCTGCAAACGGGAAAGAGAGGGATATCATGGATGGCATGAAGTAGACCAGCAGCATGACCACATCATTGAAAGGCACATGCTTTTCCAGTATTTTCTCGGCCAGGAACAGGATCTGGTTAACAAAGAAAATAAAGAAGAAGAAGATAAAGCAGACAAAGAAAGAGAAAAGAAATTCCCTGCCTATATATCGGTAAATCCGTGAAGAAGAACCCATTATCCCCTATACTCCTGTGGAACCGAACCCCCCGGCACCACGGTCTGTGGCATCAAGCGAATCTGACATTACAAACATGCCATGGGTCACCGGTGCTATAACCATCTGTGCTATCCTGTCGCCACGGTGGATCACAAAATCCTCCGAGCCGTGGTTTATCATAATTATCTTAACTTCGCCCCGGTAGTCGGAGTCGATGGTGCCGGGGGTGTTGACCAGGCTTATGCCGTGCTTTATGGCAAGGCCGGACCGGGGCCGTATCTGGGCCTCGTACCCCACTGGCAGCTGGATGGAAAGACCGGTTGGAACCAGATACCGCTGGCCAGGCTTGATCACTACATCTTCCTGGATATATGCCTTGAGGTCTGCCCCTGCAGCCTCTGCCGATGAATAGACAGGCAGAAACTCCTTATCTTCGGCCTTGCAGATAACTTTTACAATTTCCATAGTCATCACATCCATTTTAAAAAAGGGATATGCAACCGCATATCCCCTCAGTTTATTCCGTTATATACAGAATTATTCTTCGTCCTTTCTTTCTTTGTCTTCGAATCTTCTTCTGAATCCTCTGTCGCGGTCACGGTCCCGGTCACGGCCAAAGCGTTCGGAGCGCTCGCGCTGCGGTTTCTCCTGCTTTGGAGGTACATATGTAGGATCGATAGCCTCAATGTAGCTGAGGTTCATTCTTCCCATCCGGTCAATCTCGACCAGTTTTACTGGAACTTCCTGACCTTCCTTGAGGACATCGGTGACATTCTCTACCCGATCTTTGGAGAGCTTGGAGATATGGCACAGACCTTCCTTTCCAGGGAGGAACTCGATGAATGCACCGAAATCGGTGATCCGTTTTACTGTTCCATTATATACCTTGCCTATTTCCGGCTTCTCTATAAAGCTTTCAACCAGCTCCTTTGCATAGAGAGCCTTCTCCAGGTTCTTTCCGTAAATCTTGACATTGCCGAAATCGTCGATATCTACCTTGGACTCGGACTTATCTGCAATGCTCTTGATATTCTTTCCGCCGGTACCGATAACTGCACCGATCTTGTCTACATCAATCTTGAGCTGCACAATCTGAGGTGCATTTGGAGATACATTTTCCCGTGGGCCGGCCAGTGTGTCGCACATAATGCCCAGGATATGCATTCTGCCCTCTTTTGCCTGATTCAGGGCCCGCTGCATAATCTCCTTGGAAACGCCTGCAATCTTGATATCCATCTGGAAACCGGTAATACCGTCGCGTGTTCCTGCAACCTTGAAGTCCATATCGCCGAAGTGGTCTTCTTCGCCCATGATATCGCTGAGGATAACTGTCTTTTCACCTTCGGTGATAAGTCCCATTGCAATACCTGCAACCGGTTTGCGCATTGGAACGCCTGTATCCAGGAGAGCCAGAGTACCTGCACATACTGTTGCCATAGAGGATGAACCGTTGGATTCAAGAATCTCGGATACTACTCTGATGGTGTATGGGAATTCGCTCTTCGGAGGAAGCATGGCAGCCAGTGACCTCTGGGCCAGATGACCATGTCCAATCTCGCGCCGTCCGGTTCCAAGCTTTCCTGTCTCGCCTACGCAGAACGGTGGGAAGTTATAATGGAGCATGAAGTTGG
>JAFZIU010000129.1 GCA_017554185.1 Spirochaetia bacterium
GAGGAGTTCATGAAGTTTGCCACCGAGAAATTCGATCAGATACAGAAGGCGTATGAGACGATAAAGAAAGTACGCAATTTATAGATTTTATCAACCTTGGGAGGGGATTGATGGACAACATAACTAGGGTTTCAATAGTGCGCCATGGCGAGACAGAATGGAACCTGGAAGACAAGATGCAGGGCATACTCGACAGCCCTCTTACACCTAAAGGAATAGCACTTGCCAAGGAGCTTGGGGAAAAGCTTGCTGGCATGAAGTTCTCGAGCATCTACACAAGCGACCTGGGAAGGGCCTGGGACACAGCAAAATATATCAACGAAAAACTCAATCTGGAGATTGTGCCGGACAAACGGCTCCGGGAGCGGGACATGGGAATCTTTGCCACCCACGACTGGGCCTATGTGAAGGAGCACTACCCCGACGACTTTAAGAAGGCAGTCTCCGACGACATGGAATACCGCATTCCCGACGGACAGAGCAAGCAGGATTATGTGCAGCAGATCCAGGAGTTCATGACTTTTGTCACAGAACAGCATCCTGGCGAGAATATCCTGGTGGTGACCCACCGGGGCTGGGTGGACTTCTTCATGCGGCTGGTGCTGGGAATCTCTGTGAACGCCCGCCGCTGCTTCAAGGTGGGCAACACAAGCCTAAACGTCTTCTCTTTCGAGAAGGGAAGGTGGATGCTGGAACGGTTTGGAGATCTTTGACAACTTATGGCTGACAAGAAAACTGCAATATACGACGAGAGCAAGATACAGACACTAAGCTCCCTTGAGCATATCCGCAAGAGAAGCGGTATGTACATCGGACGGCTGGGAAACGGCTCAAATCCGGACGACGGTATCTATGTGCTCCTGAAAGAGGTTATCGACAACAGCGTGGACGAGTTCATAATGGGAGCCGGCAAGCGCATTGTCATAGAGATAAAAGACAACAAGGTGAAGGTGCGGGACTACGGTCGGGGAATACCGCTGGGAAAAGTGGTGGACTGCGTCTCTGTAATCAACACCGGTGCCAAGTACAATGATGATGTTTTCCAGTTCTCTGTGGGACTGAACGGCGTGGGAACCAAGGCTGTGAATGCCCTTTCCTCCTACTTCCGTGTAGTATCCATCCGTGACGGCCGGTTCCAGGAGGCAATCTTCGAGAAGGGCCAGCTGATATCGGAGCGCAAAGGCTCAAGCCCCAAGGAGCGGAACGGTGTGTTCATCGAGTTTGTCCCTGACGAGGAGCTTTTCGGGGAATATGCCTTCAACTTCGATTTTGTAAAAAAGAGGCTGTGGAACTACGCATACCTGAACCAGGGCCTCACCCTTACTTTTGACAAAGAGACATTCTATTCAGACAAGGGATTGTATGACCTCCTGAAGAGCGAAGTGGGCGAGAACATCCAGTACGATATAGTCTACTTCAAGGCCGACAAGATGGAGGTGGCCTTCACCCATACCCGTAACTATGGCGAAACCTATTTCTCCTTTGTGAACGGCCAGTACACATCGGACGGCGGTACCCACCTGAGCGCCTTCAAAGAGGGGCTTCTCAAGGGTATCAATGAATATTACAAGGCCAATTATACAGGGCAGGATGTGCGGGAAAGCATAGCCGGCTGTATCTCCATAAAACTCAAGGATCCTGTATTCGAGAGCCAGACCAAGAACAAGCTGGGAAACACCGAGATCCGCAGCTGGATCATGAACGCAGTCAAGGAAGGGGTGGAGGATTATCTGCACAAGAATGTGGATGATGCCAAGAAGCTCCAGGATATCATTGTGCGGAACGAAAAGCTGCGGAAAGAACTGTCGGAGGTGAAGAAGAATGCCAAGGAGGCTTCCAGCCGCACCCGGCTCAACATAGAGAAGCTCCGGGACTGCCGCTGGCACCTGCACCAGGACCCACGCCATGCCGAGGAGTGCGATGCCTCCATGATATTCCTTACCGAGGGCGATTCTGCCAGCGGTACCATAACTAAGACCAGGGATGTGCGGACACAGGCTGTCTTCTCCCTCCGTGGAAAAGTGAAGAACGTGGAAGGAGAGAAGCGTACAGTTATATATAAGACCGAAGAGCTTTACAATATCATGAAAGCCCTGGGCATCGAGGACGGCATGGACGGCCTACGCTACGGCAAAGTGGTTATTGCAACCGATGCCGATGACGACGGCTACCATATCCGTATTCTCCTCATGACCTACTTCCTCACCTTCTTCGAGGAGCTGGTGACCAGCGGCAGGCTCTTTATCCTGGAGACACCGCTGTTCCGCGTGCGGAACCGGCAGGAGGTGCGCTACTGCTACAACGAGAAGGAGCGGGACAAGGCAATGAAGGAGATCCGGGGCTGCGAGGTCACCCGGTTCAAGGGCCTTGGAGAGATCGATCCCAAGGAGTTCGGTGCCTTTATCGGCAACGACATAAAACTTATTCCAATTACAGCTGACAGCATAGCCGACCTCTCCAAGACCATGGAGTTCTACATGGGCGACAATACCCCGGAGCGGCGCGATTTCATCATGCAGTACCTGCTGCCGGAGGAGGTGTGATATGGCACAAGTATCTCAGCTTTATAAAGATTATTTCCTGCAGTATGCCTCCTATGTAATCCGCGACCGCGCAATCCCGGATCTGGTGGACGGCCTCAAGCCGGTGCAGCGGCGTATACTGCACTCCCTTATCTCCATGGACGATGGCAAGTTCCACAAGGTGGCCAACGTTGTGGGCGAGACCATGAAGTACCATCCCCACGGCGATTCCTCCATCTACGGTGCGCTGGTCAAATTGGCCAACTGCGACCTGTTCATAGAGAAGCAGGGAAACTACGGCAACATCCTTACAGGCGAGCCCGCCGCTGCCGGCAGGTACATCGAATGCCGCCTCCTGCCGTTTGCAAAGGAGGTTCTCTACAACCCGGAGCTGACTACCTACATAGACAGCTACGACGGCAGGGCCAAGGAGCCTCTGGTGTTCCCTGCCAAGATTCCTGTAGTCCTTATCCAGGGGGCCGAGGGCATTGCGGTGGGCATGAGCACCATGATTCTGCCCCACAACCCCATAGAAGTTCTGGATGCCATGAGCTCATTCATCAAAGAAGAGGAGTTCACCCTTTATCCGGATCTGCCCACCGGCGGTATCATGGATGTATCAAACTACAACGACGGCAAGGGGAAGGTAGTCATCAGGGCCAAGCTTAACACTCAAGACCCCAAGAAGGTCATCATAGAAGAGCTTCCATACACCGTGACCAGCGAGATGATGATAGATTCCATCACCAAGGCGGCCAAGGCTGGCAAGCTCAAGATTGCCTCGATCACCGACTACACAACCGACAAGGCCAACATCGAGATAGACCTGCCAAGGGGTGTCAATGCAAACAAGAATTTCATCAACGCTCTGTACGCATACACAAATTGCGAGTACAAGATAAGCGTCAACTCACTGGTGATCAAGGACGACCTCCCTGCAATCATGGGCGTCTCCGAGATCATCGCATACCACTCACGGCACCTTATGGATGTGCTAAGGGCAGAGCAGGAGCTCAGGAAGGAGCACCTTCTGGAAGACCTCTATGCAAGGACTCTGGACCGGATCTTCATAGAGGAGCGGATCTACAAGAAGATTGAGACCAAAAAGACTGCCGAAGAGGTGGAGCGGGCTGTGCTTTACGGCTTCAGGCCTTTTGCAAACGAGCTTGCACGGAAGGTGACCAAGGAAGATGTAGAAAGACTTCTCAAGATTCCAATCAGGCGCATCTCGTTGTTCGACATCAACAAGAATCACGAGCAGATCGAGGAGATCCAGAACAACATCAAGGACTGTGAATACAAGCTTGAACACTTGGTGGAGTATTCCCTCCGCTATATCGAGGATCTCAAGAAGATGCTCACCGAATCCAGGAAAAAAGCGGGAGTGGGTATCAAGCGGCGGACTGTGGTGAACAGCTTCCAGACCGTGGATGTGAAGGCAGTTGCACAGCGGAATCTGATGCTCAGCTACAATGCAGAAAGCGGCTATCTGGGCTATGGTGTAAAGGATGGAGAGAAGCTTTTCGCCGTAAGCGAATACGACAGGCTGCTGATTGTCACCAAGGAAGGCTCTTTCCAGGTCATCAACGCTCCGGAAAAGATGTTTGTGGGACAGGGAATGCTATGGTGTAACATTGCCGACAAGGATATCCTCAAGAACACAATATTCTCCCTTATCTACCAGACTGCAGACAAGAAGCATGTGTGCATAAAGCGGTTCCAGGTGGAGAAGTTCATTGTGGAAAAGAGCTATCAGTACCTGCCTGACGGCTGCAAATTCCTGTTGCTGACAGAAAAGCAGCATGGTACAATTACCCTGATATATAGAAAGGCACCCCGGCTCCGTGTTCTGGAGGAGGAGTTTGATCTGGACAGCTACCATGTCAAAGGCTTCAAGGCTTCGGGCGTGCGCTTAAGTTCAAAGCCTATAAGGACACTGCGCTTCACCGCCAAGGCTGCGGGAGAGGCACCTGCGGCACCAGCTCCGAATGTGCCAGAGAAGAATGAGGTTGAGGAAGAGTCTGTGGACTCTGATGACGGATATTTGCTTAAATTTTGATTCAAAAGGAGAGATTTGATGAGAAAAACCCTACTAGTTATTACACTTATCGTAGTATGTACCGGCCTGCTCTTCGCCGGCGGTTCAGAGAACAAGATCAACAGCGGAGCCGGCTATGCCCGTTTCCCTGCAAAGGCAACTGAAAGCAAGAAGCCAGATGCTATGTTCTACAACCCTGCAGGAACTGCATTCCTTGAGGATGGACTCTATGTCGGGGCTGGAAACCAGTTCCTTTATAAAAAGTATACAAACAAATTCAATGGCGAGTCATACACCTCAGATGTTCCTACTTATCTTTATCCAGACCTCACATTAGTATGGAAGAAAGATAAGACAGCACTCTTTGCAGGTTTTACTGTTGCAGCAGGCGGCGGTGAGCTTGATTATAAGGATGGAAATGCTTTCACCGTAGGTGCTTTGACAAGAATGGGAGCGGCCTATGGACATCCTGAATTAGGCCAGCTGGGACATTCTATGGAGATTTACTCAGTACTGTATGACAATATCATCGGAATATCCCATCAGTTCTGGGATGATCATCTCTCTATAGCTGCCGCAGTCCGTATTCTTTATGGTTCACAGGATGTAAAGATCAAATTGCATGATGATCCTCCTGCTGCATTTGCCCCTGTTCTTGGAACAGATAAGACACTGGCAAAGACCGAGGCTAAGGGCTTTGGAACAGGCGGTATCTTCAGTATTCATTACAAGCCTGTCGAGACATTTGATATTGCTCTTACATATCATACAGAATCTATCATTGATTATGAATATAAAAAGGCAGATGGTGTGGGTGCCGCACTTCTTGGAGCAAATAAGGGCGATCATTTCTCCTATGTGCTTCCTGCATATCTGGGCGGTGGTATAGGCTGGCAGATCATCCCACAGCTCTATGCTGCAGTGGGCTTCAACTATTACTTCAACGACCTGGCTGACTATGAGCTTGATGATGCATGGGAAATCAACTTTGGAGCAGAATACCGGTTCAACAAGATGCTGGCTGTCAGCCTGGGCGGTTTCTATACCGACATCGGCAGCAAGAAGAAAGAAGGTGGAAACAGCTTCTACAACCCATATCTGGACAGCTTCACATACTGCGGTGGATTTGAGCTTACCTTCTTTGATGACCTGACTATCGATATCGGTGGTTTCTATGTTCAGTACTTCAGCGAGACATATCAGAATGTCAAGCTGGAGAAGAAGATCTTCGAGGGAGCCATCAGCGCAACCTACAGATTCTTCTGATAGTAGTTTTTTAAAGTGTTCAGGGTGGAGACTTCGGTTTCCACCTTTTTTTATATTTTAATAGTCTATTGCATAAATATACAAAAATTGGTATAAATATACCGCAATGGATAAGCAGACAAGATTAAATTTAATCAGAAACCTTATTGTTGGGAACAACATTGAGAACCAGGAACAGCTTCAGGCCATGCTGGCAGAGCGGAATATCCAGGTTACCCAGGCCACACTGTCCAGGGATCTCAAGAGCCTCAAGGTAAGCAAGAGCCACAGCTCCCAAGGCGGTTATTATTATGCAGTGAGCGAAGGGGAGAGCAAGCGGGGAACCAGGGATAACTTTATCGGCGACATAAGCCGGGGTTTTCTCTCTATGAAGTTCTCTGGCAACATGGGAGTGATCCGCACCCTGCCGGGCTATGCCAATACTGTGGCAGTGGCCTTCGACAGCCTGGGGCTGGATGAAATTTTGGGTACTGTAGCAGGCGATGACACAGTAATATTTGTAATCAAAGAGGGAGTGACCAAGGAGATGCTGAAATCAGTGCTCCGGAAGAATTTCCCATCCTTATATATCTGACAGGAGTGAATATGAAAGCGGTAATTTTAGGAACAACAGGATATACAGGAATGATTCTGCTGAGGCTTCTGGCAGATCATCCCGATGTGGACGAGATTATTCCAGTCTCATCATCCAGATTCGGCCAGCCGGCTGCGTCGGTGGATCCTGGAATTGGAAAAGCGATAGAGAAAAAGCTGGGATTGTGCAAGGGCAACCTGGTGACATTGGAAGAAGCTGTTGCCATGAATCCGGATGTGGTTTTTGCAGGGCTTCCTCATCTTGAGTCGGCCAAGATTTGCCAGCCTTTCTTTGGAAAGAGCGTAGTGATCGACCTTTCGACAGACTTCCGTATCAAGGACCACAAACTGTTTGCACAGGCCTACGGCCAGGAGCCTCCATGCCCAGAGCTTCTGCCCCAGAGCGTATACGGCCTCTGCGAGGTATATGCAGACCAGATTAAGAAGGCAGATATAATCGCAAACCCGGGCTGCTACCCAACCTGCACCCTGCTGCCGCTCATCCCGCTGGCAAAGGCGGGGCTCTTAAAAGGCAAGATTATGGCCAACGCCCTCTCCGGCATCTCCGGCTCTGGCCGGAAGGCCAAAGTGCAGAGCCTTTTCTGCGAGCGGACCGAGAACACCTGTGCATACCTGCCGGGTCAGACTCACCGCCACTTTACTGAAATCGTAAGCCAGATTAACGCCTTTGACAGCGGTCTGGACCTCTACTTCACCCCACACCTGGTGCCGCTTAAACGGGGCATGGAGGTGACTACTGTTGTCGACCTGGCAAAGCCGGTGACCAACGATGAAGTACTGCAGATCTACAAGGATTTCTACGGCGACAGACCTTTCGTGAACCTGGTTCCAGGCACCCTGCCCGAGACCAAGAATGTGTGGGGTTCCAACCGGTGCGACATAAGCTGGC
>JAFZIU010000130.1 GCA_017554185.1 Spirochaetia bacterium
AGTGTCTTCCAGCATCTACATGAGGGGAAGCAGGGCCAAGGACATAGTGGAGCTCTATGTGATGGCTGGCGTGTTCCTGCTCCTGTTGTATGCAAGTCCTGCGGCGCTGGTGCTCTACTGGACCATGAACAATGTGTTCTCGGTGGGCAAGAGCCTAATATTCCTTAGGCTGTTCCCCCACGAGAAGTATGTGCCCGACTCGGAGGACAAGTGCTTTAAGGACTATGTCCATGGCTTCATGGATGCGGTTAAGCCCTGCCTGACCCCGGCCTTCTATCTGTTTGCTGTGGTGGCTGTGCTGTTCACCTTCCAGTGCTGGCAGATCACCTTTAACAAAGAGACCTTCGAGAAGCTATTCCTGGTCACCTCTGGAATAGCATTTGTCGCAGTGATGGCTGCTTTTTTAGTGTGGTTCCGGCGGTGGTCTGCCGCCCGGCACCCCGAGGGCCTGCGTTACACTGATACCGCCTGTCATACCAACAATACCTGTCACTCTGGGCTTGCATCAGGGACCACCTTGCTGTTCCAGTTGCTGTTCTTTGGGTTGTGTTACCTGGCCTTTGCTGGGGCCGGCTTCTATGGCAAGATGACCCACGCCGAGGGCGGACTTCTCCGTAAGCTGGTCCTTATTTCCACTATATTTGCAGACATTCTGCTGTATATTTCTACTGTTTACCTGTGGCAGAGCCACCGGCAGGATGCCACAAAGCGCGCTCAAACACCCGGAACCGAGAATCAGACAGCACCCACCCATCAGCCTGGATTTCCTGCCCGGGCAGCGTCTAGCGCTAAGCTGACAGAACTACTGGGCCTCTACCGATGGTCAACCGCCTTTCTGGTTCTGTTTATCACGCTTATTTCACCGATTTTGGTGTTCTTATCATCTCCGGCTGAGACTGGGATTTCCTTAGGTTATCTGCTTTCCTCCAATATACCGGTGGCTGCAGTACTGCTGCTTGTTGCATTCCTTGTGTGGAAACTGGTACAGAACAGGCAGAGCCTTGTTCTGGTCTCGGTGGCTGCAGTGCTTATCCTGATACTGTATCAATATATCCTCCCCAACAACTTCGGAGAACTGGACAGGACTGTCCTTGGAAAGGCAGACCAGCTCAGGCGTATTCCTGTCTTCTTCTACTGCCTTGATGTATTTATCCTGTGTGCATCCGGCATAGCCGCCGGAGTCCTGGTACGGAAGTATCCGGCACAGTGCAGGACCTGTATCATTGTAATCTTGGTCTGCCTCTGCGGCTTTACCGGGGTAAAAAGCATTAAATATGCACTTTCTGAGAAACCTGTGGCAGTTGCCTCCGGCGATACTGCAGAACTGCCCGCAGACAACGATTTGATAAACGGTTATTCCAGGGCCGGGAAGAATGTGGTGCTGATAGTGGCAGACATGTTCTCCGGCGGCTATATGGAGCGGATCCTGGAAGAATGCTCTGAATACAAGGATAAGCTTTCAGGCTTCACCTGGCACCGCAATATGCTGGCCGCCGCCACCGAGACCGCCACATCCATGCCCTCTATCTTTGCAGGGGAAGAGTATCTCCCTCTGGCTATGAACAATATGCCGGGCTCTGGGGACGAGAAGGTGAACAAGGCTGCAGATACCCTGTTCCGGCAGGCCGAAAAGCAGGGCTATAAAGTTTCTGTTGTAGGGGGCAGTTCTGCCTATTTAGGCGGTGCCACCCTTGAGGGAACTGCCAATTCAGAGCTTGAACCATATCAGCAATATTGGGAGAAGGTGCGGGATATAAAGTCCGATTCTGCCCGAAAAGTGAACCAGGGACACCTCCTTACTATGCTTACAATATTCCAGGGGGCTCCCTACTTCCTTAAGCCTGTCATCTACAACGACGGCGGCTGGCTTATTTTCTCCAGGGTTGCCCTGTTCTGGTATGTCAGGTCCCATGTCTTCTCCGAGTATTCCTTCCTGGATTTGCTGCCAGAGATATCCAACAGCAGGAGCCGGCAAGACACATTTAAATATTTCCATTCCTGCTTTACCCATATCCCTTATGGAATAGGGGAGAACGGCAATATGGTGGACTTCAACAGCCAGTATCCGGACGAAGTTCATAAAAGCTTTATCTTCGGCGAAAGCGCCTACTACAGCGCCAAGAAGTTCATAGCCCTTATGGTTGCCTACACCGACTGGCTCAAAAGTGCCGGCCTGTACGACAACACTACAATAATTATAGTGTCTGATCACGGAAACGATTATTCCGATAACAACCCCCTCGCACCGGAGGGAATAGAGTCTGCCCTGCCGAGGGACACCTTCAACCGGCTGAACTCTCTGTTCCTGGTAAAACCGGCTGGAGCTGCCGGGGCAATCCGGATGGATGATACCTTTGCCAGCAACGGTGATATCAATGCTGCCCTGCAGAAGGCGCTGGGGCTGGAATCCTCATATACTGGCAGCAATATCCATGTGGGGGTAAGCCCAAGGGCTGATTTTGTAAGCTCCCGCTCCAACTTCAGGACCGATGGCACTGCCAATTATACAATTTATCAGGTCAAAGATTCGATAGCTGACCCGAAAAACTGGCAGGTGACTAAATGATGCCTCTGCTCTATCTTGATCCAGGTACCGGAAGCCTCCTGCTTTACGCTATAGTTGGCATTACCACTACAGTGCTCTTTGCTCTGCGCGGGTTCTGGTATTCCCTGCGGAGCAAGATTTTCCTAGGCAAGAAAGGGGCGGTGAAAGAGATGCCCGATCTGGTGTTCCAGTCCGAGGGGGGCAAGTACTGGCAGGTGTTCCAGCCTGTGCTGAAAGCTCTTGACAAGTATGATATCAAGTACGGCTTTGTCACGCCGGACAAGAATGACCCTGTGTTTACCAGCGGTCTTAAGAATGTGGTGGCTGTATGCCCCGGCAAGGAGCTCATGACCCTTTCATACATGAACCGAATCAAAGCTACGATAGTGGTTTCCACCACCCCTCAGCTTGATGTCTATATGCTCAAGCGGTCAAAGCATGTGGGTAAATATGTGCACCTGTTCCATGCCCCTGCCGACATAGGCATGTACGAGATGTACGCCTTTGACAACTATGACGTGATGCTCTGCACCGGAGGCTACCAGAAGGCGGCCCTCCGCAGCATAGAGAAGAACCGGCACGAGAAGGCCAAGGAGCTTCTGGATACCGGCTGCACCTACTACGACTATATGCTGGAGGAGCTTAAGAAGCTGCCTCAGAAGCCTGATGAGGGCCTTACAGTTCTGTACGCACCGGCCTGGGGCGAGCGGAGCTCCGTGGTCAAATACGGCACCGCAGTCATCGACAGGCTGGCAGAAGCCGGCATCCGGGTTATCTTCCGGCCCCATCCACAGATGTATGTTTCCGACAAGGAGACAATCGCAGCTGTGGAGGAGAAAATCAAGAATAACCCGTTCATAGAGCTGGACCGGAACCGCACCGCCGCCGCCAGCATGGCCAGGAGCCATGCTATGGTCACCGATATATCCGGCGTCATCTTCGACTACGCACTTCTCTTCGAGAAGCCTATCTTCTTAGTGAACGCCGAATATAACCTCGGTGGCTACGATGTCATCGACATCGACGGCGGCAAGGTGTGGGACGTGGACAAGAGCAAAGAGATTACCCGCATCATAAAGCCTGAAGAGATCCAGAACCTTGCCTCCATAGTCAAGTCCGAAATGGGCAACTCCGATGTCTACCGGGACAAGATCCGGAAGATAAAAGATGAAGAGATATATAACTTCGGCCACGCAGGAGAGACTGCCGCGGCCCAGCTTGTGGAGATGCTTAAGGGTTGATTTCAAGGCCTAAGTCCAAGTACTTAACTTTTACATTTCTGTTTCTTATTTTTGCCTTCCTGGTGTACTGCACCTATATTTTTACAGGGCGGACATTTGTAAAGGGAACCGAGGATGGACTTCGCCAGCATCTTGTGGCTCTTACATACTATGGGAACTTCTTAAGAACCCTTTTATCAGGCTCTGTCATCCAATGGGATTTCAATATAGGGGAGGGGAGCGATGTCTTCCAGACCTTGAGCTATTATGTCATAGGCGACCCCTTTACCCTCCTTGCTGTCCTGTTCCCGGCAAAGTACATGTATGTCTGCTACACCTTGATTTCGCTTTTGAAGCTATACTGTGCAGGCCTTGCATTTATCTATATGTGCAGGCATTTCAAGGTTGAGTCCGGGACCGGAACCCTTGTGGCGGCCCTTTCCTACTGTTTTTCTGCCTGGGCTTTCATCCACAGCACCCGGCATCTTTATTTCATCAATCCTATGATCTATATGCCCCTAATAGTTGTGGGCATAAATAAGCTGCTCCGGGAAAAGAAGCCGGTTCTTTTCACTGCCTCAGTCGCTGTTGCAGGGGTAAGCAATCTCTACTTCTTTTATATGATTGCACTCCTTGCAGCAATCTATGTCCTTGCCCTGCTGGTGTGTGAGCATGGGAAGAATTATTTCGCCATTCTGAAAGATTTTCTGACTGTTGCAGTTTATGCTGTTGCAGGAACCCTGATGGCCATGGTCATGATCCTGCCGGTCCTCTACTTCTTTTTCACCGACTCCAGGGCTGGTTTCCATGCGGTCAAGTTGTTCTTTCCGCCGGAAGTATACCTTAAGCTTCCTATAATGTTCTTTGCCCCCGAGGGAACCGGCTATGCCAGCTGGATGGGGCTGTCTGCAGTCGTTTTCATGGGTTCTGTCTCTCTTTTCCTGGCAAAGGGGAACAGGCTTCTAAAGACGCTGATGATTATATGTATAGTGTTCTTCCTGTTTCCGTTTTTCGGGCAGATGCTCAACGGCTTTTTCTACCCTTCCCACCGCTGGTGCTGGGCTTTTATCCTTTTGTGCTGCTATGTTATGGCAAAGCAGTGGAAGACCCTTGTGCAGCTTGACTCCATGGCGTGGCTCTGGTCCGGCTGTCTGCTGACCCTTTATTTAATCCTCTTTCACCTTGTTTATCCCAAGGATTATCATAGGGTCATCACCTTTGTTTACTGTGCATTTTTCTTTATTATCTGGCTTTTCTTCCGGAAGACGCAGAATCTAGGATTCCGGCAGTCTGTCCTGATCTTTTTCGCGCTGGCTACTATAGTCCTGAATGCAAACTACCGCTTCTACGGATGCGGCTGGCTTTATACCTGCTATCCTCCCGAAAGGCTTAAGGTGCTGTCTGACAACGAGATAACCACGATTAAAGAGCTGGGCGATTCCGGCTTCTACAGGTTCTCCGGCGACAACCTCACTTTTAATGCCAATATGCTGAACGGCCTTTCTTCCCCCCAGTACTACTGGTCTATGACAAACCGCAGCATATCCGAATACCGCAGGTCGCTGGGGAGGGACGACAACCTGGGATACCACCGCTACTGCGACTATGACAGCCGCTCTATCCTTGAGTCTCTGGCCTGTGTCAGATATTACTATACAGAGGATCTGGACAGGGTTCCCTATGGGTTTGAGCCCACAGCCAAGAAAGATATCTATAAAAACAGCAGTTCACTTCCTTTCGGCTATACCTACGATTCCTACATTACCAGAGCGGAGTTTGAGAAGTATCCCGAGATAAAGAAGCAGCAGATTCTGCTTAGCAGCGTTGTCCTTGAATCCGATGCCCCTTTCCCGAAGAAGGAGAGCTTTGTTTTCAATGACAGGAATATAGAATACAAGATTGAGGCCGGTGACGGCATTGCAGTGGAGAAAAACCGCTTTGTTGTAAGCAGGGAGAATGCCAGCCTTAAGCTTAAGTTCCATGGTGAGAAGGATGCCGAGACATATCTTTACCTTAAAGGGATAGACTTTGAGGGAAAGAGCAGCTATCACCATTATCAGTACAGCTATTACCGGATCCCTGTATATGTCGTGAAGCAGGATGGGAAGAAGCGGGAGTTTGAGTACTGTCTGCCCAGGGAAGCCTATTATGTGGACCTTCATACATTTGTCCTGAATCTTGGCTATTCCAAGGAACCCCAGGAAGAGGTGACACTGATCTTTGACAAGAAGGGAATCTATTCTTTTGACGAGGTTGCTGTTGTCTGCCAGACTTTTGATGGATATCCTTCCCAGATAGAAACCATTAAGAAGGATGCCTGGACCGATGTCCACTTCGGTGTGAACCGGGCCTCTGGAACAGTTGACCTTTCCTCTGACAAGCTGCTTCTGATCTCCATTCCTTATGCAAAGGGGTGGAGTGCTTTTGTGGACGGCCAGAGGACAGAGATCCTCCAGGGAAATATAATGAATATGGCACTGCCTATGAAGCAGGGAAAACATACTGTCGAGCTGGTTTATGAGACCCCGCTGCTCAAGACAGGGTTCTTCATATCACTTTTCACGATAGTTTATTTCAGTGTATTTATGCTGAGAAAACGGCGTTCAGAGCGGAATAGAAAGGCATGATCTCTATCGGTAAAGCCTCGGTTATAAACGGGGCTGCCAAGTATTCCACAGTCATATTGAACATCCTCTTTACTGCGGTGCTTGCCCGCATCCTCTCGCCTGAGGACTACGGCATTGTGGCCATAACTGCTGTGTTCACCGTATTCTTCGGTCTGTTTGCCGATGTGGGACTGGGGGCAGGTGTTATCCAGAACCAGAAGCTGACCAAGGAGAATATTGACGAGATCTTCTCCTTCAACACCTTCCTGGCTGTAGTGCTGGCTCTTCTTTTCTGCCTTGTGGCAGGGCCTATCGCCTCTTTCTACAATATCCCGGTACTAAAGCCTATCTGCTGCCTCCTTTCCATAGCCCTGTTCTTCAACACCATGAACAGCATCCCCAATGCGGTGCTGATGAAGCAGCAGAAGTTCATGCTGGTGGGAATGCGTACTATCTTTGTATGTCTTTTCACCGGTATTATCACCATCATCCTGGCGTTCTGCGGGCTTAAGTACTACGCCCTGGTGCTCCAGTCAATCATCTCGGCCTTCTTTATCTTTGTATGGAACATGGTCTCCACAAAGCTCCGCTTTACCCTTAGGATACACAGAGCCAGCTTTGCAGGGATCAAGAGCTATTCCTTCTGGCAGTTCCTGGACAAGTTTGTGAACTATTTCTCCCGGAACACCGACCACTTCCTTATCGGAAAGTTCCTGGGGCAGGTGCCTCTGGGCTACTATGACAAATCCTACAAGCTCATGCTCTATCCGGTGCAGAACTTCACCCATGTGATCTCGCCCGTGATGCACCCGATTCTGGCTGTCCACCAGGATGACAAGGACTACATCTACCGCAAATATCTTAAGGTGATGAAGGTCCTTTCCCTCTTCGGCATCTATATAACCGTGCTCTGCTTCTTCTGTAGCAGGGAGGCTATCCTGATAGTGTTCGGCAGGAATTGGACCGAGTCTGTCTCCTGCTTCCAGATACTGAGCCTTGCGATCTGGGCCCAGATGACCACATCCAGCACGGGTGCCATTTTCCAGAGCATAGGGGAGACCCGGAAGATGTTCGTGGCCACATTCCTTGCTTCGGTTGTCATGGTCCTGTTCACCCTGGCAGGCCTTGGGTTAGGGACCTTGGAAGCCCTCTCTTTTGCTGTTGCAATTGCTTTTAATATAAGCTTTGTCCTCAATTACTATGTGCTTATGCGCTACGGCTTCCACAAGCCTTTCCTCGATCTTGTCAGATATCTGCTGCCCGACCTTGCAATCTGCGGCGGCATTTTTATAGTGATGGCTGTCCTGCCCATCCACATCGGAAACCTTTTCCTGAGTGCTGTGGTCAAGGGCGCTGTCATGACACTCCTCTTTATTCTGGGGATGTGGGCTACAGGGCAGAAGGGGCTTTTACGGTATGCTTACCGCAAGGTGATCGGCCGCCTTATCTGCAAGTACAAGGGAAAGAAGCTTAGGAATATGGTTATAAAGGAACCCCTCCGGAGCAGTACAGAGAAGGGGCGTATAATTGTGTCCCTCACCAGCTTCCCGGCCCGGCTTGATACCCTTGATATCTGCATAAAGAGCCTGTTTGCTCAGAGCGTGAAGCCTGACAAGATTGTGCTCTATCTCGGGACTGAGTGTGATGATGTTCCGTTGCCAGGGCGGCTTACAGAGCTTGAGAAGTACGGCCTTGAGGTAAAGAAAGGCTATGCCGACATCAGGCCACATAAGAAGTACCTGTTTGCAATGCAGGAGTACCCCGGGGATTTCATCATAACAGTGGATGATGACCTGATGTACGACAGGAATATGATAAAGAGCCTGCTGGAATCCTATAAGCGGAATCCCAATGCAGTCTCGGCCCGGCGGGTTCACCGTATTACAAGCCTTAACGGAGACCTTGAGCCATATGATAAGTTTGACAAATGCTGGACCAGGACGACAGAGCCATCCCATATGCTCCTTTCCACCAACGGCGCCGGAACCCTGTTCCCACCGGGCTGCCTGCCGGAGGAAGCCTTCGACATTGATACAATCAAGAAACTGTGTCTTGATGCAGACGATATCTGGATCAAGTTCATGCTTATAAAGAAGGGTGTTCCTGTGGTGTGGGTAAAGTCGCACCAAAGCATGCCCCCCGAGATTCCAGGGACCCAGAAGATTGCCCTCTACTACGCCAACACTGACAAGGAAAACAGCAACAACGACAGGTGCATACAGGCTATGGAAGAGCATTTTAATATCCACCTGGCTGATTACAGCTACAGAAGATGAAGAAAATATTACGGTTCTGCAAAAAAAGAGTTCTCAATCTGATTTATCAGGTCAATTATCGGGTCACAACCCGAAGGGCTGATAAACCTCTTTCAGAGCTTCCAGTGGGCAAGCTTTTCCGTCTTGATATCCCAACCTACGACGGATCAGGTCAGGCAGTGCACCCCTCCCTGCTGGTGCAGGATGACAGGACCTCTGGTGGCAACCCTGTGGCTGACGGCCCGCGTTTTGTCCTTGCCTTCACCCCTTACACCGACACCGATGACAGGGTGGAGAACCCTTCGATCCTGATCTCAGACGACGGCCTTGTCTTCCGGGAGGAAAAGTCTGGTCTCAATCCTCTTGTTCCTGCCCCGGAGAAAGATCATAACGACGACCCCGATCTGTTCTGCAGCAACGGAAAGTATGGCATCCTGTACCTTGAGACCATGAGGCCCGAGAAGCAGAGCCTTATCCTGCTGGAGAGCACCGACCGCATCCATTGGGAGAAGCGGGTTATCCACGAGGAGCACCTTGACCAGGGCTCTGGCTGTTTCATGCTTTCTCCTAAGTATATCGAGAAAGATGGCCTTTCTTATCTGTTCTATGTGAACCGTGATGCCACAGACGGCTATCGGATTGAGTATGTTACAGGTAAGGATGTTTATTCCCTGGACTTTACCCACCGCAACGTAGTGACTGTATCTGGTCTTAAGGAGCTCCCCTGGCACTTAGAGATACTGCCAAGCGCCCCACAGAACCCCGACATCATCCTGAAACAAGCTGCGTGTGACAACGCTTGTCACCCTGACGGGGGTCAGGAGTGGTACATGTTGCTGACCACAGCAGCAGATGCAGAGAAAGATAGCCGGTACACGCTCCGCATCGCCCATAGCCAGGACCTTGTCCACTGGCAGATGGAAGAGGGCTTTGCAGTGCCCGACTGCTACCGCTCCTCCGGCTTTATTAAGGACGGGGTGATGTATCTGTATATTTCAAAAATATTCCTCCCGTCGTTGCGGCGGAAGAGGTGGAATATTCTGCTCTACAAGGCAGAGCTTCCGGGAAGTTGGAAATAATTAGAAAAAAGGGTATATTTTTAGTATGAAAGTTTTAGTCACTGGCGCGGCCGGATTTATAGGATATCATCTCTGCAGGAAGCTGTATGAGAGCGGCCTTGATATTGTGGGCATCGACTCCATGAACGCCTACTATGATGTGGCCCTAAAGGAGATGCGGCTTGCCGAGCTTAAGAAGCTGGGTAGCCGTTTCCAGTTCAAGAAGCTGGATATCTGCGACAGAAGCACCCTGTTTGCCCTTTTGAAGGAGGGGCAGTTTGATGCAGTGTGCAACCTGGCGGCTCAGGCCGGAGTGCGTTATTCAATCCAGAATCCTTACACCTATGTAGAGAACAATGTGGCAGGATTCCTCAATATTCTTGAGGGATGTGTCCAGAATCATATTCCGTATCTGGTTTATGCCTCAAGCTCAAGTGTCTACGGCAGGTCCGAGAAGCAGCCTTTTGCCGAGTCCGACCAGGTGGACACTCCGGTAAGCCTTTACGCCGCAACTAAGAAAGCGGACGAGCTTATGGCCCATGTCTATTCCCAGATGTACGGCCTTACCACTGTTGGGCTCCGGTTCTTCACTGTATATGGTCCTTACGGCCGTCCCGACATGGCCTACTTCAAGTTTGCAGGCCGGATAGAGCTGGGGGAGGAGATAGAGGTCTACAACAACGGCCAGATGAAGAGGGACTTCACCTATATTGATGATGTGACTGCCGGAATCGAGAAGGTG
>JAFZIU010000131.1 GCA_017554185.1 Spirochaetia bacterium
GGGCGCCGTTAACCTCGCCGGCCGAGACCGCAAAGGCAAAGATTCCGGCTGTCAGAATACCGTTCTTTATCATGGGCAGCTTTACAGTCCACAGAATGCGGAGCGGCTTTGCCCCCAGGCTCTTGGCACATTCTATGCATCTTCTGTTTATCCTGCTGTAGAACAGGGATATTGCTTTTATGGTGAAGGGGAGGACTGCCGCAGTGTGGACTGCTATAAGAAGCAGCTTCCCGTTGGGTCTGAAGCCCAGGTTCGATATGGTGAGCATGAAACCCAGGGAGAGCAGTATGGATGGAATTCCCAAAGAGGCGAAGAAAAATATCTGTATAAGGAACGATCCTTTGGGCCACCGGGATATCACAGCAGAGATGATGAGTGAAAGCACTATTGCACAGATTACTGTGGATATTGCTATAAAAAGGGTGTTCAGCACTGGGTTGTACATGACCGGCTGGGTAAAGGCTTTATACCAGTTCAAGGTAAGGCCGCCTGCCTTGCCCCATCCGCTCTTTCCTGTAAAAGAGTTTAAGGCTATGGTGACCATAGGCATTGCCACATAGAGAATTAAAAAGATTATGTAGAGAAATACCGGGAAATGGCGTGGGGAAAGCTTTTCTGCAGGCACTGTCCCATGCTTTCCTACAGGGACAGGGCAGCTGTTCTGCTTGTGCCCTGCGGCGGTGTAGACAGAGATGAAGAGCAATGTTATCAGCGACTCAAGGGCACCAAGTGCACATGCCTTGGTTATCTGTGATGTAGTGCGGGCCAGCTTGTATATCTCCACCTCCATGGTGGAGTACTGGGGACCGCCGCCCAGCACCAGCACTATGGAGAAGCTCATGAAGCAGAGTACGAAGATGAGGGCGCAGGCTGCAATGAAGGCGCATAGCAGCCAGGGACAGGTGACTGTCCTGAACAGCCGCAGGCGACCTGCTCCCAGGCTTTTGCCTGCCTCGTACAGGGATGCTGGTATCTTTTCCCACACCGGGTATACAAACCTGATGAACAGGGGGATGTTGTAGAAGGTGTGGGCTATGAGTATGGCCTTGAGGCTGTAGAGCAGGTGCAGCGGCGGCTGTTCTGCGCCCGACAGGGCCATGAGGGCCCTGTTGATAATGCCATTATTGCCGATTAAAAGCACTATGCCCAGCACTGCCGCAATAGGGGGCAGCACATAGGGCACTGTTATAAGGGCCTTTATAAGGCCTTTGCCCCGGAATGTGTACCTGGCCAGAATATATGCCCCTGGAAAGCCTATTGCGGCAGAGAGCAGGGTGCTTAGTGCCCCCTGCTTCAGGGAGAAAAGGCAGATTCTCCTGCAGTAGCTGTCGGCAAGCACTGCCTTAAGTCCTTCCTTTGAGAAACCGGTGATGAATACAGTTATCACCGGCACATAGAAAAACAGGGCCAGAAGAAGGAATGGAACTATGAACAGGAGAATGAGAAGCAGCCTATTCTCTTTCATTTATCCAGTGTGCTTTCAAGCCAGCCGGAGAGCCAGCTGTCAAGGTTCTTGTCTATATCATCTGCATCCAGCAGAAGAGGCTTTTCAGATATAGGGGCACTGATGTAAGAGGCCGGAAGAGGAGTATCTATGACCGGATACATCCAGTTGGTAAGCGGCAGCGCCTTCTGGAAATCCTTTGTAAGGACAAAGTCCATGAATTTCTTTGCTGCATCCATGTGCGGAGCATTCTTAAGGATTCCCACACCCTCGGTCTGCATGTAGTTTCCTTCGTTGAAAAGGACAGTCTTTATATGGTCATCCTTCTCGTACTCAACATGGTAGGCAGGGCTTGTGGTGTAGCTTATCACCATAGGTGCCTCGCCGCTGGTGAAAAGGCCATAGCCGGAGCTCCAGCTTTCAGATACAGTGAGGATATTTGGCATAAGCTTTTTCCAGTAATCCTTGTAGCCGTCTCCCTTCACCTTTACAGTCCACATAAGGAATCCCAGTCCTGGGCTTGAGGTCCGAGGATCCATCACAATGAGTGATTTCTTGTATTTCGGATCAAGCAGTTCATCCAGGCTCTTCGGCGGATTCTTTATCATGTTGCTGTCGTATACTAAAGAGAAGAAACTGTAGTCGTAGGGAATTACATGACAGCTCTTGTCAAACAGAAGATCGGGGTTCACTTTCTCTATCCCGGCCGGTTTGTAGGGGATGAAGAGGTCATTCTTGAGAACTGTGGAGAGCAGGTTGTTGTCCACACCTATGATGATGTCGGCACCGGGCTTTCCTTTCTCCATTATTGCCAGGTTCACAATCTCTCCGGCACTTCCTCCCTGCCTCTGCTCAATCTTTATTCCGTACTTTTCCTCAAATATAGGGAAAACCACAGGGGCAGCACCCCATTCGGAAAGGAACGAGTCTGAGGCATAGACCACAAGAACAGGTGCATCAGAAGAAGCCTGCTCCTTGGAACCGCCGGCAAAAGCCGATGCTGCACAGATGAGACACAAAATTAATACGATTGATTTTTTCATACTTTTCCTCCGCTAGTATTATCTAGATCAGGTCAAAGGGTATAATCTCAGAGATTCCTCAGAATCCCACCCCAGAATAAAAAATTAGGCTGCATTGCTGCAGCCTTTTATCTCCCCCGGACAGACTCGAACTGCCGACCTAGTGGTTAACAGCCACCCGCTCTACCGGCTGAGCTACAGGGGAATGCTGAAATGTATATTAATTAAATAGACTTTTTGTGTCAACTTGTTTTTGGATTATTTTAGCACAATCCTGTTTTTCTGCAGGCTGTCCCTGAGTGCAGCAAAGCTTTTCTCCTCCACATCTATGTAGAGCTGCTTCTTGGCCACATCATCCAGATAATGGGCATCGGAGTCGGATATTACAGGATATTTTGCGTAGTCCTTGGCGTTGGCAGGGTTGAATACCTCGATGGCGGTGTAGTCGGCTTCCGGCAGGAACCCCAGCTGGGATACTATGGAAAAGACCGGTTTGTCCACATGGGCAGGGATGAAGAGGCCGTTGCGGAAGAACACCTCTTCCCGCACATCATCTATGGAAAGGCCCGATGCGTTTCCCAGATACTTCTCCACCTCCCCAAGTATCTCCTCGTTCTCGTCCACATAGACCTGGTCGCCGAACACCTCGGGCTTGTTCTCGATATCAGGCATGTACTTGTAGACGAACTCGGAGAATTCCAGGGCTGTATCCACATCCTCAAACAGGCACACCAGGTGTGCCTCCTCGCTGGAGGTCACCTCCATGCCATAAAGGCTCCATAACCCCTGGGCAGCACAGTTTGCCTTGAAGGCAGGGCAGTTCAGGGCAGTGTTGTGGTCGGTTAGGGCCACCAGGTCAAGCCCTTTCTCCTTTGCCCTTTCTGCAATTGCGGCTGGAGACATCTCCAGCGAGGCGCATGGTGAGACACAGGAATGAATGTGGAAATCGGCCCGTACCAGCATCAGCCCATCATTTTGGCAACTTTTGCAGAAGCCTCGAACTGGGTCTCGGCTGTCTTGAAGAGTGCAACGTCATTGTCTTCAGCAGCTTCGATCATGTCGGAAGGGATAGCCCGCTTGTTGCATACCAGGATTGCCCTGATTCCTGCAAGGGTAGCCACTGCAATGGTGTTCTTGTGGGCCTGGATGGTGATCAGTACAGAGTCGGACGGGGCATTTGCCATGACATCGCTCAAGAGGTCGCCAGTGTATCCGGCCTTGATTTCATAATCTTCCATCTCTTTCTTTGTCTCTCTGGTATAACCCAGTGCTTCTAAATCACTTACTTTCATCTTCTTCGTTCCCTAAATTTATTTTTATTTTTACTTCCGTACCTGTAATGTCGGAAGATATCTGGAAGTCATTGCTGACTCTCTTTACATTCGGAAGCCCCATTCCTGCGCCGAAACCTTGGGACCGTATCCATTCGCTGGCAGTTGAGAAGCCGTCGGTGAGGGCTTTCTCAAGGTCCGGTATGCCGGGGCCCTTGTCCTGGGTCTTGATCATTATTGCATCAGGCAGCAGCTGGAATATAAGTACACCGCCGTCTGAATGTACAACCAGGTTTATCTCAAGCTCGTAGGCTGCTATGGAGACCCGGCGTATTATGCTCTGCTTTATTCCCCGCTCCTTGAGTATCTTCTTTATCTCGGAGGTCACCTTTCCTGCATTCTCGAAGTCGTACTTATGTACTATGAACTGCCTGTATATTACGGTGTCGGACCTGATGTCGGCAGGGTCGGGGTCGCTCAGGCGCATATTAAGCTTGTCGTATTTCTGCAGCTGCTTGTTTATGTTGTTAAGCATTGCGGCAGTAAGGTCACGGGCAGTGATCATGCCTGTAAGCTCTTTGTTCTTGTTGATGACGGGAAACCGTCTGAATTTGAATTTGTTGAAATAGTTGATGGCGAAGGAGATCGGCATGTCCTCTTCAAGGAGGATGACATCCCTGGACATATATTTGCTTACCTTGTCGTCCATGCTGCCGTTGTCGTAGCAGGCCATGATGTCATAAAGGCTCAAGATTCCTGCAAGCCTTGCACCATCAACAACAGGAAGACCGGAAAGGCCGTTCTCCTTCATGATGTTCTTTGCTGTCCGCATGGTGTCTTCGGGAGCCACATGCATGGGGTTGGAGTTCATTGCCTCCTTGACCCGGACAGTATAGATGCTCTCAAGAATAACTTCGTGAGAATCGTTTACAAAAAGAAGATTATTCACACTTCCCAAGTAATTTCCCCAATTCGATGCATGTTGTAAACATATTGTTCTTGGTGGAAATAAGAGTCAGCCCAGATTCTTCTGCCAGTGTCTTCATGGAAGTCTGGGGCCGTTTGCCATTGATAAGGATTACTCCGCGGGCTTCCACAATGTCGGCAGTCCGTACTACCTGGTCGGTTGTAAGGGCTGTTACCAGTATCCTGTTATCTTCATCTCCCACCAGAACCTCACTCATCATGTCTCCGGCAGAAACATTCTCAATAACAGCTGTATCAAAATCATTGCCTTTATTAATTATCTCGCAGCTGATATGCTCAACAATCTCTTTGAAAGTCATATTCCTTATTGCCTCTTATAGCGTTTGGACTTATTGTAATGGCTTTATATAGAAAAAACAAGATAGTAAATAAAAATATTTATTTTGAGCCCCGGGCCAGTTCTGCAATGATGACTCCGCTCAAGATAAGCACTGCACCCAGCACTGCATAGATGCTGAAAGGCTCATCAAGGATGATGGAGGACTCGGCCAGGGTAAGCAGCGGTATCAGGTAAAGGAAGTTGCTGGTTTTTGCAGCTCCCAGAGCCAGGGTCACTTTTCCCCAGATGGCATAGGCCATGGTAGAGGCAAAGAAGGCCAGCAGCAGGAGGTTGAAGGCATTGACCGGCTTAAGGAAGAGCCTGATTTCAAAAGGGGCCTTGGTCATAAAGTAGAGAGGCAGGATAGTAACCACAGCCCAGAAAAAGGTTTTCCGTGTTATATAGATGGTGGGGTACTTACTCTCTATTAGTTTGAGAATAATGGAATAAAAGCCCCAGGAAACCACCGATATCATAGCAAGAAGGCAGCTGAAAGGCTCTATATAAGGCATTGCAATGCCGTTATATACCACCATAAGAACACCGGAAAGAGCAATAAAGCCACCTATGGTAACCTGCTTTGTTATCTGTTCGCTCTTAAGGAAGCACCGGGCCAGGAAGATGGTTGCCAGGGGGGCAGTTGCTACAAGTATAGCTACATTGGAGGGGGTGGAGTATTTGATGGCATAGGATTCTCCAAGAAAATAGAGGGAACCTCCTGTAACTCCCAGAGCTATCTCATAAAGCTCTGTCTTAAGGGATTCAGGCTTATGGAAATGAGGATAGAAGGGAATAGTCAAGATGTATGCCAGGACAAATCTGTATACAAACAGATCTATAGGCTTGAAATCTGACAGCAGTATCTTGGTGGAGATAAAGGTGGAACTCCAGGACAGAATTGTCAGCATAATGAGGAAGTAGTAGATAAAGTTGCGGTTTTTCCCATTATTACCCATAATTTTTAATAAATTTGACAAAAACTCCGATAAACATATTATATATTAGTAAAAGGAATTAAGTCTATCAGAGATGAACTATTTTGACCTGACAGAAACAGAAGCCTACAGAGCACTGTGTGCCTATTGCAAGGGAAAGCCTGAACTCAAGAAGCTGCTCACTCCAGATGCAGTTGAGAAATATGTTGCCCCTGCCGGAAAGGATCTTACTTTCAGCTATGCAGGAAAGGGTGTTACACCTGAGCTTGTGGCACTGTGCCAGAGCCTTGCAGACGAGCAGGAGTGCATACCAAAGTACCGCGCCCTCCTTGCCGGTGGCATTGCCAACAGAGGCGAGAACAGGGCAGTGATGCACCACCTCTGCCGGGGGGCCGAAGGCCTTCCATGCTCTGAGAAATCGGCTTCCTGCGGCAAGTTCTACGCACAGGAGAAGGAGAAGTTCTTTGCCTTTGCAGACCAGGTCAGGTCTGGCGCTTTAAGAAGCAGTACCGGCAAGGTCTACGATACCATTGTCCAGATCGGCATCGGGGGCTCGGGCCTCGGCCCAAAGGCTGTGTACCAGGGGCTTTTGAACTGGTGCATCGCAGAAAAGGTTGCTCCGGTTCTCAGGGCAGAGTTCATCTCCAACATCGACCCGGACGAGAGTGCAGCTGTCCTTTCACGGATCAATGCCGAGACCACTCTGTTCATACTGGTCACAAAGAGCGGCACCACACTTGAGACCCTTACCAACTACGCATTTATAAAAGAATACCTGCATAAGAACTGTCCTGAGATTGAGCTTGAGAAACAGACTATAGCTGTGACTGCTGCAGGTTCTCCATTGGATGATGAGAAGCAGTTCCAGGCTGTGTTCCATATCGACGACTATGTGGGCGGCCGGTTCTCTTCTTCCAGTGCATGTGCCGGTGTCCTTGTCTCTACCGCCTTTGGGAAGGATGTCTTCAGCCAGTTCCTGTCCGGTGCACACTATAGCGATATTCTGGCATTGAATGAAAAAGTGGAGGATAATGCGGCCCTTATGGATGCGCTCCTTGATGTTATAGATGTGGACATCCGGCACATCCCGGTGGAGGCTGTGATTCCGTATTCTGCAGCACTTGCACCCTTTGCACTGCACCTGCAGCAGCTCTGCATGGAGAGCAACGGAAAGCCGGCACCTTATGCCACCTGTCCAGCCATATTTGCGTCGGTGGGAACCGACTGCCAGCATTCCTTCTTCCAGCAGCTGCATCAGGGGCCAGGAGAGATGCCGGTGGAGTTCATCGGCTTCAAGCACAGCCAGCTGTGTACTGATGTGCAGTACAAAGGCTCCACCTCCCAGACCAAGCTTAATGCAAACCTTGCCGCCCAGATCACTGCATTTGCAGAGGGGCGCACCAATAAAGATGTCAACAGGTGCTTCCCTGGAAACCGCTCCACGTCGCTGCTCTATGGCGACAGGCTTACACCTGGGAATCTGGGCTCTCTGTTTGCCCACTTCGAGAACAAGGTGATGTTCCAGGGCTTCCTGTGGAATATCAACTCCTACGACCAGGAAGGGGTGCAGCTGGGCAAGGACCTGGCAAAGGCTGCACTCGATATGCATAATGCCGATAATCCTGTTCTCAAGAGCTATTATTCTTTATTCTGATTTCAACTGACACAAAAAAAACCTGCCGGCTTCAGACGGGGAAAAATCATATCCGGCAGGTTACACATAAAAGGAGGTTTATGAAAAGATTTCTCATCTTTCATAAACTAAACCATCCAACTGTTTGCAAGTTACATTTTTTCAGTATTTTTTTTCTGCATTTTTTTTCTGTTTTCTGCAAAAAAGAAACCTGCTGGGAAGGAGAGAGAACCAGCAGGTTTGAAAATGAATTATTGAAGGAAAACTTTTTAGTTTCTTATCGCTTTGTACTTAGTAAACAACTCTCCTTTGTCACAGTTACAAAAATATTTAATTTTTTTTCAGATTATGTAAGGAATCCATGGGATACAGCTCCCGGACAGGGATCTCCACTGCATTTTTATCTCTTCCGCAGCATATCACAACAGCATCCGGTGCGGAGAATTCCGTTATCACCTGACGGCAGGCACCGCAGGGGGGCAGCGGGTCTTCGGAATCCGGTGAATAGATTGCCACAGCCTTTATAGATTTCATTCCCATGGCCACAGCATGGGCTATGGCGTTCCTCTCAGCGCAGATGGTAAGCCCGTAGGACCGGTTCTCCACATTCACTCCTGTATATATGGTTCCATCATCGGCCAGGACTGCGGCTCCCACCCGGAACCTGGAATAGGGGGCATAGGCCTTCTGTGCAGCCGCAGCAGCGGTGGATATCAGTTTTTCCTTGTCACTCATAATATTTTCCTTCATTGACAGTATAATATCTGTATTATAAAATTGACATATGGAAAAGAAATATTTTTTATTTATTCCTCTATTTTTTCTCGTCTTTTCATTTCTTTTCCCATACAAAGGTGGATCTGACCGGTACTTGGAGCAGTTGAAATCTCCTTCTGAAACCGGAATTCCAGCTTCCAAGGTATCTTCTGCAGTTCCAAAGCTTTGCACATGCTATGTATCAAAAGAAGGCTTCTCGGCAGCAGGATTTCTTGACGGGACAATTCTTGTGGACGGCACTCCCCTGGAAAACAGGGCTTCGGGCAAATATAAGACAGTCTATGCAATTGCAGCCTCGGATGACGGCAGATCTCTCTCTGTCATAGCAGGGGTATATCCTAGGACTCTTTTTGTGTATCAGAAGAAGCAGGAGAGCTGGAATCTCTCCCACAGGGTCGATCTTCCAGATGATGTGCGCCGCACCCCTTTCCTTGAGTTTTCCGGCAATATGCTGCTCTATGAGGATGCAGAGGGAATCTCTGTGCTCAGTATGACCACATTCAGCCGCTTTTCAATGGCATTCAGCGGGGTTCTCAAGAATGTGACCTTCGATCCGGAGCAGGAATATGTATGGGTTGTCTCGGGCAATGATGCAGGGGAAGATTATATCCATATGTTCCTTTACAACGGCATCCAGGTTGCCTCGGCAAAGTATGACGGCAAGGAAAACCTAAAGGCTTTGAGGGTGGTGGAGCAGTGATATGCGCAGGCTGATTCTTCTTTTCTGCTTTATGATGGTTTCCTTTTCCCTTTATGCCTTCGATTTCCCGGCACCCGGAGGCAGGATAACAGCTTCCTTCGGCTCTATCGACAGGGGACAGTTCAACACAGGAATAGACATCCAGACCGACAATGTATTTGCTTCCGAAGCGGGCGAGGTGCTCTACTATGGGCCTGATTTTGTGGCAGTGGCCCATGATGACTCAATCCTTACCCTCTATTCCCAGCTTGCAGTCTCAGAGGATATTTCCAGGGATAACCAGATAAGGAAGGGACAGAACCTGGGCAGGACAAAAGGGGGAATTCTCCACTTCGAGATGTACGACCTTAAGATGGACCGTTTTATCAATCCGCTCCTTATGACCGAAAGAATAAAGAAGTCGGAGCTTCCGCAGGTAAAGGGGATTTCCTTTGAGGGAGGCAATCTGAGCGTCTACATGGCAGGCAAGGGGCTTCTGGGGCTTTATCAGGTGCAGGTTTCTGTGGATGGCCAGGTGGTTAGCACTCTGGGGTTCAGGACTATACAGCGCAAGGGAGATCTCCTCCTGCTTGACAGCGGGGCTTTTGAATATGGAACGCTGTACGGAAGGGAGGGGGCATTCACATTCCCCGGCATCCAGTTGAATCCAGGCGAAAACAGCGTTGATATAATTGTTACAGATTTTTATGGAAAAAAAGTTGTATTCCATGGTAGGATAACAGTATGAGAGAGAAGAAAAACAGTCATTGCTATTTTAATGTAGGGTATCCAGGTAGCGGTATCTTTTCAAAGTTTAATTTGAAAAAGTTTAATAATACTACACTTTTAAAAGATGAAGAAGTGAAAATTCTTGAAAATAACGGTTGTTGGGCCGAGGATTGGGAGCAGATTCATGTAAAGCGTCCTTTTGATCCAAGCCTTATCCGTAGTACAGGTTTCTATGGAAATGTCTATATCGGACGCCTCGAGAAAGGCTTCATCCAGTTCCACGGAGTATCACACCCCATAGGAATCTACGGCTGTCAGATAACATCTTCCTGCATCGACGACTATTCATCTCTCTCCCGGAGCACAATATCTGAATCCCTCATCGGACGTAATGTAATAATCCATGACTGCTCGGAGCTCTCCACCGATCCCGATGCCTTTAAAAAGCCTGTAGTAATCGGAGCCGGCAACGAGAAAGCAGGGCGGGAGGCTCTCCTTTTCAGCGGCATCACCATGCAGGAGATATGGATGCAGGCTCATCTTAAATCCCATGATATTCTGCAGCAGTTCATTGCCCAGTTCAACCAGGCCAAACTGGCCGCCGCTGCGCCATATACTGTGATAGAAGAAAACTGCGTCATAGAGAATACAAAGGCGGTCCGGAGCGTCAAGCTGGGACGGCGGGGCATAATCTCAGGCGCATCCCGGGTGGAGGAGTGCGTAATCGGCTCCGGTTCTGCAAGCCGCACCGCCATATGCGACAACGCTGTTGTAAAGCAGTCTTTTATAGGCGGCGGTGTCAATATAGAGTCGGGCGCCTTTGTGGAGCAGTGTTTCCTGGATAAGCAGGTGACTATAAAGCAGTATGCCCGGGTCATCCAGAGTGCAGTGGGAAGCAATTCCACCATAGCCTGCGGCGAGGTCCAGAACTGCTTTATAGCACCGCTTCACGAGCAGCACCACAACAGCTCTTTCCTTATTGCAGCCGACATCGGCGGCCAATGCAACATAGCATCCGGCGCCAACTTAGGCTCAAACCACAACAGCAGGGCAAACGACGGCGAGCTTGCAGCAGGCCGCGGCTTCTGGGCAGGACTGAGCACCTCGGTCAAATACTGCTCAAGCTTTGCCCCATTCACACTGCTGGCAAAAAGCAGCTTTGCCTACGAGCTTGATATTAAGCTGCCGTTTGCCCTGGTTTCAGATAATATAAAGGAAAACACCCTTGATGTCATGCCGGCCTACTGGTGGCGCCACAATATGTATGCGCTGTTCCGCAACAACTGGAAGTTCCAGAAGCGGCTTGGAAAGACAGGGGATGGCATAGAGTACCGGTTCATGGCTCCCGATACTGCCGAGGAGGTCCAGAAAGCTCTGGATCTGCTTAAGGAATATAAAAAGAAGATTCCTGCATTCACCATGGAGAACTCATCACGAAAGGTGCAGATCCTGGGCATAGACGAAGGAATAAAGGCATATAAGGAGATGCTCCTGTGGTACGGAGTCTCCACTGTCCTGGCATGGCTCGGAAAGCCTGGTGTGAAAGCAGATAAGTACAAAGATATTCCAGTAGATGCTTCTAAGAAGACCTGGGGATGGACCAATGTATGCGGACACATGGTGTGCAATGTTGATTTAAAGCAGCTGGTGCAGGATATAGAGAAGGGCGATTTCATCTCATGGGATGATGTGGAAGAGCGCTTTGAGCGCCTTGACCTTGAGTATCCGAAGACCCGGTTTGCCCATGCTCTTCATGTTCTTGCAGTTCTCTATGGCAAGAAGCAGTTTGACCAGGCAATGCTGGATAAGATAAAAAATGATTATGAGAAGCTTTCAGAGAAGATAAAAAAGCAGATTATTGCCACCCGGAAGAAGGATTTTGAGAATAAATTCAGGAAAAATGTCCTTAAAGAGGACGATTCTCTGGTGGAAATACTCTCCATTATTTGATTTATCTTTGAACATCATAAAGAAAATTTATCACAAATAGAAATCATTACTATTTTTTTGACTTTTCCCCTTTTTTTCGGATATTTTGAAGTTGTAAATCAAGGAGGAAACTATGGATTTCATTTCTGGTGACTGGAACGAATCAATTGATGTAAGAGACTTCATACAAAAAAATTATACACCCTATGACGGCGACGGATCTTTCCTTACTGGTGCTACAGAACGGACTAAGAAGCTTTGGGAAGAGCTCAGCGTGCTCCTGGAGAAGGAACGCAATTCCCCGGGCAGAGTGCTGGATGCCGACACCAGCGTAATCTCTGGAATAACATCTCATCCGGCAGGATATATAAACAAGGATCTGGAGGTTATTGTAGGAC
Organism: Spirochaetia bacterium; assembly: GCA_017554185.1. GTDB lineage: Bacteria > Spirochaetota > Spirochaetia > CADAEX01 > CADAEX01 > CADAEX01. The sequence goes on from JAFZIU010000131.1 coordinate 12,124, forward strand.
TTCAGACCGAAAAACCGCTTAAGCGGGCAATCATGCCTTTCGGCGGTGTGCGGATGGTGGAGCAGGCCCTCGAGGAGCATGGCTATCATCTTGATCCAGAGGTGAAGAAAATCTTCAAATATAGAAGAACCCACAACGAGAGCGTTTTCTCTGTATATACCGATGACATCAGAGCTGCCCGCTCATCCAAACTGCTTACAGGTCTTCCAGATGCCTACGGGCGTGGACGGATTATCGGCGACTACCGCCGTGTTGCCCTGTATGGAACCGACTTCCTTATCAACAAAAAGCTTAGGGCAAAGATCAAGTTTGACCGTATGACTATGAGCGATTTCATAGTGCGGAAGAGGGAAGAGATAAGCATGCAGCTTGAGGCTCTCCAGCAGCTTAAGGAGCTGGGAGATATCTACGGCTTTGATATCTCCAAACCGGCAAAGGATACAAAAGAGGCTATCCAGTGGCTCTATTTCGGATACCTGGCAGCTGTAAAAGAGCAGAACGGTGCTGCCATGAGCTTGGGCCGCACCTCCACATTCCTCGATATCTATGCGGAACGGGACCTTAAAGAGGGACGCTATACAGAGCAGGAAATCCAGGAGATGGTTGACCACTTTATCATGAAACTGCGTATTGTCCGCTTCCTCCGTACTCTGGATTACGACAACATCTTTGCAGGCGACCCGGTATGGGTTACCGAATCCTTAGGTGGAATGGGCCTTGACGGACGGCATATGGTGACCAAGATGAGCTACCGGTTCCTCCATACACTGGAGAACCTGGGACCTGCACCGGAGCCTAACCTGACTATCCTGTGGAGCACACGGCTTCCGGAAAACTTCAAGCATTTTGCTACAAAGATCTCTATCAAGACCAGCTCCATCCAGTACGAGAACGACGACCTTATGCGTGTAGACCTGGGTGATGACTACGGAATCGCATGCTGTGTATCTCCGATGAGGATCGGCAAGCAGATGCAGTTCTTCGGTGCCCGCGCCAACCTGGCAAAGTGCCTTTTGTACGCTATCAACGGTGGAATTGATGAGATAACCGGAAAGCAGGTTGCACCGCCATATAAGCCGATAACAAGCGAATATCTTGACTATGACGAGGTCATGGACCGGTTCACATATATGTCGAATTACCTGGCCACAGTCTATACAAAGGCTCTCTATATGATCCACTATATGCACGACAAGTACAACTACGAGACCCTTGAGATGGCCCTTATGGACGAGCGGATGAAACGTACCACAGCCTGCGGTATTGCTGGACTCAGCGTAGTGGCCGACTCCCTCTCTGCAATCAAGTATGCCAAGGTGAAAGCTATAAGAAACGAGAACGGCCTTGCAGTGGACTTCGAGATTGAAGGTGATTATCCTAAGTATGGAAACAATGATGAGCGTGTCGATAAGATTGCTGTCATGGTCACCAAGATGTTCATGAACGACATAAGAAAGAACAAAATGTACAGGGACAGCACCCCTACACAGTCTGTCCTTACCATCACATCCAACGTAGAATATGGAAAGAACACCGGAAACACACCGGACGGAAGAAAGAAGGGGGTTCCTCTGGCACCTGGTGCAAACCCGATGCACGGCCGCGATACAAACGGCGCTCTGGCATCTCTATTGAGCGTTGCCAAGATTCCATGGGCAGATGCACAGGACGGTATCTCCTACACATTCTCCATGGCACCGTCTGCCCTGGGCAAGAACGACGACCAGAGGAGCGACAACCTTATTACACTGCTGGACGGCTACATGATAGCTACTGGCCAGCATCTGAACGTGAATGTGCTTAACAGGGAGACCCTTATTGATGCAATGGATCATCCGGAGAAATATCCTCAGCTTACAATCAGAGTTTCCGGCTATGCCGTGAACTTCATCAAGCTGAGCCGCGAGCAGCAGCTGGATGTAATCTCCAGGACCTTCCACGAGAAGATGTGAGATGAAAGGAAGAATCCATTCCTTTGAGTCCTTCGGGGCGGTGGACGGTCCTGGCGTACGCTATGTGGTGTTCTTCCAGGGCTGTCCGCTGCGGTGCATGTTCTGCCACAACCCCGACACCTGGGAGGCGTCGGGGGGAGAGGAATATGCGGCAGAGGATGTGGTGAAGAAGATTCTTCCGTTCCGTAATTTCTACGACCACGGCGGCGGTGTAACCCTTTCCGGGGGCGAGCCCCTGATGCAGCTGGACTTTGCCGCCGAGCTTCTGGAGATGCTTAAGAAGGAGGGGCTCCATACCGCCATCGACACCTCTGCCGCTATTCCTCTGTCAATGGCGAGGACTGCCATTGACGTGGCAGACATGCTGCTTTTAGATTTCAAGGCCTTTGACAGCGCCCTGTGCGAGAAGATAACAGGACGGCCTCATATCCTGGAGCAGGAAAAGGAGTATCTGGAATACTGCCAGAGCACCGGCAAGAAGGTGTGGATACGGCATGTCATTGTGCCCGGCCTTACCCTGGAAGAAACTCAGTTAAGGGCGCTGGGGGCTTATCTGCACAAGTTCTCCTGTGTGGAAAAGATAGAGCCCCTGGCATTCCATAAGATGGGGGAGTTCAAATGGCAGAAGGAACTGTATAAGCTTGCCGCCACCGAGCCCCCGTCTATAGACGATATGAAAAAGGTATCTGAGCTTCTGAAAAGCTATTGATATAACCAGCATGCGCAGCTGTGATCTGATTTCTCTCCCGGTTTCAGCTGCGGTATTGCTGTCCTGCATACATCTTTGTGCACAGGGCACCTGCTGTAGAATGGGCAGCCTGCTTCCATGTGTATAAGATCAGGAACCTCTCCGGTTATTTTCTGTTCGAATATCCTCTTGTTCTTTCCTATCTCAGGAACAACGCTCAGAAGAAGCTTTGTATAAGGGTGCATCGGGTCTGCATACAGCTCCTGAGGGTTTGCACTTTCCACAATGTATCCGGCATACATGACCGACACTATGTCGCTCATATAGAGTACCACTGCAATGTTGTGGGCTATGAAGATATATGAGATTTCAAGCTTGTCCTGCAGCTCAAGGAGCAGGTTCAGGATCTGGGACTGGATAGAGACATCCAGAGAGGATACAGGCTCGTCGCATATCACTATGCCAGGTCTTGAAGATATAGCCCGTCCTATGCAGATTCTCTGCCGCTGGCCGCCCGAGAATTCATGCGGATACTTGGTTCCCCAGTCCTTGGGCAGCCCCACCAGCTCCAGAAGCCGTTGCGCCTCTTTCACCACCTCTTTCTTTGTGATCATGCCGGCTGCTGTCATAGGCTCTGTAATGATGTCCTTGACCTGCATCTTGGGGTCAAGGGAGAGGTATGGATCCTGGAAGATATACTGCATCCTGGTATCGGGCGGATCCAGTGTAATGCTGCCCGAATCTGCCGGCTTTATTCCCAGGATTGCCTTGGCCAGCGTCGATTTGCCGCATCCCGATTCTCCCACAATTCCCAGTGTCTGCTTTTTCCCAAGGGTGAATGATACTCCGTTCAGGGCGTGGATTTTTTCCTCCGAGCTGCTGAACCTGCCGGCCTTGAGAGGGAAGTGTTTTACAAGATCTTTAACAGTAAGCATGGAAGCACCTCACTTTCCTGCCATCTTTTTCAGCAATGCCCGGCTTGGAAGCCTGGCATTCTTCTGTGCACCGGCTGCACCGCTTGGCATAAGGACAGCCTGTTATCTTCTCGCCCGGATCCGGCACCTTGCCCGGGATTGCAAACAGCTTGTCCACTCCCTTGAACATCCCCGGCTTTGGGATGGAGCTGAGCAGGTCCTGTGTATATGGGTGCATCGGGTGTGAGATCACATCCTTTGCTTTTCCTTCCTCCATCAGCGAGCCTGCATAGAGAATCATTATTCGGTTGCAGAAGTCCTCCACAAGGGCCAGGTCGTGGGTTATGAATATGACAGACATGCCGGTCTCTCTCTGCTTTTCCTTCAGAAGCCCCAGTATCTGGGCCTGTGTGGTCACATCCAGCGCTGTTGTGGGCTCATCTGCAATAAGGATATCGGGGTGGCAGGAGAGGGCCTGTGCTATCATCATCCTCTGCAGCATACCGCCTGACATCTGGAATGGATAGTCCTGAGCCCTGAGTGTGGAGTTAGGTATGTGCACCTGCTCAAGCAGCTTAAGGGCTTCCTGGTAGGCCTCTTCCTTGGTGCTCCGACCGTGGAGGCGCAGGCTTTCTCCAACCTGGTTTCCCAGCCTGAAGAGGGGATTGAAGGAGGCTGACGGCTCCTGGAATATCATGGATATCCTGTCGCCCCGGATTCTCTCCATCTCTTTCTCGGTCATCTTGTTAAGGTCAATGTATCTATCGCCGTCCTTGAACAGGATCTGGCTCTCGGATGCAATCTCGCCTGGCTCATCTATAAGCTGCATTATGGAAAGGTTTGTGACGCTCTTTCCGCTTCCGGACTCTCCGATCATTGCCAGTATCTCGTGGGGTGCAAGGTCGAAGGAGAGGCTGTCCACTGCAGTTACATCCTGGTTCACATTGTGGAATATGGTGGTAAGGTTTTTAACCTCAAGAATCTTATCTTTCATCAGGCCTCCTACAGCGCCTTCGGGTCAAATGCATCCTTTAAGCTGTAACCCAGCGTAAAGAAGCAGAATACAGTAAGAATTATCACAAATGCAGGCCAGAGCACCCATGGGTACTGCTTGAGCACATTTATATCCATGGCTGCGCTCATAAGCATACCCCAGCTTACGGAAGGCTCTGTTATTCCCAGGTTGAGGAAGCTGAGGCCTGCCTCGCCTAAAATGACGCCCGGGACACTCAGGGTTATGTCCAGGATAAGAATGCTCCGTATCTGCGGAATGATGTGCCTAAGCAGTATAGGAAGCGATTTTACCCCCGACAGCTTGGCTGCAGTCACGTAGTCGGCGTTCTTGAGGGAGAGCACCCAGTTCCTGATGCCCCGGGCGCTGCCGGCCCAGCTTGGAACAGCCAGGATAAGTGTTATGAACAGGAACTTCTGCCCCGGAGTGATGTCGGCCGGCAGTATGGAACGGAGGAACAGGAAGAAGTAGAAAGTAGGAAGCAGTATGATGACCTCGCAGAACCGCATTATGGACCAGTCGGTCATTCCCCCTATATATCCCGAGATTCCACCTATGAGTATACCTCCCAGAAGGGCGGTGATTATGCTTACAAAACCTATGGTAAGGGATATCTTGGCACCGCAGATTATGCGCGACAGCATGTCACGCCCAAGCCGGTCAGCTCCAAGCAGGAAAACAGGCTCTCCATCCTCTGTGCCGAAAAGATGGGTCTTTGATGGAATCAGACCGAAGAGCTTATAGCTGTCTCCCTTTACAAACATAGAGAGCTTATGGATCACAGCCCGGTCTGTCTTATACTTCTTGTAGAACGGGTTTGCCATCTCATATTCATATACAAACGGTCCTACAAACTTTCCATCGTGGATCAGATGGATGGCATGTGGCGGCTGGTAGGACTTGCTTTTGAACTTGGTGTTGGGCTGGTATGGTGCAAGGAAACCCTCGAAAATAAAGGAAAGATACATCACCACCAGGATCCAGAAGCAGAGCATTCCCAGCTTTTTGCGCTTGAACTTCAGATAGGGGATGGAATGCTTCATTTTATCCTCACCCGTGGGTCTGCCACTGCCAGCAGGATGTCTGAGATCAGAATTCCTGCCAGTACCAGAATATCGCTGATAATCATGTTGGTCAGCACCAGATAATAATCCTGCCGCATGGTGGCATCATACATCAGACGTCCTATGCCTGGGTACGAGAATATGATCTCCACAAACAGCGAACCGCCGATAAGTGATGAGAAAATGCCCGAAATACCTGTGATGAACGGGATCAGAGCATTGCGGAAGGCATGCTTGATGATCTGGATCTTGCCAGCTCCCTTGGCCCGTACTGCTATGATATAGGGCTTGGAGTACTCCTGCTCCAGGAGCACCTTCATGCTCCGGATGGAACCTGCCACACCACCCAGAAAGCCTATCAGGACAGGCAGCAGGATGTGATGCAGCCTGTCCAGGAACTGGGCACCATGCCCCATGAGGTGGTAGTTCTCGCTGGTGGCTCCGCCCAATGGGAAAAGCCCTGTCTTTGCTGCAACCAGAAGTCCCAGCAGTGCCAGGAAGAAGGATGGGACAGAGTAGAGTATCAGAGTTATGAAATTCACATTCTTCTCAAGCAGCTTGTTGGGCTTGTAGGAGAAGTAGAATGCAATGGGGTATGCGACTGCAAAGGAGAATATCAGAGAGAAGAAATTGAGGAAAACAGTGTTCCATATTCTAGTGTTGATAAGCTCCAGTATAGGCTGCCTGTAGGAGAATGACATACCCAGGTCGTGATCGATAAGCACCTTCTTGAGCCAGAACAGGAACTGCATATAGAAAGGCTTGTCCAAGCCGAACTGAGTCCTGTAGTAATCGATGGTCTCGGGTGTTATCTCCGGGTTCTGGTAGTAGGAGGAGAAGAAGTCTCCGGGTGCCAGGCTCATGAAGAAGAAAAAGAAGAATATGGTTATAAGGAGCACCGGAATCATGGTGAGGATACGCTTAATTATGAACTTGAGAAGCTTCATTTCATATCCCTCCTGTAGATATACCGGTAGTTGTCCCCGATGCTGTTGTGTGCGTTCCAGTTCAGGTTGCCCCAGCCCGATTCGGCTGCAAGGAAGGAATAGCGCCGGAAGATAGGGATGATGATCAGGTTGTCCATTATAGTCTTCTGGAATATGGAGTAGTTCCTCTTTATCTCATTCTGGTCATAGGTGTAGATAAGCTGGCTGTAAAGATGATCCAGCTTCTTTTCCCATTCCAGTGTCGGTTCTTTCTGCTTAGGATGCCAGTAGTGGAGGTTGCCGCTTGAAAGCCAGATGTTGTACCACTGCTCCGGGAATGTAGGCATGCTCATGCCGGCCAGGTAGCATTCCCAGTCGAAAGTGTTGATCAGCTTCTGGGCAATGACGTTGTAGTCTGCAGTCTGCAGCAGTGCTTTTATTCCCACTTTCTCCATATCCGATACAATTATGTTCAGATAATCCTGGGTCACAGGATCGGTGCTCCATGTGAGTATTGAGAATGATATGGGGTTGCCTTCTGCATCCTCCCGTATGCCGTCGCCGTTTCTGTCGGTGTACCCGGCTTCGTCTAGAAGCAACTTTGCCCGCACCGGGTCATAGGAGTAGGGGGTGTCTGTCGATGGGTCGTAGTAGCGGTTGTTCTCGCCTATAACGTTATACTGCGGCTGGGAAAGTCCGTTTGTAGTCTGGTTTATTATAGTCTGACGGTCTATTAGGCAGCTTACTGCCTGCTTGAACTTTATATCTGTGAACACCTTGAATTTCCACTCGGGCAAGGAATCGGGATTATGGTTGAAGAGCAGGGATGTGTATCCACCGGCAGGGCCGCCGTTCCATATGTCAAACTTTCCCTTGCCGCTTTCCGGCAGCAGGGTGGGCAGGTCCTGTCCCCGCAGTGCATAGGCCTCGGTCTCTCCCTTCTGGAACTTAAGGAGGTCTGAGTTTGAATCAGGAGTGTAGGTGAGTATTATCTTGTCTATGTAAGGCAGCTTCTGCCCCCACGCATCCTTTTTCCAGTAGTTTGGGTTCCTTTTAAAGATGATCCGCTCGCCTGGAATCAGCTTATCAAGCAGGAAAGCGCCGTTTCCCACCAGATCCTCGGGCGGGGTGGTTATGCCCCAGAATGCCTCCACAGCCTTCTTTCCCTTCTTGAGCACCGGCTCCCAGATATGCTTTGCAACTATAGTGTCGGTATTCACAACCAAGAGGGGCTCGCTCACAATCCTGGGGAAGTGGTAGCAGAACTCGTATTCTCCGGTCTTCTCAATAGTATATTTCTGCCTTGAGCCATCCGGCATAGTGATATATAATCCCTGCTCTCCCAGGGGGTAGATCTCCTTGTTGTTCTCTATGTTCTCGAAGTACCAGACCACATCCTCGGCAGTCATCTTGACCCCGTCGCTCCAGTAAATGTCATCGCGGAGCCTGCAGTGCAGGTCCAGCTTGTCATGCTCTTTATCAGTGATCACCTGGTAGGATTCCACAATGTTGCCGCTCCACTGCTTTGTATCCAGGTTGTAGTCAAAAAGGTAGTCCAGTATCAGGTTGGTGACAATTGTATAGGAACCGTCCAGGTTGGAGAACGGGTTGAAGCTTTTGGGATCCTCTGCATAGGTGTCCCGCCATGTGCCGCCGTAGGTTCCTTTCTCCCAGGTTATAGGCAGCTGTATCTGCTTTGTGCCGGGTATTGAGTTCACATCCCAGCTGTATTCTTCCTTCCATTCAGGGTCTTTGCAGGAAGCCAGGAGAAGCAGTAAGGATAGAGCCGGCAGGATCTTTCTCATGATCATAGTATACTTCTAACCGGAACATTATGCAAATGTTACAGTCTTCATGAGCAAAAAAAAAGGTAAACACTGTTTCCAATGTTTACCTTGAGTGGGGGATGACGGGATCGAACCGCCGACATCCTGCTTGTAGGGCAGGCGCTCTCCCAGCTGAGCTAATCCCCCGCTGACAATAAAGAACCATATCACAACCCTTTTTTTGTGTCAACCTTGTAAGCAAAAATTATTTTTCTTGTAGTTTTAAATAAAATTATGATATATAATGAGTGATATGAAAAAGATAAAAGATACTCTAATTAAGAGCGGCGCAGCAGTGTTTGCCCTTGACAGTACAACTGGAAAATTCTGCATCAGCCTTGATTCTTCGGTGCTTACCGAGGATTTCAAGACACGGACATTGTTTAAGGATGCTCTTATAGAGCTTATGTATGATAATGGACTTTCCCCCGATGTCCTGGTTGGAATGGACAACGCAGGCATTGTGTTCACATCCCTCATCGCATCATCTCTGGGTGTGCCTATGGCCTATGTGCGCTCTGCAGCCAAGGACCATGGAAAGAAGAACCGCATAGAAGGGCTTATCCAGGCCGGCGACAGGGCTGTAGTCTTTGTGGATGCCGTTTATACCGACAAAGAGGTGGATGGAATACTCAAGGCACTGGACAGCACCGGGTGCACTGTGGATGGAATACTTACTATATTCTCCTGCGTGGAAAATGATATGGTGCTCCCTCTGGTCACATACGACAGCCTGCTCAGAAGGGCAGTTAAGAAAAAATATGTAAGCCAGCTGTTTGTAGACTTTATGGAAGACTGCGAGCCTGCAAAGGATCTGGATTCCATAATGGCAGAGAATGCGGCCGAGATTCTTCTGGACATCAAGGCTGTGGCTCTTTCTCCCGACAAGCCGTTCACATTTGCATCCGGCATAATCAGCCCGATCTACTGCGACAACCGGCTTCTCATATCGCACCATGACCAGTGGATGATAATCATCAACTATATGATGAACATCATCAACGATAAGATCGGAGCCGAGAATTTCGACATTGTCTGCGGCACTGCCACAGCAGGGATTCCGCATGGTGCCCTCCTGGCCGATATCCTTAAGAAGCCTTTCATCTGGGTCAAGGATAATGTTTCCCAGCCTATCCCGGAAGGGAGCCGTGTCCTTATAATCGAGGATCTTATAAGCACTGGAAAGAGCAGTGCGGCAGCTGTAGATGCTGTCCGGGAAGCAGGCGGCGTTGTCTCTGACATCATCTCCATCTTCACCTATGGAATGAAGAAGGCCGACGATATCTTTGCAGAAAAAGAGTGCATGACCTATTCTGTATCCAACTTTGATGCTCTTATAGCAGTTGCTTCAGAGAAGAAATATATCAAGAAGAGAGATATCGATAAAATCTGCGAGTGGATAGTAAACCCTGAGAAATGGGGGAAGAAGTATGGCTTTGAAAAATAACTTTGCCGACCGGCTCATTGCCGCCATAGACAAGAAGCAGAACCCATCTGTGGTGGGGCTGGACACCTCCTTTGCTAAGATTCCTGATTTCTTCAAGAAGGATTTCATGGGCTCCTACGAGCTGGCATTCCAGTCTGCATCCCAGGCAGTGTACGAGTTCAACAAGAAGATTATCGATGCAATCTACGATATTGTCCCATGTGTAAAGCTCCAGCTGGCCTATTACGAGGAGCTTGGTGATTACGGTATGGAGGCTTTCAAGAAGACAGCCAGCTATGCCAAGACAAGAGGCCTTTTGGTAATTGCCGATGCCAAGCGGAACGATATAGGCAGCACATGCAAAGCCTATTCCTCCGCCTATCTGGGCGAGACCGATATATTCGGCACACAGAGGAACGTATTCGACACCGACTGCCTTACAGTCAACGGATATCTTGGCTACGAAGGGGTAGAGCCGTTCATCAGGGACTGCGAAGCCTTTGGAAAGGGAATCTTCGTTCTGGTCAAGACCTCAAACCCTGGCTCTCAGGAGTTCCAGTGCCTTGATACTGCATCTGGGCTCAAGATTTATCAGGTGATGGGAAATCTTGTTGCATCCTGGGGAAAGAGTCTGACAGGCGAGGAAGGTTATTCCTCAGTAGGTGCTGTTGTAGGTGCCACATTCCCGGATGAGGCTAAAGTGCTCCGCAGTGCTATGCCAGATACTATTTTCCTGGTGCCTGGCTATGGTGCCCAGGGGGGTACAGCAGATGATGTAATGCCATGCTTCAACAAAGATGGCCTGGGGGCAATCGTGAACTCATCCCGCAAGATTATCTTTGCATTCCAGGGAAAGAATGATGACAGTAACTTTGCCGACTATGCACGGCAGGCCGCAATAGATATGCGGGAAGATCTCCGCAAGGCTCTGATCAAGGAAGAGATATACAGATGGAACTGAAGAAGAAATTAGTACCCGAGGTGGCTGCAATCCACGATCTGTCCGGCTATGGCAGGTCTGCCCTTACTGTATGTATACCGGTGCTCTCTGCCATGGGTGTGCAGGTATGCCCGCTTCCTACTGCAGTGCTCTCAAGCCAGACCGATGGCTTTGATCACTATGCCATGCTGGATCTGGGCGATTTCATGCCCAGGATTGCAAAGCACTGGGAACAGCTTGAGATAAGCTTCGATGCCATCTACAGCGGCTTTTTAGGCTCTTCCGGCCAGATTTCATTTGTGGATGAATTCATACACCGGTTCAAGCGGCCAGGGCAGATAGTGCTGGTGGATCCTGTGCTGGGCGACGGCGGCATTCCGTACGGCCCCATCAACGGCAACCATATCAAGGGTATGAAGCACCTTATCAAGCATGCTGACATTATCACCCCTAACGTGACCGAAGCCTCCATGCTTCTCCGCAGGGATATTAAAGCTGCTTTTTCAGTGAACGAGATAAAGGATTGGCTCTATACCCTGGCCGCCGCCGGTCCCCGGTATGTAATGATCACCTCTGTCCCCATAGAACATGAGGGCAGCTATGCAGTCTGTGTCTACGACAAGTCGGAAGATATTTATATGAAGTTCCCGTTCACCCTGATCCCAGGGACATACCCGGGCACCGGCGACACATTCGCAAGCATTGTACTGGGTGGCATCCTAAAAGGGCATTCAATCCCCGACAGCGTGAACAAGGCACTTAAATTCCTTTCTGCCACCATAGAACTTACAAATAAGACAGGCACTCCATATCGGAATGGCCTTGCCCTTGAGGCTATGCTCCCGGAGCTGTGGAAAGAAAGCTGTGACGAGGCCTATGAGAAGCTTTGACCGCATTGTTGCCACCGATGTGGACGGCACGCTGTTCAAGAGCGACCGCACTGTATCGGAGACAAATCTGGATACGCTCAGGAACCTGCACAAAGAGGGTGTCTGCACCGTGCTGGCCACAGGGCGCAGCATCTGGTCCTTCACAAACCTGGCCGGGGCCGATTTCCCGGTGGATTATCTGGTTTTCTCCTGCGGCGCCGGTGTCATGGACTGGCAGAAAAAAGAGGTGATTTATAAAACCGGCATCGATGCAGCCGGAATCCAGAAGATTAAAACTTATCTTAACTCCTTGGGTGCTGATTTCTGCATCCAGGACGAGATTCCCGATAACCACTGCTTCTTTCCATACCGCAACGGAAAGGTGAATCCAGACTTTGAAAAGAGGGTGGCCACCTATCTTCCATTTGAGAAAAAAGTGGATGATATAAAAACTGCAACTCAGATTCTGGCCATATTCCCAGGTGCAGACCACCGGCAGCTTATATCCGATGCAGACAAAGCACTGTCTGGTTTCCGTGTCATCCGCAGCACATCCCCGGTGGATAATTCCAGCCTGTGGATGGAGATCTTCCAGAAGGGGGTCTCCAAGGCAGCCGGTATAGCCAGGCTTGCAGAGCAGTTCAGTATTTCACGGCAGAATATCATGGCTGTGGGCAACGACTACAATGATGTTGACATGCTTGACTGGGCAGGGGAGAGTTTCATAACTGCCAACAGTCCCGGAGAATTAAAAGAAAAATATATAACAGTCCCATCCAATAACGAGGATGGATTTACAAAGGCGGTGGAAAGATGGCTAAGAAAATAATCTGCCTGGTTTCAATCTTATTCTGTCTCGCATCCGGCATCTCGGCAGAGGAACGCCCCAAGGTAGGGCTGGTTCTGGCTGGCGGCGGTGCCCTTGGCTTTGCTCATATCGGAGTGCTCAAGGTTCTGGAGGACAACGGAATTCACATAGATTATATTGCAGGAACCAGCATGGGTGGAATTATCGGAGCTCTTTCGGCCTACGGCTATTCAGCCCGCGAGATAGAGAAGGAAGTCGGTGCTATCGAGTGGACCGATCTTTTCTTTGATACTAAAAGCCGGGACTACATGTCTTACAGCAATAAAACTTCAAGTGCTAAATATTTTATGACACTGGGATTTGACCGTCATGGAATTAAGAATTCCCCAGGTATTATCACAGGGCAGAAAATACAGAACAAGTTCAATGAACTGGTGGGCCCATGCTCAAGAAAAGATAAATTTGACGATCTTCCCACCCCTTATCGTGCTGTGGCCACAGATATACTTACCGGAGATAAGGTGGTTCTGGAAAGCGGATCTCTGGTAGATGCCATGCGGAGCACCATGTCCATTCCTGGCGTATTCACCCCGGTAGAACGGAATGGCCGTATCCTGGTGGATGGTATGGTAGTTGACAACCTTCCTGTGGATGTAGCCCGTGATATGGGTGCCGACATCATCATTGCAGTCACACTTTCCCACAATCAGGCGACCAGGGAGGAACTGAAGGGGCCTTCCGGCGTGGCAAACCAGATGCTGAATATTTATCTTTATGACCAGGTGAATGCACAGCTTAAGAATGCTGATATAGTTATAGCTCCTGAGCTCACCAGCTATTCTTCGGCATCTTATTTTAAGATGAAGGAGATTGTAGCCCTTGGAGAAGAGGCTGCCAGAAAGGCTCTGCCGCAGATCAAGGAACAGGTGGGACCTGAAAATATCACCAATATACCTATAATCGGAGTCATGAAGAAAAAGCCTGTGATCATAGATCAGATAGAGGTTTCTGATATGGAAAGCTATGACCGCAGCATACTTGTTAAGCAGCTTGAGTCATTCAAGGGAGAGCTGGCAGATATAGATAAAATCAATAAAGTTGTGGAGGATTTCCATGCATCAGGTCAGTATGAGTCTATCCGCTATTATGTTGATACTGTGGAAGACCAGAATATTCTCTCGGTGCACGTGGAACCCAGCAAGAAAGGTCCCCATTTCTTCCGCCTTGGCCTTTACTATGAAGACAACACGAATGTTCACGAGGATTATATCTTTAATCTGCTGATGGGACTTGAGTTCAACGATCTTTTTATAAAAGGCGACAGCCTTGAGAATGAGTATGAGTTTTTCAGCGGAGTATCTGCCACCACCCGGTATTTCGTTCCGTTCCTCGATTATTTCTTTGTCAGGCCGGAGGTCAAGTTCGATTATATCCCTAAAAAGGATGAAAGCTTGAATTTAGGAATAGATTATTCAGATGCGAATGAGAAGGAAATGACAGTGGCCACATCATTAAGCCTTGGAACATTCAGCCGGAAGCTGGGAGAGATGTCTGTCGGGTTTATGAATGAATATCTCTATTATAATTATGAGGCTTCTGATGTATACAAAGAGGACTTCAAGGGATTTATAAACAGCATATTCTTCAAGTCAAGGCTTGATAATATCAACTCTGTAGTCCTTCCGGAAAAAGGAAATTTCCTGGAGCTTATGCTCAAATATTCCGACACTCGCATGGGCAGTGAGGATACATATCTTAAGGGCAAGGCCAGCTTCTGGCAGTATTTCCAGTTCTTAGAGCGCAACTCCATAGGCGGCAAGGTTTTTGCAGGCGTGGATTTTGCCACAGACCTTCCGTTCTATGA
>JAFZIU010000020.1 GCA_017554185.1 Spirochaetia bacterium
ATGTCCAGGTCTTTCTCAATCCGTGCCCCAGTAGCATCCTGCTATCACCCGGTCCCTCCCGGCCAGGTCTTTTCTGATTATTATATCATTATATTTATATTTTTCAAATTCTATTTTTATAGCAGCCATCTGGGCCGGGTCTGCCTCGAACAACAGGCGGCCTCCGGACAGCAGGTGGCCGGCAGCGTCGGCTATTATACGGCGTATAAAGTCCAGGCCATCCTCGCCGCCGTCCAGGGCCAGCTTCGGCTCGGGCCAGCTTGCCTCTTCCATCCTGGCTGTTTCCGCCCGTGTCAGGTAGGGTGGGTTTGATACGATTACATCGTACTTCCCGGGGATTGCATTTAAAAGGTCACTTTTATAGGTCACAATCTGACCCGATACCTGACCCTTTATTTGACCTGATAAAAGTGTCTCTGCATTGCGGCGAAAAACAGCCAGGGCCCCATCCGAGATGTCGGAGGCCTCCACCCGGGCTTCTGGCACAGCATGCTTTATAGCAATGGCTATGCAGCCCGACCCGGTGCACAGATCCAGCACCCGGCTCCCCTGTCTGATGTAGCCCAGGGCAGTCTCCACCAGTATCTCGGTGTCGGCCCGGGGCACCAGCACCCGGTTATCCACATAAAAGTCAAGGGCGTAGAACTCCTGGTGATGTGTGATATATGCCACCGGGGAGCCGGCTGTCCTCGCCCCCACCCCCTGCATAAACACTTTGTAGTCTGCGTTCTCCAGGGTGTCGGCGAGGCTTGCCAGAAGCTTTTCCCGGGTGGAGCCCAGAACCGAGGCCAGTATCACGCATGCATCCAGGTAGGGGGTCTCCGGCCACCGGGGTGCAATCTTTTGTGTTCCTTCTGTTATTGCCTGTCGTATTGTCATGGACTTAAAGGGCGCTTTCCTTGAGAAGCTGCTCCCGGAACTCGATCTTGAGGGCATCCAGAAGCTCGTCCAGCTCGCCGTTTATGATCAGGTCCAGCTTGTACAGGGTAAGGTTGATCCGGTGGTCGGTGAGCCGGTTCTGGGGGAAGTTATAGGTGCGTATCCGCTCGCTCCGGTCGCCGGAGCCCACCTGGTTCTTCCGTGCCTCGGACCGCTCCTTCTGCTTCTTGGCCTCCTCCATCTCGTAGAGCCGGGACCGGAGGACACGCAGGGCCTTGGCCCTGTTCTTTATCTGTGATTTCTCGTCCTGGCATATTACAACCAGCCCTGTGGGGATATGGGTCATGCGCACTGCAGAATCGGTGGTGTTTACACACTGTCCACCCGGTCCCGAGGAGCGGTACACATCTATCTTTAAATCCTCTGGATTAATCTGTATATCGGTCTCTTCAGCCTCGGGCAGCACCGCCACAGTCACTGCCGATGTATGGATACGGCCCCCCGACTCTGTCTCCGGAATGCGCTGCACCCGGTGGACGCCGCTTTCAAACTTCATATTCTCGTATACATTCTTGCCGGAGACAGAGAAGACAATTTCCTTGAAGCCGCCCAGACCGCTCTCGTGGGAAGACATTATCTCTATCTTCCACTTCTTGAGCTCTGCATACTTTGAGTACATGCGGAAAAGGTCTGCTGCAAACAAGGCGGCCTCGTCACCGCCGGTGCCTGCCCTTATCTCCATGATTATGTTCTTGAGGTCTAAAGGATCCTTTGGGATAAGCAGTGTGCGGAGCTCTTTTATCTGGTTCTCCTTCTGCTCCTCAAGCTGTTTGATCTCCTCCTTGGCCATCTCCTTGAGCTCAGGGTCGCTCTCGCTTCCTGCCATCTCCCTGGCCTCTTCCAGCTGAGAAACAGTCTTCTTGTAGACCTGGTAGCTGTCCACAATCTCTTTGGCAGAGGCATGCTCCTTCATCAGCTCGCTGTACTTCTTCATGTCCTGCATGATCGCACTGTCGGAAAGCTGTGCCTCAAGTTCCTTGAATCGTTTCTCTATGCTGTCAAGTTTGTCAAACATATATTTATATTAACAATTAATAAGGCTTCTTGCAATAATGCCCCGCTGCTGGTATCTTTTAAGTATGGAAACATCAGAAAAATTAAAGAAAAGTGCAGAAATTGCAGTCAAAGATATACTCAAGGCAAAGAAAGGGGAGAGAGCCCTCATCATCACCAACCCGGAGCCGGATGTCTTCAATATCTCCCAGGCGCTCTACAACGCATTGGCCGATGTGGGAGCACTCCCGGTTATCGTAGTGCAGCCGGTAAAGACACAGTTCGACTACTCCGAGCCGACCGTGGTGGCAGCCATCAAGACAGAGCCGGAGATAATCCTCTCCATAAGCAAGAACAAGCTGGGAAAGGACAAGGAGGCCATGGAGCACCCCTACATGCTGGATGGCAAGGAAGTGAACAGCACCTACCACTATCTGATGGAGACCAGGAAAAGCCGCTCCTTCTGGTCGCCGAGCATCACTGAAGATATGTTCATCCGCACCGTTCCCATCGACTATGCCGAGCTCAAGGCCAACTGCGCCCGGCTCAAGGTTCTGATGGACAAGGCGGTGCGGATGCAGATCACAGCCCCCGGCGGCACCGGTTTGAGTGTGGGCCTTTCTGGGCGCAAGACTTTCCAGGATGACGGCGATTTCTCGGAAGCCGGTGCCGGTGGTAACGTGCCTGCCGGCGAAGTGTTCATCTCGCCCCAGCTGGGAACATCGTGCGGCACCATTGTGTTCGACGGCAGCATCTCGGTTAAGTCCGGGGACATAGTGATAAATCACCCGATCAAAGCAACTGTAGAAAATGGCTTCGTTACTTCTCTCAACACATCAGAATCACCCGAGGCCGCTATCCTTGCAGAAACCATAGCGGAAGGAGCAAAAGCGCCTAACCCAGAGTATGCAAAGAATGCCCGTAACTTAGGCGAAATCGGCATAGGATTGAATCCTGCGGCAAGAATCACCGGCAACATGCTGGAGGACGAGAAAGCCTTCCACACCTGCCACATCGCCATAGGCCACAACTACGACGAGGATGCCCCGGCCCTCATCCACTTAGACGGTCTTGTGAGAAATCCTACAATAGAGCTTTTCTTCGAGGATGGAAGCTCAAAAATAATTCTGCGGAAAGGTATTCTGGAAGCCTGACTTATTTCTTTAGCCGCACCTTGAGCACCTGGCGGTCAGATGCCTCTTCGATGGTGAAAGTATATTTGCCCAGGGTCACTTTTTCCCCAGCAACAGGGATGCGGGCCATCTTCTTTGTGATGAGTCCTCCTATAGTCTTGAGCCTGTCATCCCATGGCAGAGTGATTCCGATTGTATCGGTGACAGAGGTTATGGGTGCCTCGCCATAGATCACATATTCCTTGTCAGAAATCTTCTCAATCCGCTCAGTCTCAGAGAAGGTGGCGTTATCAATATCACCCAGCACGCTGCTCACAATATCATCCAGAGTGACAATTCCGGCAAGCCCGCCATACTCATCAAGCACGACTGCAAAATGGACGTTCTCCTTCTTCATCTGACGGAACACATCGCTTATCTTCCTGCCTTCCTGGACAAAAAGCGGTCTCTCCTTTATCTCCTTGAGCTTGCGCTCCTGGTTTCCCTTGCGGATCTCGTTCACAATCTTGGAAGATTTGACATAACCGGTGATGTTCTCCTTGTTCTCGGAGTAGATCGGATAACGGGCAAAATCATGCTTGTCCACCTCTGAGATCACATCCTGCATAGCTGCGCTCTGGTTCATGCTGATTACATCGGTACGGTGGGTCATTATATTCTTGATAGTGGTGTGCCCCATGTTGAAGACGCCCCTGGTCATGCGGCGCTCGTAGTCCTTCACCAGGCCCTGGTTTGCGGCAGTGCTTATGATGCTGTAGATCATTTCGGTAGAAATCTGCTCTTTCTTTCTGTTTCCCACCAGGCGTGTGATGAAAGAGCTGCACGCGTTAATAATGATGATGACCGGATACAGGATTATAGAGAGAACCTTGAAGATGGGAGCGATGAACAGGGAGATAGGCTCGTTCCAGACAATTGCGATATTCTTAGGGGTAACCTCGCCGAATATCAGAACCAGAAGGGTGAGTGCGCCGGTCACATATCCCAGGAAATTGTTTCCCCAGATTTTTATGGTGAAGCTGGTGACAAAGGCAGAAAGACCGATGTTCACCAGGTTGTTGCAGATAAGCACTGTGGCGATGAAGATGCTGGATTTTTCGTAGAGATCCTTGAGTATCCTGCCCCTCTTCCCCCTGTTTTCGGCCATGGATTCCACCTGATAGGAGGAAAGGGATGTGAATGCTGTCTCGCTGCCGGAGAAGAATGCGGAGAGGATGAGTAAAACAATGATTATAAAAACATCTATCATGTTGAAAATAATTTATCAGAGATATAAACTGAATGCAAGGAGAAAACTATGACAGAGAAGAAAGTTCCTTTCACTACAGAACAGATCAAGGCAATCATCAAGAAGTATCCAACCCCGTTCCATATCTACGACGAGAAGGCAATCCGGGAGAATGCCCGCCGTTTCTACAAAGCCTTTTCATGGGTGCCGGGAGGCTTCAAGGATTACTTTGCGGTGAAGGCTCTGCCTAACCCATACATAATGAAGATTCTGAAGGAAGAGGGACTGGGAGCCGACTGCTCTTCTCTGCCTGAGCTTATCCTTTCCGAAAAAGTGGGACTCAAGGGAGAGGATATAATGTTCACCTCCAACGACACCCCTGCTGCCGAGTACAAGAAAGCATACGAGCTGGGTGCTATCATCAATCTGGATGATATCTCACACATACCGTTCCTGGAGAAGAGTGCCGGGATTCCTGAGCTTATCTGCTTCCGGTACAACCCGGGCCCGCTGAAGGAAGGAAACGCCATCATCGGCAAGCCCGAGGAGGCAAAGTACGGCCTGACACGGCAGCAGCTTTTCGACGGCTACCGCATTATGAAGGAGAAGGGTGCAAAGCGGTTCGGACTCCACACCATGGTGGCTTCCAACGAGCTCAACCCCGACTACTTCGTGGAGACTGCGAAGCTCCTCTTCGACTTGGTGGCAGAGATCTCCAAGGAAGTGGGCATAACCTTTGAGTTTGTGAACCTGGGCGGTGGAATCGGTATTCCGTACAAGTTGGATCAGACTGCGGTGGATCTTGAGTATGTTGGCGATAAGATTCATCAGGCATATATGGATACTATCGAGAAGGCGGGTCTGCCTCCGCTGAAGGTGGTGATGGAGTGCGGCCGCATGATCACAGGCCCTTACGGTTATCTGGTGACAACTGCTATCCACACAAAGGACACATACAAGCACTACATCGGGCTTGACGCCTGCATGGCCAACCTGATGCGGCCGGCATTGTATGGGGCATATCACCATATCACCGACATGGATAACCTGAATGGCGAACTGTCGCACACCTACGATGTCACAGGATCCCTGTGCGAGAACAACGACAAGTTCGCCATCGACCGGAAGCTGCCGGAGATCAAGGTGGGGGATATTATCGTTATCCATGACTCAGGTGCCCACGGCTATGCAATGGGGTTCAATTACAACGGCAAGCTCCGGTCGGCCGAGCTGCTTCTCAAGCCGGACGGCAGTGTGGAACAGATCCGCAGGGCCGAGACTGTGGACGACTACTTCGCCACCCTGGATTTCAGCAAGCTGTGATTGATTGTCACCCTGAACAATGTCAGGGTGACGGTATTACTTTTTCTTTTTTGTTTTCTTTTCCTCTCTTTCCTTAATAACTGATTCCCACTCTTGGACTTTTATCGCAAGTACAATATTTATTGACTCAATGTAACTGTCAAAATCTTTGTCCAAGCAGCCCTTCTTGTAAAACAGGATTCCAAAGTCGAACACATCTTTCTTAGGGCATCTGCCGACTTTCTTCCTGAACGAAAATGCAAGTCCTTTATAGTTGTCGTTGTTATGGTCTTCGCTGATCATAACCCTGGCTGTAAAACCAGCTGGAACAACCATGTTCTCTCTTACTTCCTGAACAAGCTTCTCGTTTGCTTCTAGCATTTTTTCTCCTTCTCTAAATTATAAAAAACCCACCTGACAGACTGCTGAAGACAGCAGACCATCAGCCCAAAATGTGCTTGCTGATACAGGGTGTGACTGAATAGACCTTTTTCAAGGTTTAAATGTGATTATTTGATATTCTCCCGGGGCTTCTGCGCCCTCAATTTTTGCTTGGTAGAACTAGGGGTCAAGCCTTTATAAATATACACCATGTTATAAGAATTTGGCAAGCCCTTTTTGCCCTCGGAAAAGTGTGGGGGAGATTGTGTTGAGATTAGTCCTTGTTGATATAGATTTCCAGCCTTTTTATAGGTGTCGTATTCTCATTCGTATCGTCAATGACGGTATAGAGAAACAATGCATCTCCTGGCAGCCTGCTGCGGATGGCATCGAGTGTCTTGTTGAATTTTTCTGCTGATAAATCAGGGTCAGAAATGATGACAAGAAGCACTTTTTTAACCTGGTTAAAAAGCTCTGCAGGCGGCAGCTCGCCCAATGCCCCTGTCCATGCTGGGGCTTGATTATCTTCAACTACAAGTTTGACATCGGCTTCATCTAGCATGCCAAAGTCTTTTCTGTTTTCCATAAAAAACCTCCGTTATGAGGTAACTATAACGGAAACTGTCTATCAGAGCGTGATAGAGTTAGGAATATAATCTTTAGCTCCTATTGATTCAAAAATAGAAATAATAAATTCTTTTATTGTTTTTTTCTGTTCCTTCTCGTTTCCATCACAAAGAACATCATATTTTTCCTTAGGCATTTCATACCAATAATCAGCAAAAGAAGAGTTAATATTAATATATTTTTTATTTTTTTTAATAATTTTTAAATTATCTGATGGAACCCAACTCTCCTCATCATAAAAGCCCATTAATACGGCTTTTTGCTTTAAGCAAGTTCCAAGCCAAAAATATATGTTTTTATTATTATGATTGGCAACGAAATATCTGCCATAATAATCTTTATCAATTGAGTTGGCATTATGTGTGGAAAAAGAAAGCTCTTTTGCAACACAAGTAATATTATCATAAAATAACGACAAATTTGTACACATTAATAGATTCATTTTTTTAAACACCTCAATATATGTTACTGATTCTAAATATTTTAAATAGCCAGATACAAGATTATCCCCATTCAGAGTTGGATTGTTTTTTAAATTATTATAAAAGTCTTTCCAGGTTGTTGTTGACCAATTGTCTCCAATGTCTATTTCATAATTAGCAATAAAAGCTAGTTTGGCTTTACTAAATTTTTTTTCATATTCCTTGTGCGTGTTTTTGTCAAATATTTTTACTTCAATAAGTCTTTCTTGATTTGGATTTGCTTTGTCATGAAAAAAGAAATCAAGACGAGACCTATCATTTGTATATTCACGAGTTAAGTCATTTGTGTCTAATTCAGAATTATCTTTTGGAAAACAGAAGTTTAGAAAGAACTTTCTAAATTCATCATTTGCGCAACATAAAGCGTAAGTTATGTCAGATAGATCATTTTCATGATATTTTCGTTCTGCTAGATATTCAAAAAACTGGTTTATGTTAGTTTGTTGCATTTTTCCTCCATGACTATTCTACCATTGCACTTGGCAACGCATAAAATGATTATTCCTCATCTTTTATGCTTCAAAATCCACTGCAATAGCTGCTCGTAGTTCATAATGCCCGCCGCAACCGAAAGGCCAGCAGAAGTAACTTCATCTTCAGTACAGGAAAGATGGATTCCGTTCACCTCGAGAAAAGTGATCATAGCGTACATACCAATCCGCTTGTTGCCATCAAAAAAAGCATGGTTGGATATCAGGGAATAACCGAGACGGGCGCCTTTTTCTTCTTTTGTCGGGTACAGTTCCTGGCCGTCAAATGTCTGATAGATCCCTTCGATGGCAGAATTAAGCAGTCCCTCATCGCGCACGCCAATAGCCCCGCCAGTTTCTTCTGCCAAAAATTGATGCAATAGTTTAACTTTGTCCGAAGAAAGTCTTATCATTTTGCCAGCTCCAGAAAGGCATTTTTATATCGGGTAAAAACTCTTTTTGCAACCACATCGATTTTCTCGTCATCCGAAAGATCAAATACAGGGTTATTCTCAATATCAGTGAAAAGGTACTTGGGCTTGTTGTTTTTAAAGATGATGACCTGCCCAATCTCGTCTACCTTATGCATGGCCTTGGAGAAGTTGTGATTGATCTCGGAAACCGAGAGAATGTTGTTTGTATCTATAATCATAAAAGGCTCCTGGATAGAATATAATATACTTTGTCCTAAAATTCAAGCTAAAATTTTAGCTAAATTGTTTTTGAGTACAGTGTAGTGCCTATTTGTGGCGAGTATTTGCTGTATTTTTGCATATAGCTATTGACAAGATGTGCAAATTTTGCATATTATCTAATTGGTGATATGCAAAAATGAATTTGAAAGAAGAAAGAACCTATAAAGAGTTGACTCAGAAACAAGCCGCAGAGCTGCTGGGGGTATCATTGCGCTCTTATGTCTCATACGAGAATGATCCCGCATTAAAAGACACTCTGAAGTATAAGTATTTTGTACACGAACTGGCCAAATACAATGTGATTGACGAGAGCCATGGCATTCTCAGCCAGAAGCAGATAATTGAGGCATGCGAAAAGGTTTTCAAGGATTATGATATCAATTACTGCTGTCTTTTTGGTTCCTATGCAAAGTGGACAGCAAAAGAGACAAGCGATGTCGATCTCCTTGTCTCAACAAAGACAAAAGGAATCAAGTTTTTTGAGATTGTCGAGCGGTTAAGAGAAGCTTTGCAGAAAAAGGTTGACCTGTTGGATACCAGACAGCTGCTTAACAACCAACCCCTGCTTGATGAAGTTCTGAAGTACGGTATAAGAATTTATGGATGATTTGCCAGAACTGCTTGAACTGATGGGAGATTGAATTCTGAATCAATATCAACATAATTCTTTTTTAACTCATCAAAAAAGTCTAATCCAGAAGAGCATTTTCCTTGTGCTATATCTTTCTCACCTTCCTCCACTTTTTTTACGACGCTATCCATATAGCGGTAGTCATTCTTTGTGATATGAATAGGTTCTTGGTTCTCGTGGCACATATCATCTCCCTATAAAAAGATAATATGATTATTATGAAATCGCAAGTAATTTATCCGTTTTTTACTTCTGGTTTAAATTTTGTTGACAGATAGAAACTTATAAAGTATATTCAAATAAAGAGGTCTGCCACCGTCATTCTTGCTGCTTTCTGCAGCGGAACCGGTCTTGAATGGCAGGCCTTTTTATTGTTTGATATTCCATTAGGTTGAAATAATTAAAGCACAGACAGGAGTAATGATATGGAAGTGCGCAGAACAGAGGTCGGCGAGCACATCAAGGGTGGTGGCATAGGAGCTTTTTATCTTATATGTGGCATAGTCTCTTTAATATCCAGCATTGCCTTTTTTGCACTCCTTCCGGTCGTGGCAATCATCATTGTTGTCATCGGAATCTGGGGTGTATGCTCCGGTATCACCTTGATTTCGCATGGCGGAGCAAGAAAAGCAGTATGTCCTTACTGCCAGCATGAGATTACTATTCTTGAAAAAGCAAAGACCCACAAGTGCGAGCACTGCAAGAAGGTTTCAACCCGGATTGACAATTACCTGGAAACAATAGAATAACTATTACTTTCCTCATTCAGTCATGTTGTAGTTAATCAAAACGCTTGTCCTTTTTGTTTCCGCCCTCCAACACAATTGCGAGTAGGCTGAAAATACAGTTTTGCATCCCCCGGGCAAACATAATAAGTTAAAGAGGCACAGAAAAAGGGCGCTGAGGTATTACGGACCGCAGGTATAAGCAAGGCAATCTAAAAGAAAAACAGATTGCCTTTGCTTGTCTGCGGGAGCGTACCAACCGAAGTGCTCTTTTATCTGTGCCTTATTTGGGTAATATCTTGCCCGGGGTACTATATTTTTGTATATTTTTAGTATAGGAGCAAAAACATGGCCTCATATCAGTTTCAGACAGAAGTATCACAGCTTCTTCATTTAATTATTCATTCCCTGTATTCAAACAAGGAAATCTTCCTGAGGGAGCTTATCTCCAATGCATCCGATGCGCTGGACAAGCTTAAGTATCTTTCCCTCACCGATGACAAGTATAAAAATCTGGATCAGGAGTTCCGCATCGACGTGAAGTTTGATGAGGATAAGCACACTCTGACCATTGCCGACACAGGTATCGGTATGAATGACAAGGACCTGGAGCAGAACCTGGGTACTATCGCAAAATCGGGAACTAAGAGCTTCCTGGCCGGCCTTTCCGGCGATGCAAAGAAGGATTCAAACCTTATCGGCCAGTTCGGTGTAGGTTTCTATTCAGCCTTCATGGTGGCTGACAAGATTGAAGTGCTCTCCAAGAAACCGGGCGAGGACAAGGGATGGCTCTGGTCCAGTGACGGCAAGGGTGAGTTCGACATCTCCGAGGCAAAGAAAGATAAATATGGAACAGAAGTCAAGCTCTACCTGAACGACGAGGGGAAGGAATACGCCAGCCGCTGGCAGATCGAGCTTCTGATCAAGAAGTATTCCGACCACATCTCATTCCCTATCTACCTTGAGTACGACACTGTCAAATTCGAGGGAGAGGGCGACAACAAGAAAGAGGTGAAGGAGCATAAGATCGACAAGATTAACTCCGGCTCTGCCCTGTGGAAACGGCCTAAATCCGAGCTTACCGACAAGGACTACAACGAGTTCTACAAGACTATTTCCCACGACACCGAGGATCCTCTCTACTACATCCATACAAAGGCAGAAGGAACCCTTGAGTACACCACACTGTTCTACATTCCTCAGCATGCTCCTTTCGATATGCTCCATGCCGACTACAAGCCGGGCGTAAAGCTTTATGTTTCTCGTGTGTTCATCACCGATGACGACAAGGAGTTGATGCCTGATTACCTCCGGTTCCTGCGGGGTATCATCGATTCCGAGGACCTGCCTCTTAATGTGAGCCGTGAAATCCTGCAACAGAACAAGATTATGTCTTCCATCCGGAGCGCTTCTGTAAAGAAGGTTCTTTCCGAACTGAAGGCGCTGTCCGAGAGCAACAAGGAGAAGTACACACAGTTCATCGAGCAGTACAACAAGCTGCTTAAGGAAGGACTCTATTCCGACTGGGCAAACAGGGAGACACTGACCGACCTTATCAGGTTCAAGTCTACTGCAGTTGACGGCTACACCAGCTTCAAGGAGTACACCGAGCGGATGAAGCCGGACCAGAAGGCTATCTACTTCATCACTGGTGGCAAGGAGTCTGCTCTCAAGAGCTCGCCGCTTATCGAGGCATACAAGGCCAAGGGCTTCGAAGTCCTGATCATGGATGACAACATCGACGAGATTGTTATCCCGAGCCTGGGCAAGTATAAGGACTTTGAGCTTAAGTCTGTGAACCGCAAGGGTGCTGCAGACGACCTTAAGGATAAAGATGACGAGAAGAAGGCCGAGGAGATCAAGCCGCTTCTTGAGAAAATCAAGGAAGTGCTTGGGGACAAAGTCAAGAGCGTAATTGCATCAAGCCGCTTAAGCGATTCTCCATCCTGTATTGTAGCTGACGAGAATGACCCGACCATGCAGATGCAGGCTCTCCTTAAGTCCATAGGCCAGGGGGACACCGAGTATGCACCAGTTCTGGAGATCAACCCTAAGCACCCGATTGTGCAGAAGCTTGCAACTATCGAGGATAAAGAGGTGATTGAGGATATCAGCTTTGTACTTCTTGAGCAGGCGCGGCTGGCCGAGGGTGCCCCTCTTGCCGACACTGCAGGCTTTATCAAGAGGCTCAACCGGCTTACCGAGAAAGCACTGTAATTACAGTTTGAATCAATAGCTGAAACCGGCCCCCGCCGATATGCGGAAGAGGCCGGTTTTTACATTATAGGCCCCAAAAACATCTACAGCAGGGAATGCAATTTTCTTTAAATAGAACTTGAAGCCGGCCATCGGGCCATGTCCCCAAGTCTCGTCGGAGAGGATGGTGTCGGCCCATAGCGCCTGATACTGAACATATAACGAGGGCACGCCAAACCTGGTCTGGACTATGCCCCATTCCAGGCCGGCTCCGGCGCCCACTATGGTAGAGGCACGGCAGGCGTTGTCAAGTATGCACGCCTGGGCTGCGCTCTGGTTCGGGGCAAACACCACCGGTACGTCGGGTGAATGGTAGGCGCCTGCCTGAGCAATGAGCCGGAGCCGCTGCACCAGGTGCTGCTCGTGCCCTGCCCTCGCCGCAATGGTGCAGTAGTTGTCGTGCCACTGGGAGTAGTTGTAGGTGGCGCTGGTGGAAAGGTATGTGGTATTAAGGAAGGTGCCGTCCCAGCTGGCGGTGCTGGCTGTGAGGCTGGCGGTAAGCGGTATGATCAGCTCCGAGGCAGGCTCGCTGTCCTCCACATCGCATATGTTGACGCCGGAGCTGACCGAGGCTTTGAGCCAGGGGGCAAGCCGTCTGTTTACCCCAGCCGAAACGCCGAACATCCGGTTGTCATAAGAAAGCAGCAGGTCGCCGTCGTCCTCCCGCACCCGGGTCTTTGACTTACCCCCGTTCACAGCCACGTTCCAGCCGAAAAGGGAGTTGGCCTTCTGGGTATGGCTGTAGCCTGCCAGCACCCGCCAGCCGCTGGAGTTTATGAACCCACCTACCGCAGCCTGGTCCATTATGCCGAATGCGTTGTTATCCATAACCACCAGGCCGCCGCCCCAGCCGTCAGAGGAGGCGTATGCAAAGGGTATAGGCAGCAAGGAGAACTTCTCTTCCACTGTAATATACAGAGTGGAGCCGGAAACTGTAGCATCGCCGAGGCTGAACAGCTGGGTCTTCTCCAGCTCCGCCTCCAGCTTCTTTTTATCAAACGAGGCCGAATCTATCCCCTTGAATTTCTCAAGCTTTTCTAAAAGCACTTCGGGCTTGGTACGCCTGAGCCCCTGTACCTGAATATCGGTTATGGTCTCGCCCCAGAGGCAGGAGGCAAGGAGCAGGAGAAGTGAGAATGCAATAAAGTGTTTCAGTTTTTCCAATGCCATACTGTTTTTCCTATACTTCCCGGGAAAGGTGAAACTTTGTTAAAGTCGGGGTTCCACTCGTCGGTCACCTCTTCTTCCTGTATAAAGCCATCATCTATACCCAGCTCGTCCAAGTATGAGTAAACCATATCCATCTCGGTCTTGTCCAGAGTCCGCTCCGGGAACCCCTCGCCTTGAGCAGCCTTGGGTGAATACTGGAACATGACCGAAATCAGGGCCTTTCCCTTAAGGTTCTGGACAAACCACTTGAGGAAGCGCTCTGTCATCTCCACATAGCCGGGGATAACCAGGTGCCGCACTATGGTTCCGCTTATAATCTTGTCATCTTTGAATACAATTTTCTTGGAATCGGCCATTTTGACCACCGCTTCCTTGGCTGCCTCGGGATAATGTATAGCGTTGAAGAAAGTGGCTGCAAATGTGTGGTTCAGCGTTTTTACATCTGGCAAATAGACATCAACAAAGGAGTTGAGGATATCAACAATCTCTGAACTCTCAAATCCGGAGGAGTTCCACAGGATCGGTATATTCAGCCCTTTCTCTTTGGCCAGCTCAATTCCTATGGCTATAGATGGTATGAACATGGTGCCTGTGACCAGGTTGATGTTCTCAGCTCCCGCTTCCTGCAGCTTAAGGCAGATATCGGAAAACTCTTCTATGGAAACTTCTCTTCCTATTCCACCCCTGCTTATCTGGTGGTTCTGGCAGAACCTGCACTGCAGCGTGCATCCGGTGAAAAATATGGTGCCGCTTCCCCCTTTTCCTGTGATGGGCGGTTCCTCTCCGTGGTGGAGTGTTGCACATGCGAGGCGCATGGCGCTGGATTCCCTGCAGAACCCCAGCTTTCCACTAGTCCGGTCAACGCCGCAGGCACGGGGACAGAGTGAGCATTTTTTATATAAGGAAAGAAGAGAATCCTTATCCATCATTTTTATTGTAATTGACAAAAAAGAAAAGTCAATGTAGTTTAAAAAAACCTATGCCGGCGTGGCGAAATTGGTAGACGCAGCAGACTCAAAATCTGCCGGTAGCGATACTGTATCGGTTCGAGTCCGATCACCGGTAAAACCCTTACATCGAGAAGCCTTCTCCCAGATATGTCTTCCGGGCCAGCTCGTTGGCAAGGATCTCGTCCCTGCTTCCTGCAACCATGATCTGTCCATGGCTTATTATGTAGGCTCTGTCAGTTATCTCCAGGGTGTCCCGCACGTTGTGGTCGGTGATAAGCACTCCGATATCTTTCTCTGCAAAGCTTTTGATTATTCCTTTTATTTCTGCTACCGCAATCGGGTCGATGCCGGAGAAAGGCTCGTCCAGGAGCAGGAACTTCGGCTTCATGGAAAGGGCCCGTGCAATCTCGGTCCGCCGCCGTTCTCCACCGGACAGGGTGAATGCTTTCTGCTTGCGGATATGGCCTATGCCGAACTCTTCGATAAGGTTTTCCAGGAGTTCCTTTTTCTCCTTGCGCTTAAGGTCGCTCCGGGTCTCGATTATGGCGGCGATATTCTCCTCCACAGTAAGCTTTCGGAAAATAGAGGCCTCCTGAGGGAGGTATGAAATACCCATCTTGGCCCGCTTGTACATAGGAAGCTTGGAGATTTCCCTGTCGCCCAGCATGATCTTTCCTTCGGTAGGCTTGATGAAACCAGCTATCATATAGAAGGCAGTAGTCTTCCCGGCGCCGTTCTGTCCAAGAAATCCCACAATCTCGCCCTTGCTCATTGAGAAATCGATGCCAGCCACCGCAGTCTTCCTGCCGAACACCTTCTTGAGACCGTATACTGCAAGTTTCTCTTCCTTCAGGCTTTCTTCCTTCTGTTCTTCGCTCATTCCTTATTTCCTTCTTCCGGGGTCTCTTCCGCCGGTTTTTCTTCAGGCTTTTCTTCTGGTTTTTCCTCTTTCTCTGTGAATATAGAGCCGCTCACCTTTCCTTCCAGCGTTATCTCGTCCTTGTCCAGATCCACGATAATCCGCAGGGCACGGTATTCATCATTCTTCCAGAACACCACAGGCATACCTGTAAGCTCCAGGATCTCATCATTCCGGTTGTAGCGGGCAAACTCGCTTCGGCAAACCATATCATCCTTGAGGATCCGCACCCCGATCTGGATAAGACAGGTCTCGTCGCTGCCCATGTATTCAAGGAAGTTGCCTTTGACAATGACCTCGTTCTTGATATCTTCCATGACAGCAGATCCTTCCACTCGGATTATATCGTCCTTGCGGTTGAAGAAAAGCTTCTCTGCCTTTAAGGATATTCCTTTCTCGTTGTCGATGACCTCGACAGTGCCGGTGCACTCTGCATAATCGTTGTCGCTGCCGTAAATCTCTATGTTGTCAGCTTTTATCCTGGTGGAGGATGATATTATTCCCGCGTTCCCCTTGAGGGATGTGTGTTCTTTTCCCTTGCCCCGGCTTGAGGAGAGGGAGTCTCCGAAGAAAGAGAAATCGTCTGCGGCGTAGAGTGTGCTGCAGAGAAGGAGGAGTGCAAGAAGATCAATCAGTCTCTTCATCATCTTCGTAGTACCTCCCCGATGCCTCTTCCAGGAATGTGAAGGACTTGCCCTGTGCATCGGCCACAAAACCTCTTCCCTTGACCATTGAGCCGTCTCCCTGCTCTATGGATACCTCTGTATCATCCAGGCTCTTCAGGATCTTCTCCCCGTTGTTCCACTCCAGGTAATCGGCCTTGACCACAAAGTCCTGGGCTGTGGCGTTGAGTATGATCCTGCCGTCGAATATTATGTTGTCTGTCTTTGAGTCGTGGATTGCCCGCTCTGCAGCTCCCTCGGTGCCGGTGGAGCCATCGGCTTTGTATTCGACGAATCCAATGTTGTCGAAGTAGGTGAGCTTGGTGCTGTCAAAAAGCTTGGCCTGGTCTGCAGAGAAGACGTAGGACACTTTCCCTTCCCGGATTACAATCTGGGAGAAATCCTCAAGCACGCTGTTGGGTATCTTCTCGTCCATATCTTCGGCCAGGTCTGCATCCTTGTAGTCCAGCTTGCACCCGGTGCACAATAACACCATTGATGAGACAACCAGTAAAAATGTCCAAGACGGTTTGAGAAATTTCACTACCTTAATTATTTTATACATAAAGGATAATGTCAATTAGATATTTGTCCTTGAAATAAGTCTATTTTTTAAATATACTACATATATAGGGTACAACGGAAAAGTATGAGCGTAAAGGGTAAAGTAATAGGCGGAATCTTGGGATCCATGCTCGGCGGACCTTTCGGGGCAGTCCTGGGAGTAGCTATCGGCCATACCTTTGACAAGGATAAAGATAAGAACGGAAGCGGATATCAGTACAGGGAGCCATCGGGACAGACCGGTCCGGGCTTCAATCTGGGACAGGCGCAGATGACATTCTTTGTGGCCACCTTCTCCATGCTGGGAAAGATGGCAAATGCGGACGGCCAGATCTCTGCCTCGGAGCGCAACACTGTAATCCAGTTCATGAATAACGATCTCCGCCTTTCAAGACAGGATCAGGATTTTGCCCTTCGCATCTTTGACACAGCTGCAGTTTCCTCAGAATCCTTTGAGAAGTTTGCAGAGCAGTTCTACCAGAGTTTCTACCATTCTCCGGAGATGATAGAGATGATGATGGATATCCTGGTGCGGATTGCCATGGCCGACGGCGTTCTTTCCGACAAGGAGAACCAGTTCATCGCCCAGGCTGCCATGTGCATGCGGTATCCGGCAGGAAATGTGGACTACCTTAAGACCAGGTACGGGTACAGGCAGGATCAGGGAAGCAGCCGCGGCACCGGTTCAAGCTACAGTTCATCTTCGCACTCAGACAGCGGTTCTCTTGCCGCTGCATATTCGGTTCTGGGGTGTTCTTCATCCGACAGCGATGATGTTATAAAGGCAAAGTATAAGAAGCTGATCAAGGAGTACCATCCTGATGTGATTGCCTCTAAGGGATTGCCTGAGGAGTTCATGAAGTTTGCCACCGAGAAATTCGATCAGATACAGAAGGCGTATGAGACGATAAAGAAAGTACGCAATTTATAGATTTTATCAACCTTGGGAGGGGATTGATGGACAACATAACTAGGGTTTCAATAGTGC
>JAFZIU010000021.1 GCA_017554185.1 Spirochaetia bacterium
ACAAACTTGACTTAAATTCATTTACCAAAGAGCAGATTGAAAATGCAATGAAGTGTGAAACACCCGAAGAACTCATTGCTCTGGCTAAGGAAGCAGGGAAAGAAATCACCAAGGAACAGGCTGAGGCTTATCTTGATGAAATGGATAATATAGAACTTGACGCGGAAGCCCTTGACCAGGTGGCCGGGGGTTCGTACGGGGATAATCATTGCGATAGAGAGCTGAGGTGCTTTGCTTGCGATTCCGAGGTGGCTGTGCCGGGCGGCATAAAACTTATCAAAGACCTGAAGGTAGGCGACAAGGTGATTACCCTGGATGCTTCTGGAAAGGAAATTGTAGGTGTGGTGACCGAAGTTATGAAACCTTCGGAAGAGGAAATTGTGGAGGTCACTTTCTCAGATGGCACATTGTGGCGCACAACCGAAAGCCAGACCTTGTATCTGGCTCATAAGCAGAACTGCATGGTAAAGTTTGCGAAAGGAAAGAAAGCACTTCTCCGTGACGGCGGAACTGTAACTGTGCTGGACGTTAAATACACAGGAAAGCACGAGACAGTATATGATGTCCTGGTTGGCGATGAGGGGGACGAGAATGTTCTTTTCGTTTCCGGAATTGCTACCGAAGGGTATTTCACAAAGGGAGAACTCGAATTGCTTCATAAAGCATCGGAATGCAAGACAGCCGATGACGCTGTTGCTCTTGCTGAAGCTCATGGTATTACTATCACTAAGGAAGAGGCCGAAGTATACATCGCATAGAGGTGGATATAAAAAAGTTGAATTAGGCTATACCGATGTTCTTGAGTTCGGCGGCATCATCGACTGGAAGTACGGGATAGAAAAGTAAGCAGCCCTTTGCACCGCCCGTTGTTTTTCAATAATACCAGATATCAATGAAGCACCTGAGCAACATAGTCAGGATCAAAAGCGACAAGTCTCAGCAATGCCAGGGCAGGCCCTTCCGGCTGGCGGCGCCCCTGCTCCCAGTTGCGCAGTGTTCCAATGCTGACACCTATCATATGGGCAAACTCCTCCTGATTTTTCTTAGCATTTTCTCGTATTTTTTTTACATTGAGTGGAGAATATACAAACACCCTGGATGGTTTCATTTCTCCCTTGATTATTGCAACAGCCTGATTCATGCTCTCCATGAGTTCATTGAACATTTCATCACTCATATATTTACGGCTCATTGTTAAACTCCTTTGCAATCTGATTCAGTATCCTTGTCTGTTTTGTTGTAAGATTGTCAGCTACATTCTTAGGATAGGCAAACAGCATAAGTATCTGATTCTTGGAATTCCTATAATAATAGATAATTCTAACACCGCTGCTCTTTCCTTGCCCCTTGCCAAGACTCCAGCGGATTTTCCTTATTCCACCGCCACCTCTAATTAAGACACCTTTTTCTGGATTTCTAACAAGCTCTGTCTGAAGCCGGCTATAATTATCATCATCCAAAAGTTCATTTATCAAGCGAGTGAATGTGGGAGTCTCTATAAATTCCAAACCACATAATACGCCATTGGCGTACAAATTGTCAAGCGGACTTCTGTCTTTCATTTTTGCCCCCTACCCCTACTACGCAAAAAAAATCATTTTTGCTTCAATTTTTGAGAAAAAAGTTTGAAAAAAATGAATTTTTAATCCAAAAAACAGGACAAATGTTCAAGCAGCCCAGTGCACCCGGACACAATATCATCATAAGCTGTATCAAAATCGTCTGTATACCAGGGATCTGATATATCTCCAGGGCTATCGGTATAATCCAAAAGAAGATGAATTTTATGTTCTGGGTCAGTGGGAATAATGCGTCTCAGATTCCTGATGTTGTATTGCTCCATGCAGAGTAGGAGGTCATATTCGTCATAATCGGCTTTTGTCACCTGCCTTGCCTGCCTATGGGTGTATGGGATATGCTCCTTGTCCAGCTTACGCTTTGCCGGTGGATACATGTCGTTGCCAATCTCCTCCCGAGAGGTGGCGGCAGAAGCAACCTGTATCTGGTCAGAGAGCCCGTGTTTTTCAACCATATCCCTCATGATGAATTCGCTCATTGCTGAACGGCAGATATTTCCATGGCAGATAAAAAGAATCTTAGTCATTGAAGATCTCCTTACCTGTTATTGAAAAGCCGTTTTCACTTACATGACAAGTTAAGAACCAGATTTCAACGCCTGCCTTCCGGGCCTTTTCCCAGGCAATGCCGAACTCAGGATGGGTCTCCACATTGGGCCGCACTTCTGTGATTCCATCCATCTGAATAACGAAAGCCAGGATTGCACGATACCCCTCTTTCTTGGCTTTAATAAGCTCATAGATGTGCTTAACACCACGCTCCGTGGGGGCATCGGGGAAATAGCCTATACTGTTCCGCTCCAGGGTGCAGCCCTTCACTTCAATAAGCGACTTCTCCACTTTGCCACCTTTCACTTTCTGCTCGGTATAAAAGTCGATACGGGAATCTCCATAGGTGTACTCTGGGATGATGACATCGTAACCTTGAGTCTGAAGATATTTCAGAGCCACCTTGTTTGGCGCCTGGCTGTCGATGTTTATGAGCAGGCCGTTATCCTTTATAACAGCCACCAGGTCATACTTAGTCTTGCGCCCTGGGCTGTCTGGGGCAGTGAGATAGACTGTACAGCCTGGGATAAGGAGCTCTTTGCATCTGCCGGTGTTCTTCACATGAACTGTTTCTGTATGTCCATTAACCTCGACTTGTGCGATGAAACGGTTGGGCCTAGCGACAAATTTTGCCTTAGTGATATTGGGATACTTCACATTCTTTCCTTAGAGTCAGCCCAGGAAAAGCCCCAGAACCAGATAGCCAGCGGCGCAGATTCCAGCAGCAAGGGTAGCATAGGGCAGCTGGGTCTCCACATGGTTTATGTGAGGACAGTCGGCTCCTGTGGATGAAAGAATTGTAGTGTCGGACATAGGCGAGCAATGGTCACCGTAGACAGAGCCTGCCAGGGTTGCACCCAGGGTTGGAACCAGGTAAGAACCTGCCCCATCTGCACTGCAGATCATGGTGACAATAGGAATGAGCATTCCGAAAGTGCCCCAGGAGGTGCCCATGGAGAAGCTCATGATTGCTGCGATGACAAAGATTATGAACGGCAGGAGAGCCAGCGGCATACTGGAGCTGCTTACAAAGCTTGAGATGAAAACCCCGGTGCCTATCATCTGCCGGCACACGCCCCCCAGGCTCCAGGACAGGATAAGAATAAGCATAGGCGGCACGATAGAGCCGATTCCCTTGACTACAGACTCCACAAAGGAGCCTGGGGTCATAATCCGGCGTGGCAGGTATAAGAGCAATGCAGTCACAAGGGCTGCAAAAGCCCCCAGGGTAAGCCCTGCCGCCGGATTAGCTCCGATTGCCTCGGAGAAGCGTGTGCCGCTGAACCAGCCCCCTACATAGGCCATACCCAGTATTGCACATACAATCAGCACAACAATAGGAAGCACCAGATCTATGACATGCCCTTTTGCATCGGTCTTTTCATCTTCAGAATATGTGGTGTTTTTACCACTCAACGCCCTCTCCTCGGCATGCTTCATGGGGCCGAAATCCTTTCCTGTAAAGGCAAGGATAAATACCATGGCAATGGTAACCAGGGCATAGAAGTTATAAGGAATGGTAGAAAGGAAAATGTTGAAGCCGCCAGTCTCGCTGACCTCGCTGGCAACAGCCACAGCCCAGCTGGATACTGGGGCTATGATGCACACCGGAGCAGCGGTGGCATCGATTATATATGCAAGCTTCTCCCGGGAGATGCGGAGCCGGTCTGTGACAGGCCTCATCACTGTTCCCACCGTAAGGCAGTTGAAGCCATCATCTATAAACACAAGCATTCCCAGGAAAGAGGTGGCCAGAAGGGCAGACCGCCTGCTCTTAAGCCGTTTTTCGGCCCATCTTCCGTAGGCCTGGCTTCCACCTGATCTGGAGACCAGAGTAACCACTGCCCAAAGCAGGGCCAAGAAAATGATGATATAAGCATTGTCTGCAATCTTTCCGGCCATCATGTCGAAGGTATGGGAAAAGATAGCTACAAACGGCTCGTGGGCATAAGCCACATAGATTGCCATACCCGAAAAAAGCCCCAGGAACAGGGATGAGTAGACCTCTTTGGTAATCAGCGCCAGTGTGATGGCGATAAGCGGAGGCAGAACCGATATCCAGCCAGTCTCAATCAAAGTGAAATCCATATAATATGATTATATCATACTATCCTTGACAAAAGATATAGCTAGATAAGAAAATATAAATATGCCGAAGAACTATGAGATCGATATGTGCCATGGCCCGCTTCTTAAGAAGATATGCCTGTTTGCCATACCGCTCATGTGCTCCACCACCCTGCAGCTCCTGTTCAATACTGCGGATATAATAGTTGTGGGCCGGTTTGCCGGGGACAACTCCCTGGCCGCCGTAGGCTCCAACAACGCTATCATAAAGCTTATGATCAACCTTTTTCTGGGACTCTCCATTGGTGCAAACATACTGGCGGCCAGATACTACGGTGCACGGAATAAAGAGGATCTGGACAAGACAGTACACACCACCATGCTGCTGTCTCTTTACGGCGGCCTTGCAATAACTGTGGTGGGTGTACTGGGAGCCCGGCAGATACTGCTGTGGATGCAGACACCGCCCCAGGTGCTGGAAAAGGCCACAAAGTACCTGCAGATCTATTTCATGGGAATCACATTCACTTTGATCTACAACTTCGGCAGCGCCATACTGAGGGCGGTGGGGGACACCCGGCGGCCGCTCTACTACCTTACTATAGCAGGGGTCATCAACGTTATCCTGAACCTGATATTTGTAATAAAGTTCAAATGGGATGTGGCAGGAGTGGCCGCCGCCACAGTAATCTCCCAGGCGGTTGCCAGCGCCCTTATAGTGCTCTGCATGATGCGGGACAAAGGGGCAATCCACCTGGATATTTCCCGGCTCAAGATCCACCCGATACAGCTGGCCCTGATATTCCGACTGGGAGTTCCTGCCGGGCTCCATGGAATGCTCTTCTCCATCTCCAACGTAGTCATCCAGTCTACAGTCAACTCATTCGGCAATGTGGTCATGGCAGGAAATGCGGCAGCCATCAATATTGAAGGCTATGTATACTTTGCCATGTACGCCTTCTCCCAGACTGCCATATCCTTTACATCCCAGAACTTGGGAGCAGGAAACTTCAGGCGGATACTAAGGATTCTTTTCCTTACCCAGTGCTGTGTCATTGTAACCGGGCTTGTGCTGGGAGTATCGGCATGGTTCTTTGCACCTATCCTTTTGGGCATCTATTCAAAAAATCAGGACGTCATAGCAGCCGGCGTGGTGCGGATGGGTTATTTATCCTTGCCATACCTGCTGTGCGGCATTATGGATGTGTTTGTGGGTAATCTCAGGGGGCTTGGATATGTGGTCACCCCTATGATTGTTTCCCTGGGCGGTGCCTGCATATTCCGGCTGGCGTGGATTGCCACCCTGTTCCAGATACCACGGTTCCACACTGTGCAGACAATATATCTTTCCTACCCTATCTCCTGGGTACTCACCTTTGTGGTTCTGATATTCTGCTATATGTGGGCGTTCAGGCAGACAGTGCTACGCAGGAACAGAAGAAAGATCAGTGCCTGAGCACTGAGAACACTTCCCTGAGCTCGGGATCCTCTTTGAAGTAGTGCTCCTCCAGTTCCTCCGGTGTAAGACCGATAAGCTCGTGGCTCAGGTAGTGGATCCAGATCTCGTCGCACTGGTTCTTGATTACATGCTTGCGGCACCAGTAGTCGGGGACTACATTTAGGTTCTTATCAACATATTCCTGCACCTTGTAATCGTGAACAGCCACTTTTATGTCTTCCCTTCTTGGTCCTTTGGACATGATGTAATTGACCAGGAAGTTTATGGTGTAGCCTGAGTCGTAGATATCATCCACAAACAGCACCTTGTCGCCCGGCCGCAGGTTTTCAGGGGAATAGGTCCAGCCGTCCACTGCAACGGCACCATGGCTCTTCACATCGGTATAGGAGCGGGCAACCACTGCTGCATAGAAAACAGGCTTGTGGTCGGTTCCCTTGAGTGCCATCTTGTAGAACTCGCTTATCACATTGCCCATGTAGGCGCCGCCCCGGAGAGGGACATAGATCACATCTGGAATAAAACCTTCCTTATACATTCTATATGCCAGCTTAAGGGCATTGTTCCGTACTGTCTGGTAAGGCAAAAACTCCTTCATGTGATTCTCCTTTCAATCGGGAAGCTTAGTAAGTATCTCGGCATATCCGTCATGGACAGCCACTGTATGTTCAAAATGGCAGGCCAGGGAGTTGTCGGCTGTAACTACGGTCCAGTCGTCATCCAGAACCTCAACCTCGTCGCTGCCAATCATAATCATGGGCTCGATGGCAATAACCATCCCCTCTCTGAGCCTGGGGCTTATTCCGCGGGTTATAAAATTAGGGACCGAAGGCTCCTCGTGCATGTCAAAGCCTACTCCGTGGCCGCAGTATTCCCGCACCACGCCGTAGTTATATTTCTTGGCATGTATGAACACAGCCCTGGAGATATCGATTACACGGTTTCCGGCAACAGCCTTGTCTATTCCCTTGTAGAGGCACTCCTCGGTAACCTTCATAAGCTGCTGTGCCTCGGGCGATATCTTGCCTATTGCAACTGTGGTGGTGCTGTCGGATATGTAGCCTTTCAGGTCAACGCAGAAGTCAAGGCTTACGATGTCACCATCCTTAAGGACGCGCTTTCCAGGGATGCCGTGGATGACTTCCTCGTTCACAGATACACATATGCTGCCGGGATAACCCATATATCCAAGCTCTGCAGGCTTTGCACCCCGGGCAAGGACAAATTCCCGGGCAATGTCATCTATATCTTTGGTAGTCATGCCTGCTGCAATGTATTTTTTAATCTCGACAAATGTCTCTGCCAGAATAGCACCGGAATCACGGATGCCGGCAATGTCCTGCTTTGATTTAATTCTTATCATTTTCTTTGTAGATTGCGTCAAGGACGCCGTTCACAAACCGGTAGGAGTCGTCGCCGCCGAACTCCTGGGCCAGCTTTACAGCCTCGTTGATTATGATTTTGCCGTCAGTGTCCTTCTGAAACAGAAGCCCGTAGACACTGAGGCGCAGAATTGCCAGATCGATGCGGGAGATACGGTCAAAATTCCAATTTTTAATATGCTTTTTGATAGTGCTGTCCACGGTCTGGATGTTCTCCAGTGTGCCGCAGACAGTAAGTTTGATATAAGCCTCAGAAGCTGCATCAAAATCATCGGGTGACAGGTCTTTTACAGAAGCGAACAAGAGTTCTGGATCAGATTTTTTCTCGAAATCCCAGCTGTAGATTATCTGAAACGCAAGAACCCTTGCCCGGTGCATTGTACCCATATTACAAGAAATATTTTATAGTTGCTTTCTTCTTAAGGTCGTCGGTTGTTTCCTTGACACATTCCTTGAACACTGCATCCTGTTTCTTGGCGGTCAGGTACTGTACAATAGTATCTTTGACAGTCAAGCTCTGCTCGTCGGAAACCTTCTCATCCAATGCCAGAAGCCGCGGCTCATCCACATTAACAATCCGGACAATATGGTAGCCCACGTTGGACTTGATGACAGAGCTTATAGTGCCCTTGCTCAGGTTGAAGACTGTATTGAAGAAATCATCGCCCATGAACTTTCTTCTGTTGGAGTCGTCAATACGCAGTGTGCCGAACCGGCCGTGGTTATATTTGGAGGCAGAATCGTCGGAAAGCTCAACCAGCTTCTCGAATTCAGCAGAACTGCTGCCGATCTGACGGCTGTAACCGTCAATGCGCTCCTGTGCCTTCAGAAGAGCATCAGACCCAAGACCCCGGGTATCTACATAGATATGATCCAGTGTGACCCGCTTAGGTACAAAGAACTGCTTGGTGTTCTCGTCGTAGAAGCGCTTTACCTCTTCGTCGGTCGGTGTCGGAATATTGGCCAGCTTGTTTCCTTTGACCTTTCTGATATATCTCTGTACAGCCAGTGTGGTCTTGCTGCGGTCTGCATATACAGTCCAGCTTACATTCATCCGCTGTTCGACAAAGTCTTTAAGCTGGTCGTCAGAAACATTAGGACCTGCACCCACTTCCTTCCTGATTGCAGAAAGAATCTCGGCCTCAGATACCTGAATGCCCTCTTTCTCGGCTGCCTGCCGCAGAAGAACATCCTCCACCATCACCTCAAGCACTTCCTGCTCGCTCTTGTTTACACCGGCGTGCTGAAGCACCTTGATAGTCTGGTCAAGCTGCTTTCTGGAGATAATCTCTGATTTAGACAGGTTAACTATTGCAACCCTCTGATCCATCATTTCCTGAGAATAAACTGCTGCAGAAAGCACTAACATCAAGAAAATAGACAGAAGAACTTTTTTCATCACTCTTTATCCTGGCTGGTCTGATTCCACCACTCTGTAGATTCAGCTTCTGTGTTGCTTTTTACCGATCCAAGCAGGTCATCCTTATCGGTGGATCTGTTGACCCATGCCAATCCTAATGAAAGGATAAGGAAGAATGCGGCAAGGATTGAGGTAAACCGTGTAAGCACGTTCCCGGACCGTGAGCCGAACGGTGTGTTGCTGGCTCCACCGAAGATTCCGCCCAGTCCTTCGCCCTGCTCATCCTGTACAAGCACAAGAAGAATAAGAAGAAGCGAAGCGATGACAAATAAAACAAGCAAGATAATACTTAAAATTCCCATTCAAAAAACCCCTTTATTCAGCGCATTTCAGTATAGCAACAAAGCTTTCGGATTTCAAGGCTGCACCGCCTATAAGTCCTCCGTCGATGTTAGGCATGGCCAGAAGGCCTGCTGCGTTCTCCGGTTTCATGGAGCCGCCATACTGAATAATCATATTCTCTGCAGCATCTGCAGAATAAATCTCAGCCAGCTTTTCTCTTATCACCTTGTGGATAGCATCGGCATCGGCTGCGGT
>JAFZIU010000022.1 GCA_017554185.1 Spirochaetia bacterium
CTTCGTGGTCCACGGCGGCACCATCATGGCCATCCTCTCAACCCTGGTCAGATCTGACCGCTCATACTACAACTGGTACACACCGAACGGCCACGGCTACCTGTGCGACTGGGACGGAGAGAAATTAATATTTATGAAGGAAATATAATGCGCAAGATTATCATCTATCTTTTTTTATCTATCATCCTTGCAGGATGCCAGACCACTAACCCCAAGAGCGATGCAGCTGATCAAGAATTTGTCCGTCTGGATACCGAAGGATACCTTTACTACATGGATTACACAGAGGATTATTATGGAGAGAAAGTGGGCAATGAGCTTAAGAAGATAACTGAATTCGACACAGGATGCTCCACATTCTTCACCTACAACACCGAAGGTCAGCCCCTGGTGTGCCGGAACTACGATTATCCTCACAGAGTTTCCGAAGAGGACAGAACTCTTACCGGACTGAATATAATATTACATTGCAAGCCTGAAGGAAAATACGAATCTATTGCAGTAGCCGACGCCATCTGGTGCGATACTCAGAATCCTCTCTTGTCCAAAGGGGGCCCTGATATGCCGGGCTTCACTTCCGATATGGTGGCTATACTCCCCTATCAGTGTATGGATGGAGTTAACGAGAAAGGGCTCTGTGTCTCTATTCTCCGTGTAGATATTAAAGAAGGAGAACAGGAGGCAAGAATACCGGCGGGATCAAGTATATTGCTCCGCTACATCCTGGATGACTGCAGCACAGTAGAAGAGGCAGTTGAGGAGATCAGGACATCCTCTGTAAAAACATCGGACTGGCAAAGTTGTCACTTCTTTTTAGCAGACGCACAGGGAAACCGGGCTGTTGCAGAGAGCCGGAATGGAATACTGTCTATAATCGAGTCTGATGTGATCACTAACTTCTATCTGGGAAGTGATGATATAGCTGATGCATACCGGGACGGGAAGCTGAGGGAAGCAGCAGTAATGATGACCGACAGCAAGGGGAATGCCCAATATCACTTTGGATACGGCCACGGGTACCACAGGTTTGTCACTATTGCAGCCCAGGTGGAACGGTTTAAGGATACCCAGGGGGAAGAAATGCGTACTGTAATGAGCGAAGAAGAGGCTCTGGTAGGCCTGAGGAGCGCAGTCCAGAATCCTCACACAAATGTATCTGGAGTCTCTATGACACAGTATTCAGTCATCTACAACAATGCACTTAAGACAGTGACAGTCTGGCCTTTCCAGAATTATAAGAAATCCTATTCCTACGATGTGACCGGAGGGCGGAAGTAACCCATCCTTCCCTTCTATACAGAAAAACTTTTATGATATATAATGGTTAGAAAGGAACGGAGGTATTACATAATGAATTATCCTTTACTGATTGAAGAACGTGTTTCAAATAAAGTTTTCCAGAATGCAGAGATTGCAGAGAAAGACATTGCTGCACTCAAGGAATACTATGACACAAAAGCTGCACG
The DNA here is from genome assembly GCA_017554185.1 of Spirochaetia bacterium. Taxonomy (GTDB): domain Bacteria; phylum Spirochaetota; class Spirochaetia; order CADAEX01; family CADAEX01; genus CADAEX01. The sequence continues at coordinate 1,467 of JAFZIU010000022.1, forward strand.
CCTGATTCCAGAGATCAAGACAGACCTTATCATCACTGGCGCCGATGCCAAGGATGCACTGGAAAAAGCTGCCGGATACAACGAATTCCTGGTAGGTGCCCCACATTACCTGGTGCTGACCAGCGAAGATAAAGAGGGCGCAATCCTGAACGCCGGATACATTATGGAAGACCTGCTCCTTAAGCTGCGGGACCTGGGCTATGGCTCATGCTGGCTAACATTCGCAGACAGCGACAAGATCAAGGCAGCACTCAAGCTGACAACCGACAAGAAAGTGGCAGCAGTTGCTGCATTCGGCCTTGCAGAGCGTGCCCGCAAGAAGATCCACCTGAACATCTTCACAATGTCCAACATCGAGATCTCTGACAAGCATCATTACTTTGCTCCGAAGAAGAGCATCGACGAGCTTCTTAGCATCGACACATACGGCAACAAGGAAGGCCTTGATGAGCGCATCGGATTCTATGAGGATATCCTGTGGGAGTCCTTCTCCGCAGCAGCCAAGGCACCAAGCTACCTGAACCTCCAGCCTTATTCGTTCCTGCTCAAGGGCAATACTCTCTACCTCCTGGCCGAGAAAGAGAAGCTGACCCCTGCAATCGACACCGACCTGAACCTGGGCATTGTAATGCTCCACTTCGCAGCAGTTGCAAAGGGCTACATCGGCAGCCTCAAGTGGGCTCTGACCAAAGATGCACTGGCCCTGCCTGCCGGCGTGACACCAGTTGCTTCCTGCCAGATCTGATTTTATCTGTTTAATAAGTGATTCAATCTCCGGCCTTTCCGCCGGAGATTTTTTTTGCCCCTGAAAAAAAATCAAACTTTTTTCTCAAAAGTTGAAGCAAAAATGATTTTTTTGTTGTGTATACAAGTAAAACATTCAGGAGGACTATATGAATGATTTACTGAATATCGAGAACAAGATACTGGTTATCAGAAGCCAACAGGTTATGCTGGATAGGGATCTGGCTGAATTATACGGTGTAGAGACAAAAGTACTTAATCAGGCGGTTAAAAGAAACATTGAACGCTTTCCAGAGCGGTTTATGTTTCAATTGACTAAAACAGAACAGAATAATGCTGAAGACTGTCTAAGGTCACAATTTGTGACCTTAGAAAACTTGAAATCACAAATTGTGACTTCAAGAAAAAGGGGTAAATACTCCAAATATCTTCCATATGTATTTACAGAGCAAGGAGTTGCTATGCTTGCCTCTGTGCTAAAAAGTCCTACTGCAGTACAAATAAGCATCAAAATAATGGACGCATTTGTTGCCATGCGTAGATTCCTGCTGAATAATGCAAAGATATTCACAGAAATAGATTCCATAAAAGAACATCTACTTGCATCAGATCTTCATCAGAAAGAAAGTGATGAGAGAATAGATACTCTTTTCACCCTCATGGATAAGTACAAAATCAAGGATAAACAAGATATCTTCTTTCAGGGGCAGATTTTCGATGCTTACTCAACCTTCCAGCGCCTGATTCAAAAAGCCAAGAAGGAAATCATTTTGATTGACAATTACATTGATTTAACTGTATTGGACAGGCTGACTCAAAAGAACGTCGGTGTAAATGTGACTATCTATACCCGACCGGATACCCCTATCAAGCAGCTTGATATAGATAAATTCAACACCCAGTACCCTACTCTGACCATAAAACACACATCAACCATGCATGACCGGTTTCTGATACTAGATAATACCGATATTTATCACATAGGAGCATCAATTAAGGATTTGGGTAAAAAATGTTTCGGATTCACACAGCTGGAGGATGCAGCAATAATAATAAACGCAATAATGCAAAATTTATAATATTTTTCAACTAAAATAGCTATATAAGCGTATGCCCAGCAAAAGGCATACCCGTCGATATTACGGACTGCCGGTATAAGCATGTCACCTACACCCAAAAGAAACGAGTGTAGGTGACGTTGCTTGTCGGCAGGATCGTACCTAATCGAGCGGGTATGTCTTATTGCTGGGCAATATGTTTATTGCTTACTGAATTGGTCTTTCCCAGCGCCGCAGACTGGGCACACGAAATCAGCAGGCAGTGCCTCGAACTTTGTTCCCGGCTTGATTCCGCTGTCCGGAGCTCCCTGAGCTTCCTCGTAAACCCAACCGCATACGTTACAAATATACTTCATATCTTGCTCCTTTATTTTATTTTCTCAAAATCAGCTGCACCATGCTTGCATAATGGGCAGATAAAGTCGTCCGGCAGCACCTCGCCTTCGTAGATGTAACCGCAGATCTTGCAGACCCAGCCCTTCTTGCCTTCGGTCTGTGGCTTTGGCTTTACATTCTCCTGATAGTAGGTGTAGGTCATGGTTGCCCTGTCGGATGTGACACGTGCCTCGGTTACAGAACAGATGAACATGATGTGGGATTCCAGGTCCACCTGGTTCTCCACCTTGAGTGAGAGCACTGCGTTTATGTACTGGGTGAGGAACGGCAGGCCGTTGTCCGACTTTGCAGTCTCCATGCCCTGGAACTTGTCCACTGTACGTCCGCTCTGGAAACCGAACCGCTTGAAGATGTCGAACGGTGCGTCCACCGAGAGGCAGTTTACGTTGAGTGTCTTGCTCTGCTCGATTACGTGGCAGGAGTAGTTCCGCTTGTTGATGCAGACTGCGATCTTGTTGTCGCTGACCTGTGACACAGTGTTGACGATAAGGCCGTTGTCTTTCTTGCCGTCGTTGCAGGTTACAACATAGAGGCCGTAGCCCAGGCGGAAGAGAGCTGTCATGTCGTTCTTCTTGGCTGTCTGCGGCGAGCGTGCCATATAGTCCTGGCACAGGTCGTCTGCCAGGGCCTCAAGCTGCTCTTTGTTCTCGTCGGTCATTGCCGACTTGATGGTAACTGTTGGCTCGGCGAACACCAGGTTCTTGCAGCCTTCCAGCATGCCTTTCATGACCTTGTGGGCCATAGGTGCCCAGGTACCGTTCTCGATGAATGCCACCTTCTTGTTGGAGAAGTTCCGCTCGGTAAGGTGGTCGATGAACTCCCGCATCCAAGGGAAGATGCCGGCATTGTATGTGGTGGTGGCCAGCACTATCTTGCCGTAGCGGAACGCATCCTCCACAGCCTCGGCCATGTCGCACCGTGCCAGGTCGTTCACCACAACCTTGGGGCAGCCCTTGGCCTTGAGCTTGTCGGCCAGCAGCTCCACGGCCTTCTTGGTGTTGCCGTAGACAGAGGTGTATGCAATTACTATTCCGTCGGTCTCGATGCCGTAGGAAGACCATGTGTTGTAGAGGTCCAGGTAGTAGCCCAGGTTCTCGGTCAGGATTGGGCCGTGGAGCGGGCATATCTTCTGGATGTCCAAGGTGGCTGCCACCTGGAGCAGCTTCTGGACCTGGGCACCGTACTTGCCTACGATGCCGAAATAGTAGCGCCGCGCCTCGCAGGCCCACTCCTCCTCAACATCCAGGGCACCGAACTTGCCGAAGCCGTCGGCAGAGAAAAGCACCTTGTCGGTTGCATCATAGGTTACCATAACCTCCGGCCAGTGAACCATGGGGGCAAACACAAATGTAAGCTGATGCTTACCAAGGCTAAGTGTACCGCCGTTCTCAACCACCACCTGCTTATCCTCGAAGCTGGTGCCGAAGAACTGTGCCATCATGGCAAATGTCTTGGCATTGCCCACCACTTTTGCATTGGGGTAGGTGTTCACAAAGTTCTGGATGTTGGCGGAGTGGTCCGGCTCCATGTGCTGCACAATCAGGTAGTCGGGGCTCTTGCCGCCCAAGGCCTCGGCCAGGTTGTCCAGCCAGTCGTGGGTAAAGTTGATATCCACGGTGTCCATCACCGCGATTTTATCGTCAAGGATGACATAAGAATTGTATGCCATTCCGTTAGGTACATCATACTGACCTTCAAACAGGTCGATCTTGTGGTCGTTGACACCGACGTAGATGATGCTGTCGGTGACCTTCTTTACAGTGCTCATAGCTCCTCCTTAATTTAACAGTACTATTGTATCATAGAGTTATAAAAAAGCAACCAATAAAAAAAGCGGCCATTGCTGACCGCTTTTGTACCAAGTTTAGAAAAACTCAGCCTACGATACCCATAACGAATACCATTACGAACAGGGCTACAGACTCGATAAGACCAAGAACGATCAGGTAGTTACTGAAACCCTTTCCTGTGCTTACCTGTGCGTCTGCTGCTGCTGCAGCTGCTGCAC